>DAHWLW010000004.1:0-14362 GCA_027343465.1 Thermoplasmatales archaeon | reverse complement strand
AACTGAATGAATAAAAATCTTCAAGGGGGTTCACGCTCGTATCCAAATTGGAGAAAAAGTCATTATTAAGAGTTGTTGCATTATCCATGATAACCTTGGATTAATATCTATTAGTTAACACTTGGGAGAAAGTTATCTAATTGCCTAATATTTAGATTTGTCTGCAAAATTCCACATAAATAATTATGTCACGGGATTCACAATTTCAGTAATTCCCGGGAAAAAGATCCGGTCTCAAAATTGAAAAAGAAGAGTAGTGACAACTCTGTCATAGAGTCACATTTACCGTAATGGTTATATTCTTCAGTATAATGCTTTTTATATTGTGTACCTTGTTAGCTTCTCAATAAAGAGTTCCTGTGGTTTGAGTACTGCAGCTGTAATGCTTGATAGCCCTATTTTCTCATCCTATGTTTATCCTATTGGGAAAGGTAAAAATTTTCTTCTCGCTGAAGCAGTCCCTAGAAACAAGAATAAGGTGAACAAATCCATTCTTAAGGATTTCAAAGATCTTACAATTACAAGAAGAGGTAAGTTCGTCGACTTCAAGGGAATCAAGGATGGTCATGGAGTCATGGGGGGCATCATGTCCACAATGTCTGTTCCATTGTTCCCAATAATTGCCCACGACGGAATGGAGACATTTCATTTTCTCTCCTTTGATCAGGAGTTTATCGATACAGCGCTGGACAAGGTTGCTTTAACCAACAGGATAGTGGAGCATAATTATAGAAGGATTGAGCAAGGAGAAAGCGTTACAAGCGGGGTACTTCTCAGCAAAGAACTTATGCGTTCTATGGGACTTACAAAAGCGGAGCTCGAATCATTAAAACTAGCTCATACTGGAGGTTATTTCGAATGGCCAAAGCGGATGAATTTAACAGAAATATCCGAGCAGATGAATTTGTCTAAGGTTACAGTACTTTACCATATAAGAAATGCAGAGAGGAAAATATTATCTCTTTTAACGAATGAATTTTGGTAATGATTTGGTTCCCTAGTAGAGGTTTTGGCTTCTTAGATGTCACAACTTTTCCATTTTATTTTCATTTCATTATTCCTATACCCAATGGTGCTCTGTGTTCTATTGCCAAATGCAGCATATCCGCCCCCTCATTGTCTCTACTAACCTCATTTCAATATGGTACTAAATACCTCAATATCAATATTAGTAAATCTTCTCCAACCAATTAACCTCTAACTCCGGCATTTTTAAACAAAATACTTTGATAGATATTTTAATTCTCAGAGTCTGATGCAAAGATCTATGGAGGTACATATTATGTCTATACATAACATGACTTACTATTCTGACTGGGACATGAAGTACAAGAAAAAGGGAACGCTTGAGCAGAGAAAGAGGGATACTCTCTATTACATGTACAGGGTTCACAGCATCTGGAATAAGCAGAAGAAGAGGGCATAGCCCCTAACAGACAAGTTCCTTGGCAGGATCACACCTGATGGTTTTACTGAGCCTAGGGCAAAGAGGATCATGCGCAGGCTTGATCAGGTTGCTGTGAAGTAATACGGCGCATCATTCCCTCGTGCATCACCTGTCCCCTGATCTCATTGAAGGGCTGAAAAATAACTTTCCGGAATGGAGAGATATTTGTATTCGCATGCATGCGCCTTCTGCACAGTTCACCCCTGAAGAACGTTGAGTCCCTCTATGCCACATCATACCTGTTCGAATTGGTGAAGGATGCACATTTGTTACCTGATTCCCTTGGTGACATGATCCGCAGGATAGGAATGGACAGGAACACAATGATCAGCTTCATGAAATCCATGATGAAGGATGACAGGTATCTTGCCGTTGATCTCACCCACGCATTGTAAATGAGCGAGGGCATCATATTGGCAACACTTGGCCACAACAGCATGGTTTAGTACCTTCAGCAAGTGCAGGTGCTGTTCCTTAACTAACTGGATCATGAAGAGACCGTCATATTTCCTCATGCTTCCTGGGTCGGTGAACAATGTTGCGTCACTGAAAATGACAATGCAGGAAACAAAGGTCTTAAACATTCTTCTTGTGGTTAATTCAGGTTTCTATTCAGCAAGGAACATCAGGAACCTTGATGATCAGGGCACATCATACAAAATGCCGCTGAAATGAATTCCAGAATCATAAGATATGATCATGGAAGTGAGAGGCACTTCATGTTCCAGGATCATCCCACATTCTACTGGAAGTATTCCTCGGGAAACACTCCATCCTAAAGTTCAGGAACGATTTCTTGAGGGCTGAGGAGGAGAATGACTTCCTCAGGCACAATTCCAATGTGAAGGAATCCACCTTTGCAAAGCAAAGGAGAGGATGGGAACATGAACGGTCATTACCAGTTTCAGAGTTTCAGCGGAGATTGTGTATGACATGCTAAAATCCAGAACTGAAATAGAGCAATCATACGACACTTTCAAGAACACAATACATGCGGATCGTTCATACATGAGGGCCGATCACCAGCTTCAGGGATGGATGTTCATCAACTTCATTGCACTTATGATGCATTACCGCATATATGCCATGCTGAAGTTAAAGGGCATGCAGAGGAAACATTCCCCCGGTGATGTGCTCGTCCACCTTAAAAGAGTGAACAGGCTCAAGGTAGGCGACGAATGGCAAATATCGGAGATACCGAAGAAGTCAAGGATCATAATTGACGGGCTGGTCATACCAATTATGTAAATTGGCGGGAGTTAGAGGTTAAAGCTAAACACAGCAATATGAACTTCAGGTCTAATCTTGTTAAAAATTGTATACATATATAGAATTGAGCAGTAAAGTATTAGTTAAGGAGTATTAATCAAAATCACAATAAGTCATCTTGAATTATCAATGACTTATTTGCTTGTTTATCCTATCAATCGCCACTTGAATCTTATCTATTTCTAGTTCCGTGTGTCTCATTTTTTCATATATTTCCACGGCCTTTTTAAGAAATTCCAGAGCCTTTTCATATAACCCCTGCTCTTCGAAGAGAAGACCTAAATTTGTCAATCTTATAGCAACATCCATGTGTAAGGTTCCGAAAATCTTCTGATCAATTTGAAGGGCATCAGAAAAGAATTTTTGAGCAAGATCATATTTTTTCTGATTCAAATAAAAAGAGCCAATGTTATTAAGATCCGTCGCGACGTCCGGATTGTTATCTCCCAGTACTTTCCTATGAATCTCATAAGCCCTCAAAAGCAGAGGTTCTGCCCTTTGATAGTTGCCTTGGATAGTATAAAGGGAACCGAGGTTGTTAAGATAAGTTGCCAGAGAAATGCTGTCATTATCCGGTATATTGTCTGCTATTTTAATAGCCTCCTCAAGCAATATCCTCGCTCTGCTGTAATGTTCCATATCAAAGTAGAGCATCCCCAGGTTGTTAAGTGAAATTGCAACGTCAGGATGGGAATCACCCATCTGTTCCCGTTCAATCTCCAGAGCTTTCTGGAACGCTTTCTCTGCTTTATTATATTTCTTTAGCCTTTTAAACATCAAACCACTATTTGTTAGATTGATGGCCTTTCTTGGTGAGCGTTTTTCAAACAAGCGGTGTCATGGTTAAAATCCCTTTTACTTATATGATTATTTCTTTTACATTAATCTGCAATTGGATTACTATTGTGTATTCATTTACGGAATGAAGAATTAAGGCAATAACTTGAAGAGTTCAAATCTTGGAACAATCATTGTAGTGGAGAATGCTAAGAATCTTGGAAAATTAGTTAACATTTGAAAGTAGTGTTGGCGAGCAATAGCATTTCATTATTATTTTCAGAATTTTTTTTATTTTTTGAGTGAGGTAGCCTAAGACCCATACAGGGATGAGAAAAATCAATCCTATTCTACCTTTTCCTTTACTGGACTAAAGATTTTAAGCCAAGCGTTGCATGGAGGATAATCAATGCATACAAATATTCAGAATGTTAGGGATTTGTGTTTATTCTAACTGTACATTTCTCCGTTCTCATACTTATAAAATCTCGCACCACACGTTGGGATCAGCTGAATTCAACTGTCGGGAATATGTCAGATGCGAAATGGAGTCTGCATCTGGGCAGAGCGGAAATGTATGTCACTAGAATGCAAATATTCAGTCAGGAAAATTACTAGAAGATCCGCCCCCCCCCGATAACATTTCTTCGGAGGTGTTTAAACATACAGCAGCTCAGGATATACTTTTCTCGTCCTCAATTAGTTCTCTGCACATTTTAGATATCTGTTCCACATTCACGCTTTTTCCTGTAGATACTGAAATGTCCTTGATCATTCCAACCAATTTGGTGAGCATATCATCAGGAATGTCTATGTTTAAAGTTCTAAGGATATTTTTTATCATATGTTTGCCTGTGTATACGTTGATTGAATATTTACTTCCAGTAAATACCCTTGAGGAAGCTGCGTGGGTACCGGCAGTGTGCACAGACGTATTTTCTCCAAATACAGGGAAGTTAGCATCAAAGAGTGATGGACCAATTTTTTCCAGAATCAAGTCATGTAGAAAATCATAACATTTGAGGAGAGATTTGATATTGACCCCAGTCTTTTGACCCTCCAATTCCAATATGCTTACAATAGAGGCTAGATCAGTTATGCCATTCCGTTCACCAATTCCAAATATAGAGCAGTCCACATAATCTGCACCTGCTTCTATTCCCGCAAGCGCATTGGCGACGGAGGAACCATTATCGTTATGGCAATGCACTTCGAGCATAGAACTGACATTCTTCTTTACCAGTTCCACAATATTCCTCATTCTAAAAGGAGTTGCTAGACCCTTAGTGTCAGGTAATTGAATGACATCGGCACCAGCTTCTGAAACTTTAGTTGCCAGACTTATCAGTTCCTTATCGGTAAACCTTGTTACATCAACTAGGCCAACCTCAACTATCCTTCCCTTGGATGATGCATATCTTACAGCTTTCAGTACGCTATCCATGTCTTCCAAAGTAAATGGAAGATGTAAAGAAATATTCGCTCCAGTTGAATAAATTTTGTCAATATCAAGCTCCAATGTTCTGCCAAGACCGAAAACCTCTTTGAAATAGTTTCTCTCAACTATCTTTCTGGTTATCTCCTCCTCAGATATATGTGCAGACGGGTATGAAACCAGAGCTCTGGTAATGCCAGAATTTCCAAGAATCTCTGCCATTTTCAATTTCTCATCAATTGTAAAACTGAATCCGGGAGTTTGCAAACCCTCCCTAAGTGTATCGTCCGTAATCATAGAAATGGATAGTCAAAACATATTATAATTTGCTATCAAACCGGTTATATGTTAAATGCTGATTGAGCGCAGAATTATTTTAAGTATCTAACTATTTTTCCTCAGATGATTTTGTCTCTTTTCAGGACATCTATCTCATTTTCTGAGAATCCTAAGAACTTCAATATTTCTTCATCATTTTCACCAAGTTCAGGTGGGTCCCTAATGTATCTTCCACCTAAGGGTGTTGCGGGTACCGTGATATCCTTACCTTTGTATCTTTCTGTAAACATCTTTGGCCTTGCGTGAGGATCTTCAAGAAGTTCCCAAGGGCGATGGAGGGTAGCATAGCTTACATTGATCCGGTCTAAAGTTTTGAAAAGTTCTTGTGAGTCAATGGTCATTATCTTTTCTTCCAGTATTGGAATTAAAGTATTCCTTTTTGAGTAACGACCTTCATTTCTGTCGAGAGATGGGTCATCTTTAAGTTCTGGTACGAGAGCTTTGCTGAATTCCTTCCATTGCATATCTGTAGTGACGGCAATGAAAATTTTCCCTCCGTCCTTGGTTTCAAAGAAATCATATATTCCCCAAGCAAAACCTTCCTCATTTATAGGTTTCAGAGGTTTATTCAGTATCTGATAAGTGGAAATGTGTTGACCCATGAAAAACATGGCAGTTTCAAAGAGACCAACATCGATATATTTTCCCATGCCAGTCTTTTCCCTTTCCATTAGGGCATTCAATATACCAATAACTCCGAACATTGCAGCACCCATATCTACAAGTGAAGCACCAACTCTCATGGGTCTGCCAGTTAAGCCGGTCATATATGCAAGTCCACTGTGAACTTCAATTGGATAATCAAGCGACTTTCTCTTCTCGTACTGTCCTTTCCCATATCCTTTGAGAGAAAGATAAATGAGCCCGGGATTATTTTTAGAGAGTTCACTATAGGAAAAACCTAACCTATCCAATGTGCCGTAACTCAGGTTATCTATGATAATATCTGCCTTCATTGATAACTTCCCTAAAATATCCTTCCCCCTTTCATCCTTTAAGTTAATCGCTATGCTTCGTTTATTTCGGTTGTAATATGGAAATGAACCTGAGCTTTGATTTGTAAGCCTTCTCGAAACATCCCCTTCACCTGGTTTCTCAATCTTCACGACATCGTAACCCAAATCAGACAGTATGAGCCCTGCAGACGGTCCAGCAACTATGTGCCCCAGTTCAAGAACTAGTACCAACTTTATGACCCCCTTCCGCTATGATTTTGGTGTAACAATTCTAAAGAACTCATCTCTCTGAAGCTAATGCAAAACATATAAATTCTCCATAAAAACATTCTAACATCCCTTTTATTTCCTTGTCTCAAACTTCATTATATTTGCATACATCAGCAACGTACGTTTTGACATCCGAACTCTTTTAATATTTATTGTTGGAAATGGCTCAAAATTGGCAATTTTCATATTGATACAACCTGCAATTCACTAAAAGCTTTAAGGACGTCAGTAAAGAAGAGATAAAATTCAGATGAATGTAAATATCGAAAATTATAGGTTCTCTGTTTCACCGCAAAGCTGTGAGTATTCCTATGTCTAAGCACCGCTCGGCTCACTGTCATATTCAAAGTAAGATTTCGGTATAATTAAGAGTATATTCTAACACTATAGAGGGACTATTTAATAAAGCGGGAAAAATGTACAATACATGAAAGTGAGAGTATTAGATCCGTTCGAAGACGGAAAGCAAATATGGCTGGGAGACGAGAAGGGTATGGTGAGAAAGGTTTTTCGGACAATAGACAGGGACCAATGCAACTCAGAGTACTTTGTAAGCGGAATCACATATTTTGAGCCGGGTGAATCATCCTCTCTTCATAATCATCCCAATTCTGAGGAGATTGATTTCATCATTCAGGGCAGTGGAGTGGTGGAAAGTGATAACGAGACGCTACCTTTCAAAAGCATGCAGTATATGTTCATACCTAAGGGAGTAATGCATAGGCACTATAATACTGGCAGAGACACAATGATCCTATTATGGACATATACACCACCTGGAGAATTGCCAAAGGACTGATTCAGTGGAATAGATGAATGAAAGAAGGATTGCTAGGGAAACTCTTTCCCAAGAATTCAAAAATAAATTCATTGCCTTGGGGAAGGACCCTGTTATTTGTGTCCCTATTCTGGATTTCTCAGTTAATACCAAGAATATCCTTGCAGAAAGGAAGGCTGATTTGAATCTGGTTGAGATCAGGTCAGATTTTCTTTTATCATACGGATTCAATCCGGATGAATGTATGGGATTTCTGAAACAATTAGGAATACCCTTTGTTTTTACCATGAGATCTCCTATCGAAGGTGGTCAGGTAAAATTGTCATCTGAGGCACGTATGAATTATCTAGAAAGGTCAATCTCATTCGACCCAGCTTTTATTGATATAGAACTTTCAACCATAATGGAGAACGAGTTGAGATCTAAAGAGCTGATTGAAAACGCTCACTCCAGAAACATAGGCGTAATAGTTTCACATCATGATTTCAATGGTACTCCAGACATAGGAACACTTGAAAAAATTGCTGGGGATGAGGCAAAATCGGGTGCTGATATGCTGAAGATAGCTACTTATATAAATGAAACTGCCGATATTTTATCTCTGCTGGAGGCAACATATTCGGTCAGAAAATCTCTTAGGAAACCAATGGCAATCATGGGCATGGGCAGACTTGGAAGAATTACAAGGGTTGCCGCAGTCTCTCTTGGTTCAGATCTTGTTTATGCTGATCTTGTAGGTTCATCAGCCTCAGGGCAGGTACCATATAACAGAATGAGGGAAATGGTCCAGTCCCTTTACTTTTAAATACAGGTGAATTGTAATGTGGAAAATACTTTTTGATGATTTGAACGGATTCAGACAGGTCACTTTTGAACCTGGAAAAATTGAGAAAGATTATGTGAGGATCAAACCTGAATTCATTGGCGTATGCGGATCAGATAAGAACATTGTTTTTGGTGGAAGAGGAAAGGTAAAGGAAGCAATCTCACTTGGTCATGAAATATCTGGGTTTGTTCTTGACGGAGAAGGTTCGGACATGCAAGGAAAATCGGTTAGAAAAGGAGACAAGGTTGTAGTGTTTCCAAATTATTTCTGTGGAGAATGTCCTGATTGTAAAGCTGGCCATGTAAACACCTGCAGGAATAAAATATCAATCGGCGTTAATTCCAATGGTGGACTTAGCGAAGTCTTTGATCTCCCATCTAAATTTCTACTGAAGATAGATAACTCGCTTGAATTGCGTTATGCAGCACTTATTGAGCCAGTTGCTGTAATGCGCAGAGCACTCGCCAAGTTTGAAGACAGATCCAAGCAGCTAATTATCATTGGCGGCGGTAGCACTGGAACTATAGCGTACATTCTTGCAGATATATTAAATTTCACGGAACCAATTATTCTGGAATCTTCCCCCGAAAAGGTTTCCCTTCTAAAGTCAAAGGGATTCAGGGTTATTAATATCGGAGACATTGAGCAAACAAAGGAGATTCACGCGTCCCCACCTCTGAATCTGCTCGATACAGTTGGCCGGTCAGCAACCGTAGATGTATGGCTCAAAATGGCTAAATCCCACGTTTCAGGTTCACAGGTCATCATAACTGGATTAGATGAATACGAATATAGTGTATCTCAATCAGTGATCATAAGAAAGGAACTCAGTCTCAATGGTTCAATTATTTACGATAAGGCAGATTTCATCAGCTCCGCAGAAATAATGACCAAAAACTTCTCACGATTTGATGTACTTATGGATTATGAAGGGTCAATCAAAGATCTAGACAAATGGCTCATTCCTGCAATGAAGAGAAATGACATTTTAAAAATATTGATTAAATTATGAGAAGTTTTTACCAGAAGAATGATCTTCTTGAATATGAATAATCAATATAAATTGATTTGGTCTTTGTATAATTGTTTATGGAGGTTAGACCAAGCTCCTCTCCGAAACCTGATTTTCTCGTACCCAGATATGGAAGAGAATATTCTATCCCCGTAGGTCCCTGATTTACGAAGGTTACACCTGCATCGATCTGATCTATTGAACGGAAAGCTGCCTGCAGATCCTTTGTATATATAGCAGACACAAGTCCGTATTCTGTGCAGTTAGCAACTTCTATGGCATCATTAAGATCATCAACAGGTATAAGACTCACCACAGGCCCAAAGATCTCCTCCTGAGAAAGGGGATCCTTTCTGTCCACGTCACTGAATACAGTTGGTTCTATAAAGTACCCTTTGTCAGGATTAGTGGGGTATTCCCTCTTGCCAAGTTTGAGGTCAATTCCCCTCTCATGCCCATCTGTTATATATGAGGATACTGTTCTGTACTGTTTGAGAGAAGCGACCGGCCCCATCATTGTTTCTTTTTCCATACCATTACCTACTTTTATATTCCTCGCTCTATTTATGAATTTTTCACAGAATACATCATAAACGGAGCGTTCCACAAGTATTCTGGAACCAGCTGTACAACGTTGACCAGCATTACTGAATGATGCAAATAACAGACTAGACACTGCAAGTTCAATATCAGCATCAGACAGCACAATTGCCGGATCCTTTCCTCCAAGTTCAAGAATCTGCCTTCTTCTGAACTTTCCATTTATCTCAGAAAGCCTATTTCCAACCTCGCTACCACCAGTAAATGCCAGAAATTTGCACCTCTCGTCATTCAGTATAATTTCAGATATCCTACTAGCTTCTCCGTGCAAGGTATTTAAAACCCCAGATGGCAATCCTGCCTTCTGGAACAGCTCTGATATCTTTCCCCCTACAGCAGCAGTGACTGAGGAGGGTTTGAATATGACGGTATTTCCGTGAAGTAGTGCTGGTGCTATGTTCCAGAATGGTATCGAAAAAGGTGAGTTGAATGGAGTTACAACAAATACTATGCCCAGAGGTCTTCTTACAGTCGCCGAAAATATGGTATCCTGCTCACTTTGTACCACTGTTGAGGTAGTCCTCCTGGCCTCCCCATAATAATAGTACAAAACCTTGTAAGCATTATTCACCTCGTTGTAAGACTCCTTGTATGGTTTACCCTGTTCCTGTGTAATTAGAACTGCTATCTCTTTCCTCTCACCGTCAATAAGATCGGCAACCCTTTTTAGGTACTCAGCCCTCTTTGTAATATTTAGCTTGCTCCATTCTTCAAAAGCAACATTCGCCGAGTTAACCGAGTCCTTGATCTGTTGGTCATCTGCCATGAAAACATCTGCAATGGGTTCCAAGGTGGCAGGATTTAAGGTTGCGAATTTATTTTTCGTTCTTTCAGATTTACCATTTATTAAAGGCATAATCTCCTTCATATCGCATTCCCCTTATTATCGAACATATAGGCAAGTTTTCCTTTGTAAAGGTCAGTTATAGACCAGTAACCGGTGATCGGAACATCAGGCTGAAGTTCGGTTGGTACCTCTATGAGACCAGGTTCACCATCATTTATGAATTCCTTTAAGGTAGGGAGGAGTTCAGAAGGTTTCTCTACCTTTGCTCCCTTAATTCCAGTGGATCTAGCAAGGCCCACAAAGTCAGGATTATACATTTCATGTTTTTTATCAAAGAAGGCTGTTCCCGTGAATCTCTTGTCGAAGTAACCTCTCTGGAGTCCCTGAATGGTCCCGAAACTGTAATTATTCATTACCAGGAACGTAACATCAATATTGTACTGTTTTGCCGTAAATAGGGAGGAAATTGTCGAGGTAAGTCCACCATCACCTACTACACATATAACGTTCAGTGTATCATCACCAAGTTTGGCACCAAGGGAAGCTGGCGGCGAGAATCCCATGGTCGCAAGGCCGCCTGGTGTGATAAAATTTTTCGGTTTATTTAGTTTCAGATACTGGGCTATTCCATTCTTGCTCCATCCAACATCAGTTACAAGACATGTGGAGTAATCAGTGTTAACATATTCCTGAAGGGTCTTAATAATAAAATCAGGCCTGATAAAAGGAGTTTCCGACTTGATGCGCATAAAATTGTCAAAATATTCGTTGAGGTCTGTTTTGTGTTTTTCAAACCACGTTTTCCCGGCTATTTGACCTTTCCTTATTCTGTTTGCAAGTTTCTTGATTATCAAATCAAGTGTAGCCTTTATATCACCAATGATGAACAGATCCTCTGGGTAATTTTTTGCTGATTCACTTTCATCTATGTCTATCCTCAGAAGCTTTGATTTATTGAAATCGAAACTGTATCCATTGACCCATGAGCTTGAGTTCACTTCTCCAAATCTCGTTCCAAGCGCTATTATCAGGTCAGATTGAATTGTAGCTTTATTTGCTGATGGATTACCCCAACCTCCCAGATATCCCAGGGAATTAGGATGTAATTCCGAAAATACTCCTTTTCCGTTCAGAGTGGAGACAACAGGTGCGTTGAGTATTTCAGTAAAATTAAGTAAACTCTGTTCCGCCTCTGATATCCTTGCTCCTCCTCCTACTAGAATGAGAGGTTTTTCGCTGTTCAGGATCAGGCTGATCGCACTATCTATCTTATCTTCTGTAGGCGTGATTCTATTTCGGTTAAGGCGATATATTTCCCTGAATAAATTATGGTATTTGGTTTTCTGATTGAATATCTGCATGGGAACATCTACAAGCACAGGCCCAGGTCTCCCAGAGGTCGCCATTGAAAAAGCACGTGCCAAAATTCTCTCAATATTCTCTATATGTGATACCTTCCAGACTCTCTTTGAAAATGGCAAATAGGAGAGGTATTGAGCCATATCAGTAATCATATTCATTTCCTGATGAGGTCCAGCTCCTTCATACAGTGAAGGGGCATCTCCAGATATTACCACCATTGCACTAGAGTCAAATGCGGCTGTAGCCACTCCAGTTGCAGCGTTCAATAGCCCAGGACCGACGTGTGTTGCTACTACGCCTGGTTTATGGCTTGTCCTGAAATACCCATCTCCCATATGAGCAGCTATCTGCTCGTGCCTTACTGATATCAGATTTATAGGTGTATCATAAATTGCATCGTACAGACCAAGAATTGTATGCCCAGTCAATGTAAATAAAAATTCAGTCTCCTGTTTTTTGAGGTATTCTGATATTACCTCGCCACCAGATTTTTCTTCATTACCAATATTTTCTGTCATATGTGTATCTTAATTCAATGCTGAAGAAAAATATGACCTCTAATGTGTTATAAAGGAACCCATTCACCCGAACTACACTTTGTATTTAAACAAGCCTATGCATTTAAAAATAGGATTAATTGTAAGAGTTTAAAAAAATAATAAAAAATTTTGGTGAACTATTTTATTTATGGTGCTCCCTCTCCGCGGAATTTAAGTGGCCTGTACCTTGTGAAGACTACGGATCCAAGGAAGTAAACAACACCAACAAATATCATTATTATCATTCCCTCTGTGTAGGCCTTCGTTACCAGTATGGTTACACCGAAGACCAGAGGTATGACTATTCCCCAAAGGGTCTCCCAAAATCCGATATGACCTCCCCATTGACCAGCCAGTTTTTTGGGAACTATAAAGGACGCTGCAGACCACTGGATACCGGACCACCTAAGACAGAAGAAAGTGATCATTAGTATTTCCACTGCTGTTATAGGCGATGTTGAAAATACAGTTGCAGCAAGTCCCAGAGTAACTCCCAAAGAGCTCACGGAAAAGCCAATCTTCATTGCACGATTTGGGCCTATCTTTCGTATTAAATAGTCAACTACGAATCCACCTATATTTTCCCCCACAAAACCCATTCCCCAGATCAGAGCGGTATAGCCAAGTGTTAATGTCAGCGTGAAGTGCCTTGCAACTGAAAGGTATAGCGGAAGAAATGCCAGCAGTCCATAAAATATTCCTGCCTGAGCCCCCAAACCCTGCTGAAAACCCCAGTAATCCATTGTTCCAAACCATTGATATACGTTAACTTTGCTCTGGTCCACAACAGGGTCTTGATTTTTCCTAATATACTCCAGCTCTGCTTTGGAGATTCTCGGATGCTTTTCTGGTGTATCATACAGGTTATAGATCAAAACGAATACAAAGACTATAGTCAGAAGACCACTGAAGATAAACGCATATCTCCAAGCAACATCACTGGGAATTATCAGATCAAAGCCAAGTAGAACCAGTGAACCCAGAACAATTCCCACATTAACTCCAGAATCACTGATAGTACCTCCTCTTGCCTTTTCCCTTGTTGTCATCCAATTGGAAGTTATCTTGACAACTCCTGGAAAACCAACAGCCTCTGCGATTCCAAGAAACACTCTTGCAATTGCAAGATACAGGAAATCAAAGGCACCAGCCGTTATTACCTGCACGGAACCCCATGCGAACCCCGAGGATGCCATCAAAAGCCTGAGACCCTTTCGATCCATGAGAATCCCAACCACTGGATTCATTATGAGATAACCATATGTGAATCCATCACCGATGACAGCCTGCTCCACCCCATTAAGGTGGTAGAGAGTAGTAAGAACAGGTAGCGCTGAACTTACCAATCCTCTATCTATGTAATCAAAGGTGATCAATCCAAACAGGGTCAAGATAATAGTCCATCGAACATGGCCCACCCTGATCGGATTCAAACCCTCCCCCGATCCCTTCTCCGTTTCAACAGTCATAATGGATTAAATACAGAAATTGTATATTTAGCTGCATTCTAACTGGTTTAAAAATTTTTCTAATTCAAGACTCCGTGAATTATACTATGATGATAGGTATGTCATGTTTTAGCAAAATACGATTTTCACTATCCTTCTCGATCTCTTTTCCCTCTCAACTGTTGAATAATGGCATGAGATTTTATGTAATGATATTCAGGCCTATTGCCATATTTTTTCATCTGTTTTGTACCTGTAAGCGATTGTCTGGTATAGTCCATTAATGTGAAATAGTTGGTAAAATTCGGCATACACTGATGATTCAATGAAAGTTGAGACACCCTAATGTACGAAGATATAATTATGAAACATGGAAGAGGACTACGCTATATCAATCAAAAATTATTTAACGAAATTCAAAAGTATGGAGAATATAAAACCTCTTGGTAGAAAAGCGGTTGTCACGGGTAGTGGCGATGCATTTGCAGCTGCTACGGTCATAGAAGACGCTTCAGAT
>DAHWLW010000003.1:0-28869 GCA_027343465.1 Thermoplasmatales archaeon | reverse complement strand
ATTCCTGGCCAATCTGTCAAGAGAGATAATAAAAGACATTCAGGATATGGGAGGAGACGTTGGCAGAAAGACACTCCCTATGAGCATTGGCGCAAAGAATGCCTCCTACATTGCTCTTGGAATAGTTATTGCAGTTGTGGTGATATCCTATCTTCCATTCTACTTCTCTATATTCAGCGTATATTACCTGATAGTGGTGATTTTTGCTGACGCAGCCTTTCTAGCGTCAGGGTATACTGCCCTTAAAAACCCTGGGATGGGCCAGCAGATCTCAAAGATTGGAATGATACTTGGCCTTCTTTCCTTTGCAGTAGGTGGTCTGGCTTGAATATCAAGGATTCCTTAAAAGAGAAACTTTCCAAAGGTCGCGTGCACATGACACTAATAGATCCCGCATCTCAGGAAGATGAAAAATCAGTCCAGATAGCAGTTGAAGCAGAGAAAGCTGGAACTGATTTTATAATGCTTGGGGGATCTACAGAGATCGACTCAGCAAAAATGGACCGTGCTGTAAATGCAATTAAAAAGGAGGTTACAAGAGGAATAATTCTTTTTCCCGGATCCTCTGCCATGATCAGCCGCTATGCCGACGCGATATACTTCATGAGCCTGCTCAATTCAAAGGATAGGGATTTCATTATAGGCCACCAGAGAAAAGCCTCCATAATTCTCAGGGAAATGGGGATCGAGACAATTTCCATGGCCTATCTGGTTTTTGAGCCCGGAATGACTGTGGGAAGGCAGGGAAAAGCAGATCTAATTGGACGGGAAGACTGGAAAAGTGCCCTCTCCTATGCCCTTGCTGCAGAGATGATGGGAATGGATCTTGTATATCTGGAGGCAGGGAGTGGAAGCCCAACAACCATATCCCCGTCAGTTGTTTCAAAACTGAAGGAGGCTCTTAAAATCCCAGTAATCGCTGGAGGTGGAATCAGAAGCGCCTCATCAGCTGCAGTTCTCTTGAAGGCGGGTGCAGATGTCATTGTTACGGGCACAATTGCAGAGAAATCCTCAAGTGTTTTTGAGGAGCTAAGACCGATAGTTGAAACTATCCACAGTTTCCCACCTAATCATGATTAATTTTTAATCCATATCAATGCTTAACCCCTATGCCAAAATTCAGGGTTACTGTAACATATCTGTCCAGGGTTGAGGATCCAGAGGCACTTACTGTTCTGAAGAGCCTTCATACTCTTGGATATGAAAGAATCAAGACCATAAAAATTTACAAAACGTTTGAGTTTGAATTCTCAGGAAATAAAGCAGACGCAGAGAAAGATGTAAAAACAATATCTTCAGAAATACTTACCAACCCAGTTATACAGGAATTTAAGATTGAAGAGGTTTGAAAATGCCTGAAGGAAAGTACAGGGTGGAAATTCCGCTTACCAGATCTTCTGCTTCAGAACTTTCCTCTCTGAGCTTAAATCTTGCTCTAGGACTTGATTTGGAGGAGATGCAAAGGCTGCAGCACTATTTCAAGACCATGGGGAGGGAGCCCACAGATATAGAACTGCAGGCAATGGCACAGGCATGGAGCGAACACTGCTGTTACAAATCATCAAAATTCTATCTTAAAAAGTATTTTTCCGGTCTAAGCCGTGGGAACGCCATACTTGCAATGGAAGACGACGCAGGGGTCGTTGAGTTCGATCAGGATCATGCATATGTAATAAAGATGGAAAGCCATAATCACCCCAGTGCCATAGAACCATATGGAGGGGCGGCCACTGGTGTTGGTGGAATCCTGCGGGATATATTGTGCATGGGTGCACAGCCAGTCGCTCTACTAGATTCCATTTTCCTTGGAGAAACATGGAAAAAGCACGATCAAGGTGCACTTAGCCAGAGATTTATATTTGAGAATATAGTTGGTGGCATCAGGGACTACGGAAACAGAGTGGGAATTCCAAATGTTTCAGGATCTGTTGACTTTGACAGGACATTCAACAGGAATCCCCTTGTCAATGCAGGATGTGTTGGCATTGTACGCAAGGACCTGATTTCCAGGAGCAGAGCATCAAATGTCGGTGATGTTTTCATCTTATGCGGAGGGGGGACTGGCAGGGATGGCATCCATGGTGTAAATTTTGCATCTGAAAACATGAAGGACTCGTCCTCTTCTAACAGGGGAGTCGTTCAATTGGGAAATCCTATAGTGAAGGAACCCCTGATACACGCGGTACTTGAGGCAAATGAAGCAGGTCTTATAAGCGGAATGAAGGATCTTGGTGGTGGAGGGCTTTCAAGTTCTGTGGGTGAAATGTGCCTTTCGGGAGGCGTTTCAGCTGTAATAGACCTTGACAGGGTTATACTGAAGGAAGATGGCCTGGAGCCATGGGAGATATGGGTCAGTGAGAGTCAGGAGAGGATGCTTCTTGCTGTAAATCCTTCAAACCTTGACCGTATAGGTGAAATTTTCTCTCTATGGGATGTAAGTTATTCCATAATTGGAACCGTAGTGGAGGGAAAGAATCTGGTAATCCGATATGGGGGAGAGGTCGTTCTTGATCTCGACTTAGAGTTCCTTACATCCGGCCCAGTTTATTGCAGAAACTATACTTTGCCCGAAAAGAAATCAAGGGATTATGTTCTCCCAACTGAACCGGAAAATATGCTGGATCTGATTTTATCATTCCTCAAGTCCCCATATGGTTGTTCACGAGAGGCCATTCTGAGGCAGTATGACCACACTGTGAGGGGCTCCACAATTATAAGGCCTATTTCCGGCATGCCAAATTATGAAACTCATTCTGACGCTGCCGTGATCAGGCCAGTCCGTACATCCAGAAAGGGTCTCGCCCTTACCTCAGGTTCCAAATTTGATATGGTTGCCATAGATCCAGTGGGAGGTACCTATGCAACAATGTTTGAGGCATTCATGAATCTTCTTGTTACGGGAGCAAGGCCTGACAGCGTCGTTGACTGCCTCAACTTCGGCAACCCTCAGAACCCTGAAATCATGGGATCATTCATTCAGGTGGCATCCTCAATATCGGAATTCTGTTCCAGTTTCAACCTTCCAGTTGTAGCTGGAAACGTAAGTCTTTACAATGAAACAAACGGGTTTAATATTAAACCGACCCCCACCATAATGATGGTCGGGATAGTGGATGATATCGCAAATGCAGTAACGACAGATTTCAAAAAACCAGGCAATTCAATATACATCCTGGGAACCCCAGACGGAAATCTCGGAGGAAGCCAGCTTCTAAAGTTCCAGGGTATAGAATCCAGGAATCTTCCATGGTATGATGTTTCAGAGCTGAAAACTCTCTCTTCAAGATACCTGGAGGCTGTCAGTTCAGGTTTGATCGAATCTTCCCATGATGTAAGTTCTGGGGGGTTGATACAGACTCTTTGTGAGATGGGCTTCGGCTCCATGACTGGCTTCGATGCTGATATAAGCCAGCTGGGGGGCTTCAGGACAATTGCAAAACTCTTTTCAGAAGGAGGGTGCAGGATGGCAATAGAATGCAGCCCGGACAAGGAGGAAAAACTTGTCGCTCTATTCAAAGATTTCCCCATATTTAAAATTGGGACAGTAACTGATGGTAAGGTGAGGATTGAGGATTGTGGGCTAGAGATTATTAATACTGAGATAGTGGAACTGAGGAAGCCATGGGACACAGGAATGGAGCTCATATATTAATCAATGATACAATACCAGGATTGATTCAGTTGGACGACTCATATCATGACATTACATATCTGAAGGAATTTGACGTTAGTGTGGAGACATTCTATAAGCTTGATTTCGACGGGGACAGAACATGTGGATTCAGCAGAATCTACAAGGGTAAAATGAGTGAAGACCCTCTTGATGAAAATTACGAGATATATCAGGAACTCTACGAATGCGGCCTAAAAAAGGAAGAGGTTGAGAATCGCAGGGACAAACTTATTTCAGAAATCAGAGATAAAAAGATCGATGTTGATTTCTGATAATCAGTTTCCAGAAAGATTTACCTCAACCGTTACAAGGGAACCGTCCTTAAGGTTGAGCCTCTCCCTTAGATATTCCCTAGAAATGATTTCAATGACATCACTGTAAACCGATCTCTCCGGGAAGATCAGGGCAGACTCTATTCCATCTATTTTTGCATGAAATGCCTTTACAGCACCAAAGGTTCTATCATCAGTACGGAAGCCGTCTATGTGGATTCCAGGCATGCTCCTGAGTTTTCTCAGGGCAACTTCAGAGTCAGGGTCTATCTTAAGGTTAAGCGTCCCAAGATATGGTATAAATCCAAGTTTTTCATTGAACTGAACTATGTACTGCTTTCTTGAAATATAATACCTGCCCTCTCCCAGACCACTCTGTGTATATCCCCTGATTATTGCTTTCTCCTGCTGGTTGAGCATGATAGAGAGCTCAGAAAATTCCTGCATCAGAACTCCCATTCCCTTCTCCGTTATGTTTATTCTCTGCTTTCGTCCGCTGATACCTCTTTCAATGTATCCATCTTTAACAGCCTTAATTATCAGCCTTGAGGCAGATTGCTGGCTCAGTCCCAATGCCTTTCCTAGATCTGATGAAGAAATGTCGATGGAATTGCTGTTTCCCCCAATGGCTTTCAGGGCTTTTAGAAGTACATAAATGCCGTCGTCTGTCCGGAGCATCTCACCTGTTATGCTTAGGTAAAATAAAACATATCCCTGTTTACCTTTCTACCAGGGAACGATATCTCTATTATTCTTTACGGTAAGGCAACCCACTCCATTCTTTTTCAGAATCGAGAGAAAGCCGAGATCGTTAGTAAGAACTGGAAATCCTTTATCTATGGCCAGTTTCAATATACAGGTGTCCCCAGTTCCCTCAGATGGTGTCCTGTCAAATCTGCCGGCAAGCTTGAGTGCTCCACTGGCAAATGGAACTGAAGAGGATAAACCTTCAAGCTCCCTTAAAACACAGTCCGGGACAATTATGGACTTTATCCTGAATTTTCTGAGCAGGATCTCTTCAATGTCTATCCTGTTCTTAATGGAATAAATGAGTACATTGGTATCCACTATTATACTGGTAGTCCACGCTTTCATGTTAGGGTTATATCAGGATTTCAGGTTGATCTGTCTACAACCTCAGCTATTGCGGTGTTGTTTCTTATCTTCTTTATATTGACCTTAACAACATCACCCTTCTTTACTCCTGGTACAAATATATTATAGCCTCTGTAGAACGCCCGTCCTTCCCCAGATGCACCTATCCTGGAAATCTGAACGGTGTAGAGTTTTCCCTCTTCAACCTTTTCATCCTCATGCGCAGTCTCAGAAGCTATCCTAATGGGGTGCTGAGCTCCACAGGCCTTGCAGACAAGCACATTTGTCCTGCCAATCTTCTGAATGTCGGTATCAGGGGAGTTGCATTCATAGCATATTACAAACGAATCCATATACTGTCTGATCTTTGTGCTTATCTGATCCGCAGATATCTTCCTGTTTATAATCAGTCTCTTTCCGCTTATGTTAACTCCTATCCCAAATTCCGTCATTAGAAATTTTGAGATGTGCTTTGGGTCTCTGTTTATAAGTTCGACCATATCCATGAAATTTCTTATAATGGTTACTTTTCCCTCGTATATTATATCAGGTTCTGGAATCTGAAGCCTGTCCTGGTTCTTATTTGAGCCTGACAATACAGGCTCGGCCTTGGCAAGTAATTTTTCATAATCATTAATGTCCATTCTTCTAAATCACCAGTCCTCTAATAACTTTAATGTTTCCGAAATAATGTATTATTAATATTGAGTAAAATACATTAAAATGTACAGTGCGTACATATGAATAGAACAATTCTAACAAGCAAGTTATTTTCAATGCTATAAAATCCCATAAAATACGGGATTATTACGTATTTATATTGTACATATTTGAATGTACTTCATTGGAAATATGTACATACAAATAAGAAAATTTAAATATCTCCTAACGTATTAAACTAAGACGCATTTGAAACAAGACTCTCTTGAAACAAAGATAACACTTCGCATTTCACAGGAGGAGATAGATGAGATTGATGAGTTTCTCAGGTTAAACGAGCGTTTCCCAAGTCGCTCTGAATTCATCAGATTCTCTGCACTTGACTACATTTCACGCTCTAGGGTGATTGTGGAGAGCTCGAAAAAGCAATCAGTTGAACTCAGTGAGAATCTGGAGAAGCTCATAGATATTGCAGTTTCAAATGGAATATTCAAATCCAAAACCGATGCCATTTCAGAAATTTTGGAGAAGGCGTTTGTTGACGGGGTTGTAAACGGGATACTTAAGACAAAGATGGAAGGGTTTTCAAAACTCATGCAGGAAATGAAAGCCTTTGAAGATATGAAGAGGAACCTCGCGGAAGATGGAAAGGAAAAAAGGGTAGAGAGAAACAGGTGAAGATATGGAAATAATGGGTGAAAGTCAGATATATGGAAAGATCAGAGGGCTGGCAAGAAAATACTTCCAGGAGAGAAACGACAATATGGTATTGAGCTTTGGGCTGACGGGATATTCAATACTTAAGGACATAAAGCCTCTACAGGTCAGAAAGACAGTTTACAAATCAATCCAGTTCAAAAATGAGAGAGCATTTATCAAACCCTCTCACACTGAAGAAGGTGAGATAGTCATCGAAGGTCCTGAAGATATGCATGTCTCAATAATGTCAAAGGAGGAGCTGGAATACAGAAAAAAAATAGAGGATTACGAGTCCTGGTCAAACACTCTCGAATCTGCTTCAGTTTCCATTGATTATGTCGAGACTGCTGATAATGTTTCAATTGTGGCAAAGCAGATTTTTGAGTCTCTGGAGAAAACCAACTCCATTCTCCTAGTGAGTGAATTCGGTAATGAGTTTATTCAGGCCCTTCATATGGAGACCCTGAGACTTGCTGAATCAAAGAATATAGCCCATTACAGCTATATAATAAAACCTGCAAAAGTTTCCGGATCAAGACGCAAGGTATCTGAGATAGGGCTCCAAGAAATCAAGAAGTTCACGAACCATGTGAGCATATTCGACGTACAAACAGTTTCTGAGAAACTCAGAGCAGACGGCTTCCCAAGAATCTCTATACCAGAGAAGATAAATGAAAGAATCGCCAGAAAGGTTGAGGTACTCTCAGCCAAAATGTCCAACGCATCAGAGTTGCTTAAATATCAGCTTTCTGCGTGAAACAATCCCCAATATTTTTTCATTCTATAATCTGGGTATACCTTGCAAGTCTTTCTGCAGAACCTTCACTTAAGCCATTAACTCCAAGAATTGTGTACCATGGTCTCATTTTGTGTGCCACTGTAAGTGCACGAATTATATTTTCCCTGCTTATCCCAGCTTCCTGTATGTTAGTTGGCAATCCTCCCGCCTGAAGATAACCTCGGATATCGAGATTTTCTCTGGACTGAAGATATGACATCATGATTGTACCAAGGCCACAGTATAGACCATGAAGCCCTCCCGGTTCAAGCGATTCCAATGCAAAAGTAAAAAGATGTTCGCTGCCAGCCGCAACTCTTGTAGACCCAGCCAGCTCCATGAGGTATCCGTCTGTAACTTCAGAGAGAAACAGTGTTTCAATTCCGATGTAGTTCATCTTCGATACATCAATTATCCTTCTCTGTAATAGCTCAGTGGTGGACCTGGCCACTGTCATTGCAAAATCATTATAGGATTCTCCCCCCATCCAGAATGATAACCTCCAGTCGAAGAGTGCCGAAACCTTAGAAAGCATGTCTCCAATTCCAGCTGAAATGTACTTCTTGGGTTGCCGTTTGAGAATATCATAATCCCCAATAATCATGTTTGGTGATTTTGTTCTTACAGCCCTGTTTGTTGTTTCGTTCCATATCACTGAATAGCCTGAAGCAATCGCATCGCTTGATAGAAGTGTTGGGATCACTATAAGATGGCGGTCTAACTCGCTGGCTATGTATTTACAGAGATCTATTACCACACCTCCACCAAGTGCTATCAAAGGGTATTTTTCATCTCCTACTTTCTGAACTCTGGCTCTCAAAATATCAATCCCGGACTTGTCTGGAGTAAACTGAAAAACAATTTCATGCACATGATAATCATGAGATTCCAGTGCTTTTTTTACTCCCTCACCGAACATTTTGAATGAAGTTTCGCCGGAAACAAGTATAACGTCTTTGTGACTAAATAGTTCTGGAAGAACCTCTCCAATAGAGTTTACGGACCCCAAACCTGCAGCTATGCTTGGGGAAAATTTCATCATTCTCATTTAAATCATAAAAAATCAGGAGAGATTTTTAAGGCTCTCCAGAAATATTTCAATTCCTCTGTCGATAAGTTCATCCTCTATTGTTAGAGGGGCCATGTGTCGGAGTACATTGGAATAGTGCCCACAGGTATGCATTAGAAGCCCATTCCTGAAAAGTTCAGACTTGAGTTTCTGGGCAAATTCCATATCCGGCTCCCTGGACTTTTTGTCCGTCACCATCTCCACTCCGATCATGAAACCTAAACCTCTTACCTCTCCAACCTTATCGCTAAGTTGCATTGCCTCACTCAGTCTCTTCTTTATGTATTCTCCTTTGTTTGTGACACGGGACAGTAAATCTGTTTCCTTCAGGTATTTCAGAATGGCAGTTCCAGCAGCTAAGGCAAGTTGATTTCCCCTGTATGTTCCGAAATGGAAACCACCAGGGAGCTCCCTGTCATATTCCTCTCTGTATGTTATCATTGATGTGGGTATACCCCCTCCAATACTCTTGGATATGCACATTATATCCGGTGAAATGCGTGAATGTTCAGATGCCCAAATCTTTCCTGTCCTTCCCACTCCCGATTGAACTTCATCGAGTATCAGCGGGACAGAATGCTTCTCTGTCACCTCTCTAAGCATTGGAAGGAAGTCCGCCGGAGGTACGATGTATCCGCCTTCCCCCTGTACAGGTTCAACCATTACTCCCCCTATGGCACCTGGTCCAGAATATGGATCCTTAATCAGATATTCAAGCTGGTCAATTACAGCTTTACTAATGTCCTCCTCTCTGACTTTTAATGGAAATCTATAGGAGTAAGGATATGGGAGATGGTAGAAGTTCCCCCTGTCTATGCCTGCTAAATCACGATAGTGATGATTTGCAGTTGCCGAAATAATGTCACCTGCAACTCCATGATAGGCGCCTCCAAATACAACAACGGTCTTTTTCCCGGATACATGCCGGGCAAGGCTTATGGCTGCTTCGCATGCATCAGCTCCTGTTACAGTAAACATGGTCTTTGCATGGTTCCTGAGCCCAGAGGGAAGTGTTGAATTCAAAGTCTCCAGGAATTCAGTTCTTGTTTCCGTAGGGACTTCGTTTATATGGACAAGCCTGTCAAGCTGTTCGGCCATTGCTTTTTTCACGACAGGGTGGTTATGGCCAAGGTTGAGCACACATATTCCCGAAAACCAGTCGATAAAAACATTGTCGTCCATATCTCTGATGGTTGATCCACTGGCCTCTTTTATGGCCATTCTGAACTGCTTAGTGTATGTTCTGGATCCAGTTTCAAGTAGATCTTGCTTTTCCAGGATCTTCCTCGACTTAGGGCCGGGGAGTTCTGTATTTATAACTGGCGCATTTTCGTAACTCAAAACATATTCACTTTTCATATTTTCACCTCAATCTGTAACTTCTGCATCATAAACACCCGCTTTTGCTATGACATCCGGCTTCTTGAATTTGTAGTACAGTGTCACGGCTGTGGCTCCAATGACTACCCAGAGTACTGCAAATATCACGATCACCATATAGGCCAGGTTGATAGCTGTGGGTTGTGAAATGTATGTTGCAATGTTCGATTCCACGGTAAAGTATATGACAATAAGACCGAGTATGGAGGCAACAGTGGGTGCCACATAATGCAGTAGGAAATTGGATTCTCCAGTCTTTTTAAGATAATTCTTGCTGAATAATGTCAGGGAAGTGTTTGAAACAATATGCACAACAATAATTGCAATACCAGCCATAGTCAGCAATACCAGTCCTGCGTTGGTAGGCCCATATATGAGACCAAGTATGATGTCAAGGACAAATGATACTCCCAGCCAGACCATCATTACATTTCCCGGGGTCTTATGTTTCGGATGCAGTCTGGCCATGAACTTAGGATAGATCACTCCGTCTCTAGCACCGGAATACCATATTCTGCTAACTGCATTTGTCTTTGAGACCCCATAGGAGAAATAGCTGTTAATGGTGAATATTATCAATAGTATAAATCCTGCAGGGCCAAGGTATTCCTTGAATACGATGAGACCAGGATCTGGAGAAGATGCATAAGATCCTATGCTGCTTAATCCCCAACCAGTAACGAGAGCATAGGAAGCAGGTATCAATGCAAGTCCTGCCAGTAGCCATGCTATCAGCAGTGATTTTTTGACCTTCTTCTTTGAGTCTTTCACTTCTTCTGATAGCGTTGTTACAGTTCCGAGGCCGGTAAAATCCACGATGGAGAAAACAATTCCGAAGAAAAATGAACCTATAGCACCAGCCGGAAATTCAAATGGAACTATTGTGTTATGAACACCAAGCTTGATGATAATTATGATGGACCCGATGAGAAGAACCAGTAGTTCCATAATTCCGGTGACTGCCATATAGTTTGTTGAAATTTTTATCCCTAAGTATGGGAGTATGAACATGTACAGTGTTATGATCACTGCAAATCCAATCCAGAGGTATGGAATACCAGATATGTATGAAGAAATAGCAAATATAAAACCTGCAACGCCTAATATTCCAAATGACTGTCCGGAGAAATTTTCTCCCATCCAGGAAAAGAGGGCAAAGGGACCAAGGGTACCGGAAGGGGTTGCACCCGCAGAATAGGCATAATAGCTTCCTGCATTTGCTTTAAATTTCGAAAACTCATATGGTGTAATCATCCACAACCCGTAAATCAGCCATGCCACTATAATTGCCAGAGGAGTTGCTACAAGGGAAAACTCCACAGTTCCCAGTAACAGGATAGCCACATCAGCGGCCGGTCCGACATAAGAGAACGACTGGAACACCCCCCTTATGGTACTTACAGCTCCCTTCTGTAATTTGATATCATTATTTATAGGAGTTTCTGCCATAAAATATAGTACGGTATTTTGGTTAATATAATTTCGATGCTCGTTCTCATATGTTATTTAGACGCAAGATTTATCCTGCCCTTATTAATAACATTAAAAATATTCGTGAAATCATCACTCTGTAAGGGTCGATGATCGGAAGGCAAGAACAGGCCTGTTTATATTCTACCAATCAATGAAAAAGTTGCTCCACAATTTCTTGATAGGCTTTACCGAAAATATCCGGAGAAAATAGATGGAAATCACTTAATTTCTGGAATTCAGATGCTACTTTGCAGAGGTAAAAGTCACTCATCCTTCTCCCAATAATCTGTAATCCTAAAGGCATATTTTGCAGGAAACCGCAGGGTAAAGAAATACTGGGGCAGGAGCTGAGATTGAATGGGCTTGTGAATTTCAAGAACCTGAGAAAGAAATCTGGCTGCTTATCCCTAACATCTGTATGCAGAGGGGCAATATCCGGAGATGATGGTGAAATAAGTATGTCATATCTTCTGAAAAGTGCAGAAAGTCTTCTTTCCCATATTTCCCTGAAGTTTTTGGCCTCAATGTACTGGTGTGCCTTTATCTCAGAAGAATTATTCAGCTGCAACCTGGAAAGTTCAGTATACATTTCGGAATTTTCCTGAAATAGTCGCTTATGAATGGAAAAGTTTTCTGCACTGTCAATCAAATCCTCAGCCATTGCTGCCCTTTCAAGATCGGGGATTGAAACATATTCCAGTTCAATTATTCCTTCATGTTCCATTCTGCTGAGAAATGTCATTATCTTCTCTCTCACATGGTCTTCTGACTGAAGAAATAACTCTTCTAGAATGGCTGCTTTCACTGGTCTACTAAAAGGAACATTATATCTGTTAACGGCACCCATCCATTCCAGAATCAATGGAATGTCTGATGCAAACCGTGTAATTGGGCCTACAGTGTCTAAGGAAGGCGCTTCGGGAAATATTCCTTTAAGTGAGAAAAGACCGTAAGTAGGTTTTAAGCCAGTAACACCGCATAATGCTGATGGGATCCTAATTGAACCAGCAGTATCTGTACCTATTGAAAATGGCGAATAACAGGCTGCCACAGCTGCAGCAGAACCTCCGCTTGAACCTCCAGTGATTCTGGCAGTATCCCACGGGTTCCTGCATTGAGGGGTAACAATTCCCATAGCAAATTCATGAGTATTTGTCTTCCCCTGCAAAATGAGGCCTCTTGAATTCAGCTTTTTTACAATTTCAGCATCCTTCTGAGGTATGTGATTGCTGAATATTCTGCTTCCATAGGATGTGGGGATTCCAGCTGTATCAATGACATCTTTTAACGAGTATGGCACTGAAATACCTCTCCCTCTGTATTTAGGATTAAATTTCACAACTGTTGAAAAAGCGTTAACTTCACTATCTAATAGTGTTATGTTGTCTTCAAGCAACTCGAAGTACTTTCGGGACACACTTCTATTTATTTGAAAAAAGTTTACAAGGTCGAATATTCTGAAGTTATCTACTTTAAGCATATTTAACAAAAGCAACTGAGTTAAAACATCTTTTGAAAAGTGTTAGAAAATAAAATGCAGAGGGGAAGTAAAATTCAATCTAAAGATTCTGAAGAATTTCCCTTTCAGACATACTCCTCTCACAGTATTCACATCTTATTGATATGGGCATTCTGCTTATAAGCCTGAATTCACTGTTGACAGGCTCTCTGGCATTGCTTATGCAGTTGGGATTTATGCACCTGATGAATCCTACGATCTTCTCAGGCAGCCTTACCTTGTATTTTTCAGAAATGTTGTAGTTTTTCACTATGCTTATGGTGGCTTCAGGGGCTACAAAGGATATCTTGTCAACCTCAACCCTCTCAAGGTATCTGTTTTCCACCTTAATCACGTCCTTCTGCCCCATCTGCTCACTTGGGACCCTTACGCCAATGCTGATGGAATTCTCATTAAGGTCGTCCACCCTGAGTATTGCCAGAACCTTGAACGCCATTCCTCCAGGAACATGATCTATGACAGTCCCGTCCTTTATCTTTGAGATCTTAAGAGTTGTGTCCATTATTTTCCCCCCAGTATCATTGAGAGCAGAGCCATTCTTACAGGAATTCCATTCGCAGCCTGCCTGAAATAAGCAGCCCTTGGATCAGAATCAACTTCCGGCGATATTTCATTAACCCTTGGCAGAGGGTGCATTACTATTGAGTTCTTCTTCATTGTTGAAACTATGTCCGAATTCACGATGTATGATCCTATAACGCTGTTATATTCGGTCTCATCCGTGAATCTTTCTTTCTGTATCCTTGTTACATACAGAACATCGGACTCTGAGATCACATCATTGAGGTTTTCTGTAATCCTTATTCTGACCCTGGACTGGACCTGATCCAGTATATGCTGCGGCACTCTTAGAAGGGGAGGAGAAACCAGGTTGATTTTCACATCAAACTCAGAAAGCGCCAGAAGAAGAGAATGCACAGTCCGGCCGTATCTGAGATCACCAAGCATTGTAATCTCTTTTCCATCTATCTCAGACAGCTCCTTTCTTATTGTATACAGATCAAGGAGTGTCTGGGTCGGATGCTGACCTGAGCCATCGCCAGCATTTATTATAGGTTTTGATGAGAATTTCCTTGCAAGTTTTGCTGCCCCATCCATTGGATGCCTTATGACAATAATATCTGAATAAGAAGCTGCCATTCTTACAGTGTCTGCCAGGGTTTCTCCCTTGGCAACGGATGATGATTTTGCCTCTGATACACTTATCACTGAACCCCCCAAACGATGCATTGCACTTTCAAATGAAAGCCTTGTCCTGGTACTGGGCTCATAGAAAAATGTAGCCATGATGGAGCCATGCAGTGAATCTATTCTCTGACTCTGTTCAACCGACCGGGAATAACTATCGGCAAGCTTGAAGAGCTCAAACATCTCATCCTTTCCGATGTCTGAGATCGAAACCACACTGTTTCCTTTTAACATATTGAAATATCATCGTTCAAAAACTTATAAATCTTTTAGAATGGACTGGATCATCAAATTTCAGAGCATTGAAATGGATGACAGCAGTGAGAAGAATTTAAGGCTACATTTATAATGAGGCATATATGGGAAAGACCTCAAAGATAGAGAAATTCTACGATCTGAATATTGACCAGAGGCTTGGAAAAATTGCAGAATTCTCAGACCTTACTGAAGAAGAGGCAGATATCATCCGTGAACATGATAAGGACAAAATGGAAATTATGGACCACATAATTGAGAATGTCTTTTCCACTCTTGAACTGCCAGTTGGCGTTGCAACTAACTTCGTCATAAATGGCAGGGATTACATGATTCCGATGGCTGTAGAGGAAGCGTCCATTGTTGCAGCTTGTTCAAATGCCGCAAAAATAGCCAGATCAACTGGAGGTTTTACCGCTGAGGCTGGTGAACCAATCATCATTGGCCAGATACAGCTTTTGGATTACGGTGATGCAGATAATGCAAGATCCTCTATCATGAAGAACAGAGAAAAGATAATAAATCTCGCAAACTCAAGAAGCAAGACACTCAGCAAAATGAATGCCGGAGCAAAAGATATCGCAATAAGGGTTCTGTCAGATTCATCAAAAAGCATGGTGATACACCTTATTGTGGATGTTAGAGATGCAATGGGTGCAAACATTGTGAACACAATGTGTGAGACAGTGGCTCCATTGATAGAGGAAATTACAGGAGGGAGGGTAAATCTGCGCATTCTATCAAATCTGACACCACAGAGAATTGCCAGAAGCAGAGCAGTTTTTCCTGCCTCATTGATCGGCGGCAGAGAAGTTGTGAGGAGGATAATATCAGCATGTGAGATGGCAAATATTGATCCCTACAGGGCAGCAACACACAACAAAGGAATAATGAATGGCATTGATTCTGTCCTCATGGTGACGATGAATGACTGGAGAGCAGCTGAAGCAAATGCTCACACCTATTCCCACATATCAGGAAACCTTTCCCTTACAAGATACTATGAAAATGAAGCAGGAGACCTTGTCGGCGAAATAAATATACCAATATCAGTGGGAGTGGTAGGGGGAACAACTGGTGCTATTCAGAAGGTGAGGGTATTCCGGAAAATTCTTGGAGTGAACAGCAGCACTGAATTCTCAGAGGTCCTTGCATCTGTTGGTCTTGCCCAGAATTTTGCTGCGCTTCGGGCGCTCTGCAGTGAGGGGATTCAGAAAGGCCACATGGCCCTTCATGCAAGAAACGTGGCAATTACCGCAGGAGCCAGGGGCTATGAAGCTGAAAAAATAGCGGAGATTATGATAGGCCGGGGAAGTATAAGCGTCTCAAGCGCACAGGAGATAATGGCAGAACTCAGAAATGCTTATAATGAAAAGGATAATCACTGAAATGAAATATAGATGGTGGAAGCTGAGAATTTCATTGGGAATGGAGACACATTTTTTCAGAAAGAGAAGTACATAGACGCCATCCGGGAATATACAAAGGCACTTGAAATTATTGGAAAGAATGAAGATTCGGAAACAGCAGACCTATGTTACAGGCTGTCTCAAGCTTATAGTTCCCTCGATTCCAAGAATGATGAGAATTCCATAAAATTTGCAAAAATGGCCCTTGATATCCACAAGAAATTGGGTGAAAAGGATATGGAGATAATGGATCTCCTCAACATAGGGTACATAGAGATGGATTCCTCAAAGTTCGAAGAGACTGAGGCTGCATTTACTGAAGCGATAAATCTCGCTCGAAGCATTAAGGATCTCTTTTTGGAGTCAAGTGCTAAAAATGCCCTTGCAGAACTGAAACTGGAGCGGAAGGAAGCGAATATAGCTCAGAAGATTTACGAGGAGGTTGCTGAAACTTCACTGGCCTCCGAGGACTGGGAAAATTACTTTGAGGCCCAGAGAGGTCTTATCGGTCTCATAAGAAAAAAGGATGAGGAGAAAGCTCTCGCGGTTTCACTTGAAGCCCTGGAACTTGTGGACAAGATTACAGCACACATAAAGAACAAGAAAGAGCGGAAGGAATTCAGGAAATCACTCATATTCATGTATGATCTTGCATCGGATATTGCCATGGAGCTTAATGATGTGGATCAGGCCATCAAAATTGCCCAGAGGTTAAAGGCAGATTAATTTTTATACCCAACGGACCTTTTTTCAACAATCTCTTTCAAAAAAGATCTGTTTTCAATTGAATTATCAGACATTACTGCTAAAAGTGCAATTTCGAAATCAATATATTTCATTGAATTCGTAAGATCCTTCGCCATTGATATGGCATCCTTCTTGGTCATTTTGCCCGATGCAGTTATGGCTTCCAGCATCCGGTCAACCACTGGCCTGTCTGGGGATTCACTGAAAAGTTCCTCTGAATCAACAGAAAAATCAAGCGGCACTACAATACCAGAAGTGCTGAAATTAGGTAAATAAAGTGTATCTCTTTGAACAAGGAGGCCCTCCTTTACTGAGGCATCAAGGAATTTTGCAACTACTTCGGGGCTCAGGAGCCCTCTCTTGAAAGAGATAAGGTTGGTAATCTCCTGTGCAGTCATTCCTGAGTCCCTTTTCTTGCTGGAATAGGCAATAGCAATTAGTTTCCGCGATAGATCCTTGTTCAAAGAGTCCCTCTTATAGATCAGTTAAGTTTAGCCAGCTCCGATTCTATCAGTTTGTAGTCAGGCTCGACTCCGGGGTTTTCACTTACCCACTTGTACCTTACGACCCCGTCCTTGTCTAGAACAAATACAGCTCTCTTTGAGGCTGTAAGTCCAGGCTTGTCAAGGAATTTCTCGTGAAGAGCTCCGTATTCTTTGCTTATCTTTCTCTCAGGGTCAGAGAGCAGATCAAATGTGAGCTTGTTCTGTTTTCCAAACTCTGCCAGTGAGAAAGGCTGGTCTACGCTTATGCCAACAACTGTGGCATTCAACTTGTTGAAATTTGCCATGGAATCTCTGAATGTGCACATTTCCTTAGTGCATACAGAGGTGAATGCTCCCGGGAAGAATGCCAGTACAGTCTTCTTTCCCTTATAATCTGAAAGGCTCTTTTCCTTCAGGCCAGAGTCAAGTGCTTTGAATTCAGGTGCTTTTTTTCCTACTTCTACAGACATTTCATAACCTCCATTCTTTAAGGGATAACCACTGGTCATCATTTTGTATTTCAGATGATCCTGTGCCCCTGTTGCCAATTGGACAATCAAATTTAAGCTTTTGTCATTGGCAGTTCCTTAAATAATTAATTAAAGAAGGTATTCCTGTAAAGTGAAATCTGTAGCTCTTATGTCTGGAGGGAAGGATTCTTTTCTGTCAACCCTGACAGCAATGGAGCAGGGGTTTGATGTAAGTTTATCGCTAACAGTTATTCCGCAGGAAGATTCTTTCATGTATCATGTCCCAAATGCTGCTATGGCATCATACACAGCGAAAATGCTTGGACTTGACTGGGAGCAGGTGAGTGAGGAAAATGTCAGGAAGACTTTGGAGAATCTTGCTCATGAAGGATTCAGGGCAATCATTGCTGGAGCTATAGCATCCAGTTATCAGAAGACGAGATTGGAGTCTATATGCACTGAACTTCATATGTGCCTTTATACTCCTTTATGGCTTGTAGACCAGGAGATGATCCTTCGAGAACTGCTTCTCAGGGATCTCCATGCCATAATAGTTTCTGTATCTGCGGAAGGTATGGAAGAGGAGGATCTTGGTAAGGAAATAGATAATAACTTCATCAGAATACTAAAGGAGAGAAACAGAAAAGTCGGCCTTAACATTTCAGGCGAGGGTGGTGAATACGAAACCTTTGTCACCGGATTCATGCAGAAGAATCTCAGGATTGTGAGTTCTGAAACCAGATGGAAGGGGCAGTCAGGGCATATGATTATAAAAGAAGTGGATTACCGCCCGGGAAATCAGTGAATTTCAATTTCAGAAATCGAGTTTTGTCTGAATATATCCTTTGCCGTGAGATTCATCCAGGTTGAATGCCTGAAGAATCAATGATGATAGGTATTCTACAGTTTTGTCTCTGTTTCTCATGTCGCTTTCAGGTTCCATGAGCTTGTCGGTGCTGCGGACATCTATTCCAAGTGACAGAGCCTTTGGTAAAATTGCTGATTTTTCTTCGTCAGAGATAATGGTAAATCTCGTAGGCTGGTCTACACCGCATCTCTCGATTTCGGAAGAGAGAATGGGTCTTCTGAATAATGAGTAAAGTATAAGCAGTGCGTAATTTCCAGATTCTATGGATGAAATCTTCCTGGCACATATTCCAACAGCCCTGTAAAGGTCAGTCTTAGGATCCTTGGATATTGAATACACAATAGCAGGCTTGATGCTATTTTCATTGAGCATACCCAGTTCCTGAAGTGCCTTCAGGTATCCACTCAGGTAATGGCGGTTAACCTTTACTCCATTTGAATTCAGGGTTTTATTCAGAGAAGAAATGGACTTCGGCCTCTTCTTGAGCTCTGCGAATATTATCTCTCTAAGCGGCTCATTCTGGCTTTCCATTCTACCAGTTATACGCCTCCGTTCTAATCCTTCTTGACACAGTGGCAGTTCTTCTGCATATTTCGGAAGCTTTGCCGGTGAAACTTTCAGGATTCATTGCATATTCAAACTCACTGCGCGAGAGTATGTCCAGAATTCCGTTCTTTGTCAGACTTTCCCTCAGAGACATACCAGAACTGTACCCTTCCATAGATGATGTTCTCACAAGTTCATGTGCCTTGAGCCTCTCATAGCCATTTCTGGTCAGCACAGTTACCACGTTTTCTGACATTACATAGTCATCATTGAGGACGTTCTCCTTCATTTTACCAGTGTTGACTACAAGTGTCTCAAATATATCTGCCATTTTCATTATTATGTAATCCGTGAGTATACTCATATAGGGGATTGTAAATCTTTCCAGTGCTGAATTAGTCAGATCCCTTTCGTGCCATGTTACTGCCCCCTCCATCTCAGGGACAGCAAAGCTTCTTATTAGTCGGGCAAGGCTGCAGACATTTTCGCTGTTGATGGGGTTTACCTTGCTTGGCATGGCGCTGGAGCCGACCTGCGTCTCCCTGTTGAAATACTCTGAAACCTCACCTATTTCAGGTCTCTGAAGATTTCGCACCTCCGTACCAAATTTTTCCAGTGAAGTTGCTATTCCTGCAAGAATTCCGGAATATTCAACATACCTGTCACGGTTAACAATCTGTGATGATGCTGTTTCAGGAAATATGCCAAGGATCTCCATTACTCTGTCCTGAATCTCAAGAGCAGCATCGCCAAGTGAAGCACCGGTTCCCACAGGCCCCATAATCTTTCCGGCTATGACTCTCTTTCTTGACTCCTTTACCCTTTCAATATGCCTGTTAACCTCCGAAAGGTATACGGACATCTTTAGCCCGAATGTAATGGGGCTTGCATGCTGACCATGAGTTCTTCCGATCATTATCGCATCTGAATATTTTTCAACAAGATTTACAAGCGAATCCTGCAGCTGAAGGAGATCATCAACCAGTATGGAATAAAAGTCCTTCAACTGAAGGGCAGTTGCGGTATCTATGATATCATTCGATGTGAGCCCATAATGGACATAGGAGGCACCCTTTCCACTGACTTCCCCCAGAGCCCTTATAAGAGCCATCATATCATGCTTTGTCTCTTTTTCAATCTCTTTTATCCTTTCTACCCTGACCTTTCCTGATTTGACCGCATCAGATATGCTCTCATATGCCTCTCGGGGGATCAGATTGAACTCCGCTTCAGCCTGGGAAGCTGCCATCTCTATCTTAAGGAGATACTGAATCCTCTGCTCCTCGCAGAATATCTTCTTTACCTCCTCCCGTCCGTATCTGTAATCAATAGGAGAAACTATCACTTCATAACTATATTTATTCACACAATATAATCTATTTCACTGGCAATTTCTGGTGATGAAACATCAGAAGTCATTGGAAAATTAATGCTCCATAGAATTCAAAGAATTGTGAAAATCACCCAGAGATCCGAAGGGGAGCTGGCATGATTATAAATAATGAGTACATTTCAAACTTCTGTAGTCAGATTTATCACAGAAATCCTGCCAGGCGAAATTTGAGAATCTTATTGCTACCTGAGAAAAATAATTAAATATGTGGATATTAACTCGGTTAATACCTATAGTATTCAATAGAGGGCAGGTTGCTGGATTTTGAAAGTTGTCAGGAATAGGCTGGAAGATCCCGCTGTGGCGGAAATAATTGGGGCTATTCTGTTATTCGGGATAGCAATTACTCTAGTGACAAGCTATCTTGCATGGTATGTACCTACATCCCAGACGAACAACGAATTATCATTTGTTCGTAACTCGGACATAGATATGTCTTCCCTGTCTGATCAGATCCACTCCTATACATCAGGATCTCAGATAGTTCAGAGCTATGACCTGGGAATAGCAGGGACATTTCCAATAATACCCGCTCAGGACACTCAGCTTTCTGTTACTAACGCCTCATCATTTTCTTACAGCATATCATATTCCGTAAGTTCAGAACTCCAGAATTACACGGGTGTTGTCCACTATTACAATTTTACCGTTTCTGATTCCCAGTCGGGAGCTGTAGTGGAATCTGCCCCGCTTCAATACATTGATGAAAATTCCCTTTATGGCACAGACGGGTTCATGATACAGACTTACCATGATATCCCGGCTTCTGTTTCTGGGCCACTGCCGATCACATTATCGAAGAGCGGGGGAAAACTTAACCTAACCGGACAGGTGGTTGGGTTCAGATCAAACGGAGTCAGCTATTCATCAACAACCTCAGAAACACTGGTTCTGAATCCATACTCTTACCAGCCAATCGACATGACTAACGGCACTTTCACCTCAATGAATGGAAGCATATCTCTGGTTAAGGCACTTTATATTAGAGCTTTGAATTACACACTCACAACACCTTACAGCAATTCGATGGTTCTCTTTCTTTATAGGGGGATGAATGGTACACTTCTAAATTCCACAAAGATTCTTTCTCTGTCCAGCTGGTATTCTTCTGGCGGATACCTGAAAGTTTCCACTAACCATAGGTCAATATATATAACGGAAGCAGCAAGCGTCCTGTCAATTAACAGCATAATATTTGATTCTCTTGGCCTCCAGGTTGCGTCATAGATCCCAATATAGGAGCCGGATTTCTTATATAATCCCTGAAATATTTATCTGAATCTTGTTCTGTAAAGGTTTTTAAATCCTATTTTCCTATCATTTTCATGTTTCAGAAAAAATATGAGCTTACAGTGGACAAGATTTTTTATTCCTCTGTGAGAAACAATCCGGACCAGGTTATCTGTTACAAAGACAGAAGAATCACATATCGGGAATTCAGGGAGAAAGTCTATGCACTTGCCAGAGGTCTTCTGAAAGCAGGTCTGCAGAAAGGGGAAAAGGTTGCAGTTCTAGAATGGGATGACCTGAATTACTTGATGCTCTATTATGCAATTCCACTCGCTGGAGGAGTTCTGCATACTGTAAATATCAGGTACTCCCCTGAACTTATTTTCTACACGATGCAACATGCCGGTGACAGGATAGTAATTATCAGGGATGAGTTTGTGCCACTTATCTCACCGAGCATTGGGCTTTTCCAGGGAGTTAGGACCTGGATAGTTTCCGGTGATTCCGATACACCTTCAGCAAATATTGATGGGGCTTTATTCCTGGGGAATCTATTTGAAAAGGATGAGTCAATCAAGCTTCCTGAGCTTACTGAAGATGATCTTTGTACCATATTTTACACCTCAGGAACCACGGGCATGCCAAAGGGGGTTACATTTACCCACAGGCAGATAATCCTTCACACACTGGGTATGGCCGTGGCACTCTCTGATGAACCTATAAATCTGAAGAGCACAGATGTCATAATGCCAATAGTGCCCATGTTCCATGTCCATTCGTGGGGAGTTCCTTACATGGCTATTATGAAGGGTATGAAGTATGTCCTACCCGGAAGGTATGATTTCGATTCACTGCCTTCTCTGATGGAAAAGGAAAAGGTCACTATCAGTATGATGGTGCCTTCAATTCTTTACATGCTGATGGCAAAAAAAGAGAATCAGGAAATTCTGAAAAAACTGAATCTCAGGGTTATAATCGGCGGTGGTGCCCTCCCAAAGGGACTGGCGGAAAAAGCAAGATCACTTGGCATGGAGGTTGGTGCAGGCTATGGAATGTCCGAGACCGCACCTATTCTCACTCTCGGCCTGTATACAACAGAGGTCATGTCAATGTCTGATTCCCAGAAGGAGAGTTTCAGAATAAAGACAGGGGTACCAATACCTCTGGTGGATCTCAGGGTTGTAGGCAGGGATGGGAAAGATGTGCCTTATGACGGCAAAAGTATAGGCGAAATCGTTGTAAGGGCACCATGGCTTACGTCAGAATACTTCAATGATCCAGAAAACACCAAAAAGCTCTGGAAGAATGACTGGCTGAATACAGGTGACCTTGCGGTAGTCGACGATCATGGTTACATAAACATAGTGGACAGGGAGAAGGATGCCATCAAATCTGGGGGTGAATTCATTCCAACTCTGATACTTGAAGACGTTATAAGCACATATCCTGGAGTTGCAGAGGTTGCAGTAGTTGCGAGAAGGGACGAGAAGTGGGGAGAAAGGCCGGTGGCATTCATTTCTGGCCTTAAAGAGCTGAACAAAGAAGCCTTAAGAGGGCACCTTATGAACTATGTTCAGTCAGGAAGAATCTCAAAATTCTGGATACCGGATGATTTCTTCCAGATTGAGTCCTTCAATAAAACAAGCACAGGGAAGATTGACAAGAGATCACTGAGGGCTAGCCTTTCATCCTGAGCTTTGAACTGCCTTCACCACTTCCCTTATCCCATCATCAATGTGGATAAAGGAATCCAGGAGTGGTTTGGCAGCGTGAAGATCTTCAGCTTCAGGAAGAACGTAAGGCTTCGTTTCAGTGGCAATTTTTTTGCCTGTTATAGTTTCTACCTTCCTCAGTAGTTCCATAACTGAGGTTCCTGTACCTGTTCCCACCTCCAGCTCTCTTTCGGTGTATCTACCCATTATTGTGTTAAGGATTATTTTAGAGACATCCCTTACATGAATGAAATCTCTTCTATGGCTGCCATCCCCGTAAATCACTGCAGAGGAGCCTTCCGCTGCAGCCTTTGAGAAAAGATATACAGCTCCTTTTCTGCTTGTTGGCCCGTAGACATTGTAAAACTTAAGTATATATGAACCAGTGCCGAACAGGTTATTGTAAAGATTTAACCATTCAACTATCTGTTTTTTGGAAAGAGAATATGGGTTCGTTGCCTCCATAACTGAACCTGAGGTAGGAAATATCATGACTGACCCGTCAATTCTAGATTTCTCTATTAGTTTCATGGAAAGACCCATGTTGTCCTCATAATATTCATAGGGCTTCTCAAGAGATTTTCTTATTAGAGTTCTGGCTGCAAGATGAACTATGAAATCATATGTTTCGGCGGGAAAGGCATCTCCAAGATCAAAACCATGAACGCTGAGCCCTGACTCTTTCAGATCAGAATATACCTGAGTACCTATGAACCCCTTATGGCCTGTGACAAGAACCTTCATTGTTTTCCTTTCTTTATGTTAATTGATCTATTAATTTTAATCTCAATTTCTGTCTGCCTTGGATGTCTATCAAGGAAAAAATGAAAGAATGCACCAAAACTCTTTAATAATGAGAGAAGATGAAAAAGAGACTTGATCCTATTCACACTGTACCTGGTACTGGCTGCACTGACACTCACTTCATTGATCTATTTTCTAGTCAATGCAATAATCTCCTGGAAATATTCCAAGCCAATGGAGAAAGTCGAGTCCAGGCCGGAGGATATAACTATCCTTGTTCCGGTATATAACGAAGACCCGGAAATTTTTAACGAGTGCATGCAGGCTGCAAAGGATCAGGGATGCCCTGTAATAGTTGTCGGTGACTCCTGTGATGAGCCATATAGAAGTATTGCAGAAAAGCATGGAGCCAGATTTATTCTGCAGGAGATCAGAGGGGGTCAGAAAAAGGCAATTGAAAGAGGCATGCATGAAGTTTCAACCCCTTTGACTTTGCTTATAGACAGCGATACTATACTCCCAGATGGTGCAGCTGTGGCAATGGCATCAAACTTCAGGCCAGAGGTAGGTGGCGTAGGCCCAAATCTGGTTGTGAAGAACACTGGACAGCCTCAGGCTTATGGGGCAGAATTCATAGAAAGATCAAGGGAGGTTGTTTACAGGGCTATGTCTGTGCATAATGCTGTATTGCACCTTGATGGAGCATGCATAATGTACAGGACAGAGATAATCAAACCACTTATCCTTTCAGGAGAATTTGCCAATCTGAGGGTTGCTGGAAAGCATACAATGCTTGGTGAAGACTGGCAGCTTGCCATGCATACGATTCAGAGTGGATACAAGCTGGTGAAGGATTATGATGTCGAAGTAATAACCTACCCACAGAAAACAATGAAGAAGTTTTTCCTTCAGAATATTAGGTGGTCAAGGTCCGAGTGGATACGATTCGGCCGTGAACTTAAAACAGGGAATGTATTCAAGGCTGGAAAATTCTACTCTTTTGAACTTATTTATTCATACATGCTTCCTCTTATAGCACTGGCATTGATTCTCATAAGGGTATATGCTTTCTTCTCCAATCTCTCAGGCCCTGAATTCCTTCTTGATGTCATCAGAGGAGCTTTCCTCCTGAACAAAGGTGAACTTTCCTCCATTCTTTACGGCAAAATATCCTTTGGAATGGGAAGTGATATCGGTTCATTCATTTTCCTTGGCACTGTTTTAAGCAATATCAAGAAAGAAAGGCTAAGGACACTTGGGTACGGCGCCCTGGCTTCCGGAATACTCTTTGTGACAATGATATACGGACTGTTGACGTTCTGGAAAACCACAAAGTGGCTTACCAGATAATCTGTTTTGCAACTTCTGCAAAATCTATTTATCTTGAAGGGTTTACCAATGCAGGAGATGAGTGATATCACTTTTGACGAAGAGGACGATGACTTCGCAACCTCCGAAGAGGAGCTGAAAGATTACCTTGAAAAGCTCAGGGTAAAGATCAACATATTCGGAGCAGGGGGAGCTGGATCGAACACAATCAACAGACTCATGAAGGAAGGCATAAATGGCTCAACACTTATAGCCTGTAATACTGACGCAAAACATCTCCTGAAGATAAAGGCCAATCACAAAATCCTTTTGGGAAAAAATCTCACGAGAGGCCTTGGTTCAGGTGCAGAACCAAAGGTAGGTGAACAGTCCGCAAAAGAATCAGACAGGGACATTATGAAATATCTGTCAGGGACAAACATTGTTTTCATAACCGCTGGCCTTGGGGGAGGGACTGGAACAGGGGCAGCACCCTATATTGCTTCAAGGGCAAAGGATAGCAATGTTCTCTCTATATCAGTCGTAACGCTTCCATTCAAATCCGAGGGCAGAAAAAGAATGGAGAATGCAGAATACGGGCTTTCAAGGCTATTGAGGAACTCTGACAGCGTAATAATAATACCCAATGATAAGCTCCTTGAGCTTGTCCCGGATCTGCCGCTTGAGAAGGCATTCCGTTTTGCGGATGAGATCATAGTAAAGTCCATTACTGGAATATCCGACCTTGTAACTAAACCGGGCCTGATCAACCTGGATTTCAATGACCTTAGGACTGTAATGAAGAATTCAGGCCTTGCCATGATAGGGATGGGGATGTCTGATGACGAGGCTGGTGAAAGAATAGAAAAGGCTGTTGAAAAAGCAATAAATTCGCCGTTTCTTAATCTGGACCTTTCTGGGGCCACTGGCGTCATCATCAACGTGACAGGGGGCAGAGATCTTCAGCTTGAAGAGGCCAGCAGCGCAGTGGAGATGATAAGGAAAAAAGTGGGAAAACATGCCAGGATTATATGGGGTGCTACTGTTGATCAGAAATATGACGGCACAGTGGAAATACTCATAGTTGCCACCGGTTTGCCAAACCCATATAGAAGAGTGGATTCAGATAGGAACAATGAAGACGATATTGATACAGTCTCCTAATTAGCTTGGCCTGTTAAAAAATTAATTTAAACATCGTGGGAATTCAGGTATATCAGGTCTTTGAAACCTGATGATAATGGAGAAATAAAGATGGAACAAATCAGTGTCAGTGATCTGAAGGGAATATCGGCACAGATAAGGAAGAGGGTCATAGAGATGGTCTATTCCGCCAAAAGCGGTCATCCTGGAGGCTCTCTGAGTATTGCAGACGTTCTCACGGTTCTTTATTTCCGTGAGATGAATATTGATCCTCTCAAACCTGATGATCCGGATCGTGACAGGCTTGTATTGAGTAAGGGACATGCCTCTCCTGGCTTATATGCGACCCTTGCGATCAGAGGCTTCTTTCCAGAGGAATATCTGAGCGGCTTCAGGAAAATTTCTTCAAAACTTGAAGGGCATGTTCATCGCGGTGTGCCGGGCGTGGAAGCTTCCACCGGGTCCCTGGGCCAGGGGATAGGCATTGCTGTGGGAATGGCACTGGCAGGGAAATTAGACAGAAAAAATTATCATGTTTATGCTATCATAGGAGACGGTGAGCTTCAGGAAGGAAGTGTCTGGGAATCATTAATGGCTGGCCATAAATATTCGCTTGACAACATGACTGTTATACTGGACAGGAATCGGGTCCAGCTGGATGGATTCACTGATGATATAATGCCCCAGAACAACATAAGGGAGATGGTCTCTTCCTTCGGATGGGAGGTTTTTGAGATAAATGGCCATGATTATGAGGAAATTATGGGGGCAGTGGAGAAGGCTAAAAACTTCAGAGGGAAACCAACATTCATTCTGGCAAACACAGTGAAAGGAAAGGGGGTCAGCTATATGGAGAACAACCCAAAATACCATGGAAGCCCTCCTGCAAACGATGATGAATATGAGAGAGCTCTCAGGGAACTTTCTGGTGATGTTCCATGACAAGTGAAAGCCTCAGGGACACTTACGGGGAGGAACTGAAAAAACTTGGTTCTATCCATAAAGACATTGTTGTTCTGGATGCAGACCTGTCATCATCTACGAAGACAGGGCTCTTCGGAAAGGAATTCCCGGAAAGATTCTTCAACATGGGGATTTCGGAGCAGTCAATGGTATCGGCTGCTGCCGGACTGGCTCTTTCAGGCAAGAAGGTTTTTGCATCTACATTTGCAGTGTTTCTGATGAGGACCTATGAACAGTTGAGGCAGTCAATCTGCTACAATAACGTTTCAGCAAACTTTGTCGTCACCCATGCCGGGATAACTGTTGGCGAGGATGGTGCTACACATCAGATTGTTGAGGATGTTGGGATAATGGCTGGCCTGCCGAACATGAAGGTAACTGTCCCTGTAGATTCCATAGAGACAAGATCCGTTATAGATTACCTTGTAGAGAAAGGGTCTGGGCCAAATTACGTCAGGCTATCAAGAGAGAAATTTCCGGTTCTTAATGAACCGGATTATCAGTTCCGGCCTGGCAAATCTGTAACATTTCTGGATGGATCTGATATAACAATAATAGGAATGGGCGTTATGGTATCCTTTGCCCTCAAGGCTGCAGAGGTTCTGAGGAGAAGGGGAATTTCAGCCAGAGTCATTAACATGTCATCAATAAAACCCATAGACCGGGGTGCTATTCTGAAGGCTGCCAGAGAGACCGGCAAAATAGTAACTGTGGAGGAACATTCCATCTTTAACGGCCTTGGAAGCAGGGTTGCTGAAATTATTTCAGAGGAATATCCGGTGAAAGTGGCACGGCTTGGAGTGAATGATTCCTTTGGCAAATCCGGGAAATCCTGGGAGCTTTTCGAATATTTTCATATGGGAGTTGATGATATAGTGAAGACAGCAGAAACATGTTTCAGGGAGGAACCTAAATATGAAAATATTTCTTGATACGGCAAGTGTGAAGGAAATTCAGGAAGGTGTGGATCTAGGCCTGGTTGATGGAGTGACAACAAACCCCACCCTCGCTGCCAAAGAGGCGAAGGGTGGAAAGACATTCAGTGACATCGTAAAAGAGATCCTAAAGATCACTCCGGGGCCAGTTAGTGTGGAGGTAGTTGCTACCGATTTGGATGGTATGCTGAAGCAGGCTTCCAGAATTTCGCAACTGGGTTCAAACGCAGTTGTTAAAATCCCAATGACAAAGGAAGGCCTCAAGGCAATAAAGGTGTTGAAGGAGAAAAGGGTTGCAGTAAACTGCACTCTTATATTTAACTCACTTCAGGCACTTTTTGCAGCAAAAGCCGGGGCTGAATATGTCTCGCCATTTGTAGGGAGGCTTGACGATATAGGTCAGGATGGCATGCAGATCATTGAGGAGATAAGAGCCATTTTCAATAATTACAAGATACATACCAACATTCTTGTGGCTTCCATAAGGAATCCTGTCCATGTATTGAGATCAGCAATCATTGGCGCGGACGTTGTGACTATGCCCTATGATGTTCTGATGAAGCTTCCAACTCATCCTAAGACAGACGAGGGGCTTGCAAGGTTCCTGGAAGACTGGAAGAAAGTTTCACCAGATGGGTCTTTCCCACTCTGATTTTTTTAATAAAAAAATTTCAATAAACCCTAACAGTTTCAAGGTTTCTCAGGGCAATCGCTTCTATTCCGAATTTTGACCTTATCTGTTTTGCAAAATCCACTGCTTTGTCCGCTTCACCGTGGTTTACAAGGATCTTGTGCGGCTTCGGCTGCATGGTTGCAATGTAAGACAGTAATTGTCTCTTATCAGAATGGCCAGAA
>DAHWLW010000125.1:0-19480 GCA_027343465.1 Thermoplasmatales archaeon | reverse complement strand
TATTTCTATCCGAAGATCCCTTCAGGAATTGGCATATATTCAAATATAAGAAGAGGCATAGGTTTATCATTATCAAATAAGTTAGAGAAAGTATTGCAAAACCTCCTGACTTCTCTGCTGCAGATATGGCGTCCGCAACACTGTATCGGTATGAGATGGACCTTTCCATTTCCTCCAGGCTCATTCCAAGGTCTCTCTGTAGTATTATGTATTTTATTATCTCGGGAGGGGTAATGGCAAGGTTGCGCCTCGGAACTATTCTATGGTAATGGCCGTCAAAAATCCATATGTTTCCGTCTTCCGTATATGTGTTAAAATCGGTTATGATAAAGTCCCGGGAGATCTTTTCCATTATTGTTTTTTTGTCTCCCTGCATTGTCAGTATTCTGTGAATGCCAGAGATGAACAGCGAGTCATTGTAAAGCGACGTAATATAGGAAAGTGAATATTTCCAGAAATCCTTGTCCTGGTTCTGCATTGAGTAAATTTCCCTGGTAGCTTTTAGCCTGTGGTGACCATCTGCAACTATTGCTCTGGTATTAGAAACTGAAGAGCAGATTGAATCTATTTGATCCTGACTCTCGATGCAGAAAGCACGGTTAATAACACCGCTTGGTTCTTCGAAAACACCATAGGGTGTTTTGTCCCTTATTACATGTTTGATTGCCCTGTCCAGGGAATTTGATTCAACGGCAAGAAAGATAGGTTCAACCTGGGACTGAAGGGCAAGCATCAGATCACGCCTCTCAATAACAGCTTTCTTAAATGTGTCCTCATGAGGGATGATCTCCCCAGATACCTGTTGTGAGTCAACAATACCTATGACACCAAATCGGATAGAATTCTCTGAAGCCCCCGGGAATTCCTGGGAGAGAACTATAAGCACATCATGGTCCATCTGCCTTAAGGTTCCTGAGCTTGTCCATTTTCTGAAAAGGTTCTCTGCATCTTCTCTGCTGTTCTGTTTTGTCAGGTGGTAGATGTTATACTCCTTAGAAAGGAGGTTTCTGCTCTGCTCCGTAGTTATTGTATCGTATGGAGGAGAGACAACATCCACTAATGCTGTATCAAAGTAAAGCGGGCGGAATGCCTTGAGCTTCAATTCGATCATTCCAGCGAGATAGAGGAGATGGCACTGAGATCGTCAGGGTAACCTTCCTCTCCCTTCGGGGTTTCCAGTATCATGGGAGTCATTGCGAACCTCTTGTCTCTAACAAAATTGGAAATACCATCGATTCCCAGCGTTCCCATTCCTATCTGCTCGTGCCTATCAACCCGGCTTCCCTGTCCCTTCTTTGAATCATTAAGGTGAAATCCAAGCAGCCTCTCAAGGCCTATGATGCTTTTGAAACGATCCATGGTCTCCCCGTATCCACTTATGCTTTTTATATCGTAACCGGAAGCCCACACGTGGCAGGTATCAAAGCATATCCCAACTTTTTCCTTTATATTCACCATATCTATGATCTCTGCAAGTTCTTCGAAGCTGCTGCCTATGGTCTGGCCCTGTCCTGCTGATGTTTCCAGCAGGATCCTGACTTTCTGCTTTTCATCTATGAGAGTGTTAAGATTCTCTGCAACCATTTTCCTGGATTCAGCAGGATTACCACTCTTTCCAGCCGAACCCGGGTGAAAAGTCAGAAAATCAATTCCAAGGAGATCTGCTCTTTTTATCTCCTCAGAAAATGCATCTAAAACCTTACCTCTCAGCTCAGGGTCCACTGTCCCCATATTGAGGAGATATGATGCATGGATCATTATCCCCGCCATACCCCTTTTCCTTACACTTTCCCTGAACCGGTCCACATCCTCCTGTATAAGGGGTTTTGCTTTCCATTGCATTTGGTTCTTGCTGAATATCTGGAATGTTTTGAAAGCGAATGAGCTTGCCCTGTCAACCGATGTGTATATCCCGCCTGATGTCGATACATGACCTCCGATGGTTATGCTGTCCAGTATTGAATTCATTTTAACTACCTTATTTCACCCTGCATTATCATCCTGACGAACTGATACACATGAAGCGCAAGGGCTGGATTATCTGTATATCCACATGCATCCATGTCCGGCCCTGCCAGCATGGCTCTGCTCTGATCGCTCACAATGTCAGTTGCAATCAGGCCATCCTTCCTGTAGACTTCAGCATCCTGGGGTACTCTTTTATTTGGTGGAGTGACAAAAATAACCTTGACCCCCCTCTTTATGGCATATTCAAGGTTTTTTCTCAATTCTGTCCTGATCTCCCGTACCTTTGGTGTGCATATTATAAGTTCCTTCTCCGCCAGATTTACCATCTCTGCCATTTTAGCCATAACTTTCTGATTCCCATATATGGTGTATACAAGCTGTGGCTCCCCCTTAGATGGGACGGCATCTTGAAGCTCCTTGAGTCTTTTGAACAGCAGGTCAAATCTATCCTGATACTCGGATCGCAGCTTACCGAGGTCCACCGGGCGAAACATTTTGGGCCTTCCCTCTGTTTCCTTTGCAAAACCCTTCTGAACCAGTGCCTCCATAACCTTGTAGGCTGATGTTCGAGGAATTCTGGCAGTGTCAGCAACGGTATCAGCATTTGCCACCCCATGATAAATCAGAGCAGAAAATGCCTGGGCTTCGTATGATGACATGCCCAGAAGCTTAAGCATCTCAGAAATTTCGTTCAGTTGCCCGGTATTAGCTTCCATTGCTAATAATCTGTTCAATATTTAAATCATTTTCCATGAGTGCAGACTCAAGATTTTATAGATAAAAATAGCAATGAATAAGTTAATTCATCTGAAATAAAATAACATAAATGTTGCTTACTGAGCTATTTTTGTGTAAATTATATTCACAGGTACCTTTGGCCTTAAGATTCTGTAAGCCCGTCAAACTTAACTTGAAGTTATCCCTATGGTTCCAATGATAGAGCTGATACAGCAGATTATCATGGCGGACCCTTTCCTGTCAGGAATAAAGGGAATTGAGATATCCGATTTAGGGGAAGGGATGATCGAACTCGATGTGCCGTTACAGGAAAATATTTTGCGAACAGGCGGAATAATGCATGGCGGTGCGATAATGACTCTTCTGGACGCTGCCGGAGGCCTTTCAATATTAACACTTGGGAATCTCGTTAATCAGGTTACCATAAATCTGAATACCAATTTCGTAAGGCCGGTATCTGCTGGTCCAGTTAAAGTAAGGTCCCGGGTTGTTAAATCCGGAAAGAACATTTCATTCTGTAATATTGAACTTCGGAATGGAAATGGTGAAATCTGCGCCACTGCCTCAGGATCATGGTTCGTTTTCAGGTGATTGAAATGTCAGAAACTCTCACCGAAGGAAATGAAGGATTTCTTTCTGGTTTCAAGGTTATTCTTGGTGTGACGGCAAGTATTTCTGTATACAGGGTACCTGACCTGATCAGAGACTTGAGAAGAGAGGGGGCCATAGTGAGAGTTGTACCCTCTGAGGAGGCACTTGAGCTTGTTGGTAGGAAGGTATTTCAATGGGCCTCCGGGGAAGATGTTATTCATGACATTACAGGGAGAATCGAGCATGTTAGTGAATTTGAGGGTGAATCAGATTCGACAGTCTTCGCCGTTGTACCGGCAACACACAATTTCATAGGAAAGGCTTCTTCAGGCGTTGCGGATGATGCACCTTCACTTTTCTTCAGTTATGCGGCCGGAAATGGAAATCCAATTGTTATCTCCCCTGCAATGCATGAGGCAATGTTCTACAACCCCATAATGCGGAAAAATCTTGAGGCACTTGAGGAGATAGGCGTCACTGTAATACCGCCAAAAATGGAGGATGGAAAGGCAAAGATTGAGGAAAACAGGACAATTGAAGACTATATTTGCCGTGCAGCCAGGGGCAGAATTCTTGCAGGAAAGACCATACTGATTATTGGAGGGGGGACGTCGGAGCCTTTGGATGACGTGAGGGGCATACGAAACAACAGTACAGGGGTCACTGCATACTGGCTTGCCAGAACTTCTTTCATATACGGTGCAGAGAGGATAGTATATGTTGGAAACTGCTCACTAGAACTACCGCCATACGTTCACCTTGTTGAAGCTTCTACCACCGCTGAATTTGAAAAAGTCTCACTGGACTCTATCAGGATATACAAGCCGGATGCCGTATTTTTACCCGCTGCCTTGTCTGATTTCAACGTGCCGGCGGTTTCTGATGGAAAACTGGACAGTGATCTGGCTCACACGGTTGAATTGAAACCCAGGCCCAAGCTGATAAATAAACTGAGAAAGGCTACGAAAGCAATTATTGTGGCTTTCAAACTAACTGAATCCAGAACGAAGGATTCAGACAAGATTGAAAATTTGGGGCAATATGCAGATATGGTCGTGGTGAACGAGATCGGATTCCAATCCAACCCATTTGGGGAGGGTAAGAAGAGATACTGGATTCGCAAAGATAAGGAGGAGACGGAAATGAACCTTACTAAAAAGGAACTTTCTGCCAGGCTTCTTGAATTTATAGCGGCTGATTTGGAGGTCAGGGATATTGAAAGTAATGGCAGTTCAGAGTAAAAGAATGAGATTCTCTGATTCACCTGCTTTTATCAGGCATGTCAGGGAAGAGGCCGAAAGCCTTTCTGACGGTCTTGTGGTTCTGCCCGAGAAATGGATAAAGGACACGATTGCAACCGGATCTGAAAATTATAACAGGTTTCTTGAGTATATGAAAGAAGTAAGCGCATCCTTCAAAGGAATTTTCGTTCCGGGAAGCATCTCTGTTGCTGAAGGAGGGGATACCTTCAACAGATCAATTGCTTTCTCTGGCGGCAGGGAGATTGGTTTTCAGGACAAGATATCTCTGTATCGGATGGAAAAGGCTGCCTATAAGTCCGGCAATAGTGTGAATTCGTTTTCCTCCAATGGGATCAGGTTTGGAATTCCAGTTTGTTACGACCTGGACTTCCCTTACTTTGCCAAAGTTCTTTCTCAGAAAGGTGCAGTTCTCATGGTAAACCCATCCCTGATCGCTCAGAAGTTCATCAGGATGTGGCATATATATGTAAGAGGCCGTTCTCTTGAAAACAGAATGCCCGTTATATCCGTTAATTCTTCAGATGATCTTTTTGGAGGAGGTTCAATCATCACTGGAATGAGAGATGAGGGAGATGGAATAATTCTTGAGGAGAGTGTAGCAGGAACTGAAATGTTCTTCCATGCTGAGATAGATACAGAAAACCTGGAACGGCTTGCTAAAGCACGCTTAGATGAGGATCCCGGAAATTATTCATTGAATTTGATTGATGGAGGAGAGAAAGCCCCGGATCTCTGAAGCAGTCTCTTCGGGATGAGTGTAGTGAGGTGTGTGCCCTGCCCCACTTACGATCCTGAACCTGCTCCCGCTGATCATGGAATGCAGAAATTTCCCATTATCAAGAGGGATCACTCTGTCGTTTTCCCCCCATATTATGCTTACAGGAATTGAGAGCGATTCCAGTTCCTCCCTTGATATTTTACCTGTTCCAAATGAGTTCTGCCTTAATATCTCCCCAAGTATTTCTGGATCATTACGGGGATAGTTGGCCATAACCCTTTCGAGAAAAGCCTTCACCTTTTGTGGAGAATCCTCCCCTAATGTTGAATTTGTGCCTGCACTGTCAATTAGTATCAGAGCCCTGACTCCACCATGGTCAAGAGCATAACGAGTCGCAATCCACCCCCCATATGAGTTTCCAGCCAGTATCTTCTCCTTTTCCGGGAAACCCGACAGAAAACTGTCGAGAACCTCTATCTGCTGATGTATGTCCCAGGATGGCAGGTTTCTCGTGCTGTTTCCATGGCCAGGAAGATCCACCATAACCATTCCGTATCCACCATCCAAAACTCTGGCAAGTTTAAGCCAGTTATTGGCCCGCCCTCCCAGGCCATGCAAGAAGAATATCCGGGGATTTCCCTGAACCTCTATGTAAGATACTGGCCCATGCTTTGTTTCCATTCTCTTCCTTTCTGCATTCATGTTCCTATAGGACCTCCTTTGTCGATCTGTTTGCCATGTCGGGAAGAATATCCTGAAAATATGAGGAAGATAATTATTGCCATAGCCCCGAAAATATCAACTGTCAACCAGACAAATACTCCATTTTTCAGAAATGCAGATATTAGAAAGGCACCTATTGAGGGGCCAAGTGCCCTACCTGTTGAGTTTGTCATTCCAAGGAATCCCATGAATCTGGCAACCTTATCCTCTGGAGCAATCTTCGAGACTACAGAATTCATCACGGGGGATGTCATATTTTCCCCTACAGTTATTATAGCCATGGAAACCATAAGCCCGTAAAGATTGCCGGCGAAAGCCACTGAAAGATATCCCAGGCTATAAAACAGCGTTCCAAGTACCATTGGTACCATGTCTGAAAATCTCTTCAGCGCGTTGGTGATAGGATACTGGCCGATAACAACCAGTGCGCCGTTAACCGCATAAATATATCCGATGGATGAACTCGGTATATTCATAAAAATTCCTGCATAGAGTGGAAGAGTAACTGAAAACTGGGAAGCTACCATTGTAAGAAAGAACGTCCCAAAACTGAAAAGGAGGAGGAACCTGTCAAATGCCAGTATCCCAAATTTCCTCCTCTCTCTGGTTTCCCTGTATCCATGAGGTTTAACCCTCCCTCTGATAAAAACTGCGACAATTACACCCTGTGCTATACTGCAGGCCGAAACGAGAATGAATATCCAGTGGATTCCGTAAACTATTATTATTGACCCTGTTAGAGGGCCAACCGCCCATCCAAGATTTGAGAGAATCCGATAGACAACAAAGCCATTAACCCGTTCCTTTTCATCGGTAACATCGGAAACAAGGGCAGAGGCCGAAGGAAAGACAAACGCACCCCCCATAGAAGTAAGTATGAAAAGAATCACAACCGGTAAAATTAATGATTTATCCTGAATGATGAAAGAGAGCGAGGAAAAGAGTAGGAAGCTGATAGCAGATCCAAGAAGAAGGGTATTCCTCCTGCCTATGAAATCCGCAAGGCCCCCTCCAATCAGGCTGAAGACTATTGATACAACAGAACCCATAGTGAAAATAATGCCCACTACAGAGATAGGTATTCCAAGGACCTCCTCAAAATACAAAGCCATGAACGGCCAGGTTGCTGCAAAACCAAATGATCTTACTAATGACGCTATGCTTATTGCCCAGAGTTTTCTGTTGGACAGTAAAAAACGATCACTCAGCTTTAATCCCGACGTACCGGCTTTAATACATGGAGATATAATAAAATAGGGTTTTCCAGTGAATTGTTACAGATACAGCCCCTTTACTGAAGCTTTTCCGGAGATCCCTATCTTTAGAACTACATTCTGCCTGTTTTTATCTATGCTATCATATACTGTTGGATCTATCGAGACGTAAAATCCATTCCCTGCAATTATCCTATAATTCTCTGGAACCAAATCGGAGGCAATCACGTGAAATGAGGCTAGCATGTTGCAAAATTCATCATTACAGGGGCCAGGTTTAACGGAGTGGTATATTTGAATGTAAACATGTCCCCTGAGAAAACGGGATGGGTCTCCCCTTATTTCTATTTCCCCTTTTCCCGCTCTTATTCTTATTGAATCTGCCATATCAGTGGCTGAACTTATCTCTGTATGCCTTTAATGACCTGCTGATCTCCTCTTCAGCAAATGTTTGGTCCTCCCAGCCTGAAACATCCGTTTTCTTCTTTTCGAGTATTTTGTAGGTCTGGAAGAAATTTGTGATCTCGTCAAGAAGGTGTTCATTTACATCCTTCAGTGATTTTACATGCTTGAAATTCGGGTCCTTTGTGGCAACTGCAAGTATCTTGTTGTCCTTTTCACCCTGGTCAATCATCTTCATAACGCCAATTGGCCTGGCTTCCAGAACAATACCTGGAAAGGTTGGTATGCTTGTCAGGACCATAACATCAATGGGATCACCGTCATCATAGAGTGTTCCAGGTATTGCCCCATATTCCACTGGATATACTACAGATGAATGAAGAACCCTGTCAAGAACAATTCCGGGAAATTGCTTTGACATTTCAAATTTATTCTTGCTGCCTCGGGGAGTCTCTATTACTACATTGAATAATTTAGGAACATCCTCACCGGGACTTACCGTGTGCCAGAAACTGCCATTTTTTTCCATAGATTCAGATTCTATATCACTATAAAATAGTTGCCAGATTATCCTGACAGAGGGAAAGTTGTACCTAAATGAATAATAAAAGCTATACGCTATATGCATTGCATGGACAGAATCATTGCATATAGCCCTTTCCGAATCAGCTTTGGCGGTGGGGGAACTGACATAAATCCATTCTGCGACAGGTTTGGATCAGCAGTTCTCAATGCAACAATAGACCGGGGTGTCACCGTTACTTATACGAGAGATGCATATGAACTCGAGATATCATCCAGAGATTTTCTCAAGAGTTTTCTTGTATCCAGTTCCGATGATAGGGGTGTTCTCAATGGAATCCTGGAACTGTTCCGAAGGAATGGTGTTGACAGGGGTAGGCTGGCAATTAACAGTGGAGTCCCCCCTGGTTCAGGGCTTGGGTCTTCCAGTGCATTAATTAACGCACTTCTCCTGATTCTCAATACAGTCTCCAGAAAAGAGTTTGATCCATATTCCCTTGCAAGGGAGACTTATGATCTTGAAAGCAATTATTTTGGAATAACGCTGGGAAAGCAGGATCCTTACGCAATTGCCCTTGGTGGTCTGAAGCTCATGCAATTTCAGAAAGAACATGTATCCTGCAGAATGCTTGATCACAATTCCAATATAATGAAGGAACTGGAAAGCCGCATCCTGCTCGTATACACAGGAAACACGAGGGAGAGTTCCAACGTCCTTCGAAGCCAGGTGGAACTTTCTGCAAGGGAAGAGAGTCCAGTGAACAGAACTCTTTCGGAAATCAAAGAGACAGCCTTGCGTATGGCAGACTCCCTGGCTTCCGGAGATATCGACAGGTTCTCTTCCCTGATAAATGAAGGCTGGAATCTGAAGAAAAAAGCCAATCCCGATGTTTCTAACGATAAAATTGAAAATATAATTGGAAAGGCTATGTCTAATGGTGCCGATGCAGCCAGACTTATGGGAGGAGGCAAGGAGGGTTTTGTTCTCCTCGTTGCAAAACCTGGAAAAATAGAGCTTCTTCAGAAAGCAATGATGCATCTTTCAGAGTTTACCATACGGGTCTCCTTTGACGAGAGGGGCACAAGGATTATTCAGGACTTCTGATCCTTGCGGCTAAGGTATGACAGTAATATCCTGTAGGTAAGGCCCCAAACTATCCAACCCCCAAAATTGAAAGCTGGAAACCCGTTTTCAGGGTTAGTTGTCTCTATTCTGCTCCCCATTGAGAAAATTCGGGCTTCCGCAACCTCATCTCCAGGAGCCAGTTCCCCTATTACGGGTACTCTTATTACAAATGGATACACTGTCAACTCGGGTCTGCTAACTGGATGAGCAACAGGTAGACTCTCAGATATATCCTGCTTGTGAAAACTGAGGCCCACTTCCTCCATCACTTCACGCAGGACAGCGTATGCTGGAGATTCATTGGGCTTTATCATACCCCCGGGTAGTGCGTAGTTTCCTGACCAGGGATCTCCGGCCCTCTGAACCCTTCTGATGAGCACAAATTTTTCACCACTTAAAATAAGGGCAACAGAGGCCCCTTGCTCTTGCATTATATCAGTTAAGAAACTGCAGTACTTCAGAAACTGGCATTCCCTTTTCTATTCCCAGTTCGGATGCCTTTGAGGATGCAATAGCCACATTTGCCTTCAGAAGGTCATCAATAGTGTTGACACCTGATACCCTCACGGCTATATCCCCAACACGGTCTGCTGTTGCTACATCCAGATATCCGCACATTATGTATCCTTTTTTCCCCTTCAGAATCAGCAACGGTGCGTTCCCAAGCTGCATCCTGATGAAATCGAACTCGGCATTACCTAGGCTTACTGTACGATGCTCTATCATAGTTATCCATGGCAGAGGAATTTAAAAAAGTAATGTATTCTGCAACCCTTCCTGGAATGCCACATTCATGATTTCAGAGAATGTGCTTCATCTGAATTCATATTCGCAGACAGACCAGAACATAACATGATTATATCTTGGAGTCCATAGATTAAATAGAAAATCCAGAAAGTAGCAGAAGTTAAAAATTGAAAAAGGTTATATAGAAGTTTATTTTTACTTCCATAGATACATATGATGGGAGGACAACCAATATTCATATTGAAAGAAGGTTCAAAGAGAGAGACCGGCAAAGATGCCATGAAGAACAACATAGATGCGGCCAAGAGTATTGCCAATGCAGTAAGATCAAGCCTTGGCCCAAGGGGAATGGACAAAATGCTTGTCGATTCTCTTGGTGATATTGTGATTACAAATGACGGCGTGACAATACTGAAAGAGATGGATGTAGAACATCCGGCCGCCAAAATGATGGTTGAAGTCTCGAAGACACAGGATTCATTTGTCGGAGACGGAACAACTACAGCCGTGGTTGTAGCTGGGGCATTGCTCCAGGAGGCTGAGGCACTGATAAATCAGAATGTGCACCCCACAGTGATCTCATCCGGATACAGAATGGCTGCAGACGAGGCCAAGAAGATTCTTCAGAGCATTTCCAAGCCAGTAAAATTCAGCGACAAGGAACTGCTGATGAAGATGGCAGGGACATCCCTGAGCAGCAAGAGTGCATCATCAAGCAAGGAAAAACTCTCACAGATTTCCGTTGATGCTGTAGAAGCAGTCGCTGAAAAGTATGACTCAGGTTACTCTGTTGACTTTGATAACATTCAGATGGTAAAGAAGCAGGGCGGAGACATCGACGAAACCCAGCTTATTCAGGGAATAATAGTGGACAAGGAGAAAGTCCACCCCGGAATGCCAGACTTCGTTAAGAATGCCAAGATAGCTCTGCTTAACGCAGCCCTTGAGATCAAAAAGCCTGAATTTGACACAAACATAAGAATAGATGACCCGTCAATGATACAGAAATTCCTCTCACAGGAAGAGTCCGTTCTCAAAGAAATGGTCACAAAAGTGAAGAAGACAGGAGCCAATGTGCTAATAACCCAAAAGGGAATTGATGATCTTGCGCAGCATTACCTTGCTAAGGAAGGCATATACGCTGTAAGAAGAGTTAAAAAGAGCGATGTCGAGAAGCTTGCAAAGGCTACGGGTGCTTCAATTGCCTCATCAATTGACGAACTCTCTGATCAGGACCTTGGATCAGCTGAGCTTGTTGAGCAAAACAAGATTGGCGACGACTACATGACTTTCGTAACGGGCTGCAAGAATCCAAAGGCTGTCAGCATACTCATAAGAGGGGGCACAGAACATGTTGCGGATGAGATTGAAAGATCGATCACAGATTCAATCCATGTTGTAGCCGCTGCCGTTGAGGACGGAAAATACGTCTCAGGTGGAGGTTCTTCAGCAGCCGAAATGGCCCTTAAACTGAGAGAGTATGCGTCAAAGATCGGCGGAAGACAGCAGCTTGCCATAGAAAAATTCGCTAACGCCCTTGAGGAGATTCCGAGAGCGCTTTCTGAAAATGCCGGGCTTGATGCAATTGACATGCTCATAAAGATCAGAAACGAGCATGCAAACGGCAAGAGAACAGCAGGAGTGAATGTATACACTGGCGAGGTAAGCGACATGGAAAAGCTGGGTGTCATTGAGCCAATAAGAGTTGGACTTCAGGCTATTGACGCCGCAACAGAGGCTGCAGTTATGATCCTGAGGATTGATGATGTTATAGCCACCAAGGGATCAAAGGGAGGAGCAGGAGCACCGCCTTCACCTGGAGCCGGAGCAGGAGAGGATTAAACTCTCCAACCAAATTTTTGTGAATAAGATTAAATAAAACAATATTCTACGAGATCGTGGAAAATACCTATTCGCAGATATACAAGAAACAGCATTATGGCCTTGTTGGCAGTCACTCAGCCGTAAAGGTTTGCCACTGGACCAAGAGCGAGCTGACCGGGGGCCGCGGCTGTTACAAGGGTGATTTTTACGGCATAAACTCGCACCAGTGTGTGCAGATGACCCCCGCACTTACATCATGTACTGAAAACTGTTCATTCTGCTGGAGATTTCAGGGATTCGACAGCATGAAGATAGCGGATGAGGATGATCCTGAAATGATCCTGGAAGAGTCCATAGAGGCTCACAAAAAGCTGATATCAGGTTTTAAAGGAAACCCGAAGGTCACTGAGGAGAGATGGAGAGAGGCTGAAAACCCCAAACATATAGCCATTTCCCTTACAGGAGAGCCTACATTATACTCCAGGCTCGGAGAATTCATAGCCCTTGCGAAGAAGAGAGGGATGTCAACATTCCTTGTAACTAACGGAACCCTTCCAATGGTATTGGAAAGGCTTGATCCGCTTCCCACTCAACTCTATGTTACAACTGCCGGACCGACAAAACAGATATTTTATGATCTTCTGAACCCATCCATCGGGAATGCTTGGGAGAATTTCAACAGGACACTGGAACTTCTGCCATCTTTGGATACAAGGAAAGTTATCCGCCATACTCTCGTCAATGGTGTGAACATGCCATTTCTGGATGAATATGCGAAGATGGACTCAACAGCCCAGCCTGATTTTATAGAGTCAAAAGGTTATGTTCACGTCGGGCAGAGCATCCAGAGGCTTGGAATAGAGAATATGCCGTCTCACGAACAGGTCAGGGAATTTTCCCTTCAGCTTGCAGAACGCCTCGGATATTCATTTCACAAGGAGAGATCTGATAGCAGGGTAACACTTCTTACAAAGAGAGACTCAGGCATTACAATAGATTTTAACAGTGTCTGAATTACCCTAAAGTTTTCCCGGGGCTAATAAAAATAAACATCTCTTTCCAATTCATTGTATGAAGAATTGCTGACCCGGAAAAAGGTTATAGCGCTTCACTCCATGACTGTATGAAAGAAATGGATTTTGCACTTACTGAGGACCAGGAGCTCCTTAAGAATTCAATTAAGGATTTTGCAGAAAGAGTAATTTCAAAAAATCTAGAAAAGATGATTACCTCCAGAAGAATTCCTGATGAAATATTTTCTGAGTTCAGAAGAATGAACCTTTTTGGTGTCTCTGTGCCGCAGAAGTTTGGAGGTATGGGCGTCTCTCCAGTAGATATGGGTATAATAGGTGAGGAGATAGGACGTGCAGACCCCACTGCCTCAATATCTGTGCTCTATCTTGTACATAACTCCTGGAGCTACCTTATCTCCAGATATGGTACAGAACTCCTGAAGGCAAGCACTCTTCCAAAGATAGCGTCTGGTGATCTTATAACCGGGATAGCAACCACTGAGCCTTCCTGCGGGTCCGATATAGCTTCGATAAAAACCACAGCAACAAAGAAGGGAAATTCATACATAATAAATGGCGAAAAATCATTCATCAGCCTCGCCTTTGACATAAAGGAGAGGGGCGGGGGATTCGTAACTTCAGCAAAGACCGACCCGTCAAAGGGAGCATCCGGAATATCACTTTTCTATGTCCCTTACAGTGACAGAATTGAAATTTCAAAGCTTGAGGAGATGGGACGCGAGGGTTCCACCTGGGGTGCACTCAGGTTCAATGATGTTGAGATTCCATCAGAATATCTGCTTGGAGAGGCAAATAGAGGGTTTAACATAATTCACGAAGGGTTTGAGCTTGCAAGAAGCATCATCGCGGTTGTCTCTGCTGCCATGGCACTCAGGGCTCTGGATGACGGCATGGATTATATAAAAGAGCGGAAGGCTTTCGGAACTACCATTGGAAAATTTCAGGGAATACAGTTCCAGCTTGCTGAGGACGTTGCAAAGATGGAAGCAGCTCTGACAATGGGATACAGAGCCCTCTGGATGTATGGAGAAGAACAGCAAGAGAGAAGATTCAATAGATTCCAGGTGACAAAAGAGGTTGCGGTTGCAAAACTTCTTTCCACAGTATGGGCTTTTGACGCCATAAATGACAGCCTTCAGTGGCATGGTGCATATGGCTACTCCAAGAACAATATGCAGGAGATTGCACTAAGAGCGGTCAGATCTTTCCAGCTGGCCGAGGGATCACGTGAGGTTATGAAAATGATAATTGCGAGAGAATCCCTGGGGCATGAATACTACAGGAAGTGATACAGTGGCAGAAGAGGAGATCTCCATAGACTACTTCAGGAAAATTGACATCAGAACCGCAAAGGTGACAGAGTGCGAAAAGGTTCAGAAATCAAAGCACCTTCTTCGTATTGTTGTCGAAGCGTCCGGAGAAAAAAGACAGATAGTGTCGAGCATCTCTGACTACTACAGCCCAGAAGAGATGGTTGGAAAGACCATTCTTGTTGTCTGGAATCTTGAAAGGGCCACAATTATGGGTCTGGAAAGCCAGGGAATGCTGCTGGCGGTAGAGAAGGATGATTTTCTTTCACTTCTCACCACAGACAGAGAGTCACCTTCTGGGTTGAGAGTGAGCTGATGGATGATCTCGAGAAGTACAGGCCATCCAGAGTTACGGACCTTATTGCCAACCATAAGATTCTTGATGAAATAACGCAATGGCTCCGATCCTGGGAGAACGGAGTCCCAGCCAAAAGGGCCCTCATCCTTCATGGCCCTCCGGGTACAGGAAAAACAACCACGGCCTATGCCATAGCAGGTGAGATGGGGCTTCCTGTAGTGGAGATGAATGCCTCCAATGAAAGGAGTTCCGATTCCATGAAAAGAGTTGCCCTTATGGCATCACTTTACAGAGATCTATCCACCTATGATGAGAATGTGAAGAGAGAATATGACCACATAATCCTCATCGATGAGGCTGACAACATATTTGAGTCCAGGAACAGCAGAGTGGGTGGCGATACCGGAGGGCTCACTGAGCTTGCAAGAATCATTAAATCCAGCAGGTCTCCAATAATTATAACCATGAATGAATTCTATGACTTCAGGAGAAAATCTGCTGGAAGGGATATTGTGGCAAATTCAGTGGTAATTGAGTTCAGGCAGTTTCAGAGGGTAAGAGACACAGATTACAAAAGTTTTAAGCTCTCTCTGCTTCAGCGGATCAGGTATATTGCTGAGAAAGAGGGATTGCAGTTTGAACCATCAGTTGTTGAGAGGGCTATTGAAGTAAATCGTGACGATATAAGGAGCATCATCAATGATTCGCTTTCCTCCTTCTCATATCGTGGGGAAAACGCTTCCGGATTTGAAAGCGGATCAAGGGACAGCGAGACCTCCATATTCGACTGCATGAGGGATACATTCAAGTCAAGGGACTATGACAGGATTCTGCAGGACCTTTTCAATAAGGATTTTGAAACCGAAGACTACCTCATGTGGATTGACGAGAATGCCAGGAGCGAAGCACAGGAGATTGAAGATCTTGAATCAGTTTACGGGCTCATTGCAAATGCAGATATATTTATGGGCAGGGTAATGCACAAACAGCATTACGCCTTCAAGGGTTATGCTGAAGAAATACTGGCGGGGGTCTCATTCGAGATCGCAAAACCAAACACACATTTTGTGAAATACGATTTTCCTAAAAGAATACTGAGAATGTCAAGGATGAGGGATGGAAAGGAAACGAGACGATCTCTTCTAACAAAGTTATCACGAATCTGCCACACAGACAGATCTGTCATTGAGGATAATATGTGGTACTTCAGATCCCTTGCAAAGTCCAGAAAAAGCCTTGCAGATATGCAATCAGTCCTTGCCCTCACCGAGAAGGAGGTCACTCTCCTTAAGAAGGGATAACTCCTCTTCCATCGTCTTTTTAAGTTTTTTAACTGTTCCGCTGGTAAGAACGGTTTTCAGGCCTGATATGCTGTTAATGTGATCTATTGCTTTGTCTTTTGTAAACTGGTCTGCCAGCACTATCATAAATGAGCCGTCTCTGAACTTCTCCTTGCAGCCAAACTTTCTGTAAAGTTCTCTTCTTGCATACTCGAGAATGCCGTTATCACCATCGGCACGAATTAGAATGTATCTCTTGCGTAAGAGAGAACCTTTCATGGTCTAATGATATGCAAGCCTCGAATTAAAATCCTCCTGTTACAGTGAATGAGTAATGTTCAATCTGATCCAAAAGAGATCAGTTATAACATTGGCCTCTTTCCTTTCTTCAGATCCTGTGAGCAGTTAGGGCAACATGCATATTTAAGCCGCCCGGATACCATTACTCTTATGGGGGACCGCTCAACTGTTTTCCCGCAATAGTCGCATGTAACTTTAATGTCAGGAGATACTGCACTTCCAGCCACTCTTTTCCTAGCTATTCTGATTTCATCCACTCTTACTCTATCCAGGCTGTGCAGATCACTGTAGAACAGAACCACAATGAAAGATGAATCAATGAGCTCAAAATATTCCAGGAGTTTCTCCTGATCAATTCCATCAAGGCTTGAGACTTTTGCAATCAGGAGATCACTGTTTTCCTGTCCAGTAACTATGGTGAAACGGCTTATCCAACCCTCTGAAATCATGGAATCGAGCAATTTGGAAATTCTCGTCCTGTTTGTGTCAAGCTTCCTTGCCAGCTCAACTGTACTCACCCGGGAATTTGCTTTAAGAAGCTCGGCAAGCCTGAATTTCATCTCAATGTCGCTGATTCGCATATTGATAATATTCTAACGTTATATTAGGCATTTTGTATCACATACATTAAATGAGTGTACACAATTACTATCAATAACAACTATTCAGTGCATTAATGCCATTTAATGAATGAAATTGAGGTGATAAATTGCCCACCGATCCTGTTTGTGGAATGTTCGTATCAGAAACGTCTGAACTAAAATTGACTGAGGATGGAGATACTTACTATTTCTGTTCTAAGGATTGCCTGGACAAGTTTACCAACCCTGAAAAACAGGCAGGAAAACTTAGATTGAGACTTACTGTCGGAATCCTGTTTACGATTCCAGTTCTTGTTCTCACTTATGTCACGCCTGCCAGCTATCTAAGGGACTATATTCTTATAATACTCGCCTCACCTGTCCAGTTTTATTCTGGCTATGTTTTCTATTCCGGTTCCCTCCATTCCCTGAAAGAAAAATCTGCAAATATGGATATTCTCATTACTATCGGTAGCAGCACAGCCTTTGGATTCTCGGCGGCAGTATCATTGTTGCATATTGCATTGATTGGACCAGGTGAGGTTTATTTTGATGCATCCTCAGCAATTTTAACACTGATTCTTGTTGGCCAGTATGTCGAAAGCAGATCAAAACTCAGGGCGAACATTACTGCAAGAAATCTGTTCAAACTCCTTCCGGATATGGTACATTCTGTTAGACCTGACGGATCCGTGTCCGATGTTAGGACTGATTCTGTCAAACCAGGTGAGATTATACGCGTATATCCCGGGGACAGGGTACCATGTGACGGAGTAGTAACGAACGGGGAAAGCGAGGTTGACGAGTCAATAATTAGTGGAGAACAGAAACCGGTTCTCAAGATAAAGGGAGACAGGGTTATTTCCGGAGCAATAAACATCAATGGTTCCATTGATGTCACAGTTCAGGCAATGGGCAAGGGATCAACAATTGATGAAATAAACAAACTTATCAGAAAGGCATCCACAGGACGAACCAAATTCCAGAGGATCACCGACAGATTCTCCTCAATTTTCGTGCCTTCAATAATTGTAACGGCATCATCAACAGGAATATTCTGGTATATATTTCTCACCCTGTCCGGATACCATGATCCTGTACTGATTGCTATTTTGTCATTTGTCTCTGTTGTTGTGATAGCATGTCCCTGTGCAATTGGCCTTGCGACCCCTGTTTCACTCCTTGTTGCCTCGGATTCATCCCTCTCTTCAGGAATTGTCATCAGAAATCCTGGAGCAGTTGAAAGACTTGCAAAGGTGGACTATGTCGTACTTGATAAAACAGGGACCATAACTGATCCTGTTCCAGAGGTATCAGGTGTTGTGGAGAATGGAATGTCTCAGAGGGATCTTATCAAATATGCAGTTTCACTTGAGTCTCATTCAACCCATCCATATGCCCGCGCAGTTCGAAAAAAGGCAGCATTGATGGGAATTACACCTTTGCCTGTTGAGGGACTTCGTGAATTACCAGGCAAAGGGATCTATGGATCCTGTGAAGGCTTAAATGTTGGCTTAACAAGAATTTCAGACAGCGGGAAACCTGGTTTCTCCCTCATTATAAATGGTGAAGAAAAGGGAAGGTTCGAACTGAGCTACCAGATAAAAGAAAACACCTCAGAGGGAATCAGAAAACTACATGAGAGCGGTATTGAAGTTGGAATAGTATCAGGTGATAATGAGGAAGAGGTTCGGAGAATATCTTCCATCGTTGGCACTGACTCTTTCACAGGAGGGGCTTCTCCATCAGAAAAGGAAGAGATAGTCAGATCACTCCAGGAAAAGGGGAAGTATGTCCTTTTCCTTGGAGACGGCATTAATGATGCCGCAGCCATTGCCTCAGCTGATGTGGGAGCTTCAGTGGCCGAAGGCACAGATATTGCAAAAAGCCAGTCTGATATCGTTTTCCTGTCAGGCAACACAGGTGCAATATTTGCATCAAAAAAAATTGCCGAGCAGACAGTCAGGAAAATACGGCAGAACATAATATATGCCATAGTTTACAATGTAGCACTTGTTCCTGTTGCTGCGGGTGTACTTGTCCCGATCTTCGGTCTCACGATATTCAGTTACCTTCCATTCCTCTCTGCAGCAGCAATGGGTATGAGCTCCACATCTGTAGTTCTCAATTCCCTCAGGTTAAGAGGGACCATACGAAGAAGCATAAACACTAGTACAACTCCATCCATTGCCTGATTATCAATATTCAGAGAGAGAAAGGTGTTAACTCAAAATATATTTATAGCCTCTTAGCCTACTGCACCATTCAAGTTAACCAGGAGTTGTAAATAGATGGCCGAAGTTGAAACGACATATTCACTTGTAAGGGATGCATGGAAAGACCTTAAGAAATCCAAAATATACGGGCTGCATAAACAGAGGATGATAGTGTGGCGAAATGGCCCTGCCACAGAAAGAGTTGAGCACCCCACAAGGCTTGACCGTGCAAGATCTCTGGGTTATAAGAGTAAAGAAGGTATCATTGTTGTGCGCTCCAGAGTAAGGAGAGGTGGAAGAAACAGGCCAAAGATCATGGGAGGAAGAAGGCCCAGAAGAATGGCCTACAGTAAACTGACTCCAAAGAAGAGCATTCAATGGATCGCTGAGGAGAGGGCTGCTGATAAATACCCAAATATGGAAGTCCTCAACTCTTACTATGTAGGAGAGGATGGTCCATACAAATATTACGAGGTCATCCTTGTTGACAGAGTAAGCCCGAGTGTGCTCAGCACACCTTCACTTGCCTGGATTGCAGAACCACAGCATAAGGGAAGGGTCTATCGTGGTCTGACCTCCGCCGGTTATAAAGGAAGAGGACTTAGAAGTGGGAGAAAGGGTACTTC
>DAHWLW010000010.1:0-3439 GCA_027343465.1 Thermoplasmatales archaeon | reverse complement strand
ACTGTTAATGAATACTGAATAGATTCTAACAAGACATTTTATATAATTATTTCGCTTACTTTTCCTAATGAGACTTTTTCCCGCAAATAGAGCGATAGTTCTATCCTTACTTGTTGTTGTGATAATGCTTTTTTCTTCCGCATTTGCAGCTGGAAATGTGTTTGGTAGTCAGCAGGGTACAAGGTATTCAAATCCCGTTGGAAAGGCAACCGTAGGCATGGAAAATAATGTTGTTTTTCAACTGGATAAAGAGCGTTTTATTTCAGTTCCAGTTGCCCCATTGAGTGTTGATAAAGGCATTTCAAAAGCTTATAACGGCTCAATATCTGTCTTGATTACTTTTTCCCTCACCAATCAGAGCAGGTTAAACTCCTTGCTTTCCAATCTTACAAATCCAGAAAGTCCCGAATATCATAAATATATCACAAGATTGGAATTTGCGGAAAATTTCTCAGTCTCACCTAATTTATACAGTCAAGCTGAAAGTTACCTTTCACAGTATCCAGGCCTTAAAGTAAGGACTTATGCTGACAGAGTTTCTGTTGAAGTCACTGGGCCGGCAAGGGATATCGGGGATCTCTTCAATACAAGCATAGTTACCAATGGAAGCAAAGGCTCATCATATTTTGCAGATTCCACACCAAAATTGCCAGAATCCCTTGCACCATATGTTTCAGAAGTCACTGGTTTGTCAAATGCTCCCATGCCCTTGCAGTACAACATGGCAATCAAAAAGGTTCAATTCTCTCAGACCAAAGCTAAGTCAGCCGGTAATACGTATCCGCAACCGGTCAATAGCACTGGAGTACAGTATGTATATGGATCAGATTTGCAGGTTGCATACGATGAACAATCTCTTTTGAATATAACGTATCCCACTAGTGAGGTAATCGCAACAATTCTCTGGGCAGGCACAAACGGTTCTGGAACTCCAGTCGGTGCATTTGATCCATCAGACATATACGCATATTACAATGCAACGCTTCCGTCATATGAGCCTCACGCAAAAGTCTATGGAGTTCCGATTAACGGCGCTGTTAAACCGGGATTATCAGCTACCTATGACACAACCGGTGCTAATTCTGAGAACACACTGGATCTAGAAATGGTAGGGAGCACTGCACCAGGTGCGAGTATTTATAACGTATATGGCCCTAATTCAACCTATTTAAGCATAGACTCTGCATTTGCATTTATACTGAACCCAAATTCTACTTATAAGGCTCTCGATAATGTTTCGGTCATAACAAATTCATGGGGTGGCACAGATAATAATAATACAACTTGGTTTGATTATCTGCAGGAGGCACAGGCTCGAGACATAAGTGTTCTGGCCAGCAGCGGAGATTCATGTGACAACACAGCGAGCTCAAAATACGTTGGCTCGACCGTAGAATTTCCGTCAACAATGGCATATGACAATTTTGGAGTCACAGCAGTTGGAGGCGACACACTCACTCTTGCTCCAAACCTGCATATAAAAAACGAGACTGCTTGGTACGAAACCAGCTCATATACAGGCAGGTCCCCAATTGGGAGTACAGGTGGGATAAGCTCTGTGTTCAAGGAACCCATTTGGCAACTTGACACAGAAGCGAATAATTCAATAAACGGCCAGGGTCGTGGAGTTCCAGATATTTCCGCAATTGCCAATAATACAATTGTATATATCACAATAGATGGTACCAGTTATTATGGAAACCCTTGCTTCTATGTATTTTGGGGAACAAGTGTAGCTTCGCCTGTTGAGGCAGGGATTATAGCGGAAATAAACGCTGTTCTAAACCATTACAACCAGTCGAATCTTGGTTATCTGAATCCTCTTCTCTACTCGCTTGGAAACAGTCAGATCACCACTATGAAAACTACAACACATACTGGATTCATAAAGACAGGAAAGTATAACTCAACCTTGCCGGCTCTTCCTTTCTATAACGTGATGTACGGGCATAATGATCTGTATAATGCAGCTTATGGATATAATCTTGTAACTGGCTGGGGCTCAATCGACGCATATAACTTGTCTATGTATGTCCTGAATGTAAACAGGAGCCTTTCAACAGTTGGATTGAAGGGTGTTGCGGATAATCTTCACCTTTCTGGTCTGAATGTGACTTCATTCTTTTATAATTCTACCACAGGTACTTATAATATCGTGAATACTGCATACAACGCTTCTATTCAGCAAAATCTGTTTCTGGCTGACCAGCTCGGGGCGCCAATTTACTGGATTCAGAACGTTGTTTATATTAGTGGATCGCAATCTTCAGGATGGTCTGTAAATTACACTGGATGGGTTGTTTTTCCATTTTTCGGGCAGTATCCTACCCAGACAGTTTATGAGTATAATTTCCCCCTTGGAGAAACAATATTCATGCCACATAATTTTGACATTAAGACCTGGATAAGCAATTTAACTGAACCAATGCAGCAAACCATCAATTTTGAAATAAACTCACATATTATCAGCCTTCCTGTACCAGGGGCAGCATACATTATCGATGCCAATAACTATACATATTCATGGCAGGGACATACATATTACAATGGTCCTTGTCCGGATAATCCGTTTCATGGTGGATTGAATCCGCAATTTGGGCTGGTAGGAGGCCCATCTTGCGGTTTAGGAGTCTTTGGAAAACCAACAGCAGGTTCAGTTTCAGCATACGTTGAACCGCTTGATATGAACAGTTACATCCCGGCGACGACAAATGTCTTCAACGAAAGCATTGATGAAACCGGAGAAGCATCTTATTCGCTTGGTTTCACAGATATTAATCAAAGCACATGGACGATATCAGTGAACAGTGGCAGTCAATTACAGGGGATAGTTGATTGTGCACAGGGTGAGTACTCTCAGATATTTCAGGAGAACGGCCTTCCAGCCGGGACATCATGGAGTGTTAATATCAGCGGCACAGTATATACAACTACATCGAACCAGATAGTCGTACCTCTTGTCAATGGGTCTTATTTCGCTACCTTTAGTATGCCATCAGGATTCTTTGCATCTCCGTCTAAATATATATTCACTGTGGGTGGTCACTCAACTGATTTTATTGTGATCTATTCTTACTCAAGCAATGAAACTTACATAAAACCTGTTTCGACAATGTATCCGGTTAACAGCCAGATACTCCCTGGTTACACATTTAATATCACTTATTTCGGCCAGAGCCTGTTATCACTCGGTATGGCTTATGACAATAATAGTGGAATGCTGTTTATACCTGAATACTCAAGTTTACCTGGCAGAAGTGGAATTTATGTCTATAACACAATAACATCCAAGTTCGCAGGCATAATAGGGCTGCCATCTTATGATGCAATATATAATCCTTTTACAGGATATATCTATGCTTTATCTGTAAATGGTAATATTTCAGAGATTAATCCTTCGACTTTTGCAATACTAAAGAACCTGACCCTTACAGAATCA
>DAHWLW010000118.1:0-13980 GCA_027343465.1 Thermoplasmatales archaeon | reverse complement strand
CCAAGCATATAATAGGGTTTGGTTCAGGGTTGTGAATTCTATGTTGCTTCCTAATGTGTTTATCCCTTTTTTAAATGGGTTTTCGACTGTCAACAGCTGCTGGTATGTTCCATTTATCCGGTATGGGATTCCATTGCCGATAGTGAAGGTGGGCATTGTATAAGTTGAAATTACAAAAGTATATTGCTCTAAAACATATTGCCCTGAGGATAAACTTAAAGGGTCTGTCCCCATCCATCTATCAATAGATGCATTTGTGGTCGCAAATGATTTCAAACCTGTTCCTGTTATTGTTTCTGAAAGATATGGCGAACCTCCCCAATGTAGTGATAAGCCACTAACTGTATTATATGAAATATAAGCGTATCCTGTGCTATTAGGAAAATGTGCATTAGAAATTAAACCTGAATATTGAGTATAAGTATATAATCCATTATTTATTGTAACATTGCCGTATGAGATACTCCACAAGGTGGTGTTGAGGGATGTTCCTTTGAAGTTATCATAGAACGGAAATACGTATTTTCCATTATCATATTCTGCATACGTTGATGATAACTGTGGAGCTTCTCCGAGATATCCTGTGGAACTCAAGAGATTTTCAAAATACGGCAATACTTCCATATTAATAGTGCTACTTCCTTCATAGTTCTTAACCCATACCTGAATTGCGCTTGAATTTATGGACTGAATCCAAGCATATAATAGTGTGCCATTTGATGCTGTGAATTGTATATTTGAACCTGCTGTATTTATCCCATATTTTGTAATATTATTTATGGTAAGTAATTGCTGGTAAAATCCGCTTCCAGATGGGACGCCTGACAACGAAATAGGATACTGATTATAAAGCAGGGTTTTTTGTGGAACTCCAGACAATTCTATTGGATATGAATCGGTTGCATTTACAGATTGCAAAACAGATACTTTATTGCTGTAGAAACTCGGCGTTATATCGGTTCCATACTGATATGTAATTGATTGCGAATAACCATACTGATCGGTTGCAGTCCAAACAACTTTTAATGGTGCGGCGGTCGGCTGTGTGAAATCAAAAGATACGCTTCCTGATGCCTTATCAGGTGTGAATCGATCCTCAAGAACACCATTTACATCTACATTTATCTGTGTTATCTGTGCCGTTGTCTGAGAATTAAATGAAAGACTGAGAATTACGGATTTGCCTACATTGGAATAGTCTATTGGCGTTCCAGTTAATGAAAACGGCACAACGTTGACACTTGTTGAATAGACTGATGAACTAAGGCTTGACAGGGAATTACTTAAAGGATCAGGCGTATTTGTCGAATAAAAGGATATTGTTTTCTGTCCAACGGAATTAAAATCCGATGACTGTGTGAGTTGATTGGAATTTGATGATGCAGATGTAAGGGCATGCCCATTCCATGATGAATAGAGAGTTTGTGATTCGCCTGTGAAATATTCCGAATAGTTTGCATATAAATCGATTGGCGTTAAGGGATTTACAGTTGTCGGGGAAATATGAGAATTCTGATAGGTCGGATGCCTGTTTCCATACAAATTCAGGTTAACAGTCCAAGATGGTGATGTAGATGAAGTATAGGATACGGAATTACCTGAAAATGATGGAGATGCTGTATTAGATGATGTCAGTGAACCTGTTGATGATCCTGTTAAACTTGCCACAAGCTGATTCTGATCGAATGAATAATATGGATTTGACACCGTTACTGTTGGTGTAAATTCTATGTTCGTATTATCTGTTGATAAAGAACTCGCTCCAGATTCATAAGCAACAAATACTGCACTTGATGGCGTTGTTCCAGAAAATGTAAATGAGGAATTCGCTTCATTGGTAGTTCCTGAAACCTGTGAATAAGTATAAGTTGGACTTGATGTTTGAGTTGTTGTAGCAGTTGTTACCTGAATCTGATTGGTTAAATTAAATGAAAATGTATAGGATGTAACGTCGGGATCATTTCCGTTACTGTTGAATGAAATTGTGTTAACATTAAGTAAACCTGTTATGGAATCTGATGTTTCTGATGTTGAATCATAAGATGCTGCACCTATTTCAGATGTTGTCCAGTGGATGTTGTATGAAGAGGTATACTCAGGAATAGTAAATGTAGAAGATACAGATTGTCCTGCATACGTCCATCCTGTAATAAAATTGATTCTTGAAACTGCATAGTAGGCTGTTATTAATCCATTATCTGTTGAAGAACCAGAAAATGTAAGCAGACTATTTGGAGCCACACTGAACCCACTTGAACTTCCTGTGGTTACCTGAATTTGTAGTTTTATATCATAAAATCCGGTTGGATAAAGCAGGTTAAGACCTACTACATCTGCAGACCAGTGAGGAGAAATTTCTGTGTAAGTTCCATCAGAATTTATTGTGTCATTCCAGTAGTATGTATCGTTTATTCCAATATCACTAATTACCGTTATATTTGCGAAAACAGTTCCCACTCTATATGTTGTTCCAACTTCGCCGTTTTCAAATTCTAAGGAATACAGTTCTGCGTCTATCTTGCAGTTTGTTCCACTCACCACCCAAGTCTGAAAATCTCCCAAATTAACAGAAATGGTTGCCACAGTTTTTCCAGAATTTAAAGTCCAATTATTAGAACAATCGAGTTCTGTTGTTTGCTGTGTCGAAGATTCTACTGCTTTTAAGGTATCTGTCGTTGTTGAAGAATTTGCTACAGATTTCTCATCCCAGTAATTGACATTTACTGAAGTTGAACCTGTCTCTCCTATGGATGATAGTTGATTCTGGGCTATTTGAGACGCCTGTGGAGTGTTATCTGGAGCTGTGATATAGGATATCATCCCGAATACACTCGAGAACATCAGCAATGACAGAAACAGGGCTATTACTATTTTTTTATTTTTTCCTAACATATCTTGTCCTCCCAATGATTTCTTTCTTGAAACTCTCAAATTTCCCCAGAAATCTGATTCTCCTTTCTTCTTCGATCTTGAGTTCTTCCTTTTGATTCATTCTTTTTTTCCTCCGATTATGAAAAATACTAACATGATGATGATGTAAACTGCAAGAGCTGCGTCATAGGCTCCCTGAAATGGAACTTTTCCCCCGCTGATTGCGTGGGATCCTACCGCCACGACATAAAGTATTCCGATATCTCCGGAACCAAGGAAGGATGCAACCAGATAAAGGAGCATTAAGACTGCTATTAGTATGTAACCTCTTTCCATCTACAGCCTCCCTATGGTGTTTTTATACAGCGAGTTCCCGACTCCTGATATGCTTCCTGTAACATAGTTCCACAGAGATGAAACCAAGCTTGTGAAGAACGATACGAATCCATTGGCAAATGCCAGGAAGGGAGAGAAGATTGACCCAAGTGTACCTCCGATTAAATCTTCAAACTGATGGGGGTCAAATATAATGCCCAGAAGGGCTACCATTACAATAATGAATAAGAAAAAATAAAAGCCTCCCTCTTCGTCGAGGGAAGCACTGCTTTTAGGTGCTGAGTTCGCTAGAACCAAATTACACCACCGCCGCAGGCAGTGGCACTGGAACCCAGCTTTCTGTACTGGCTACAGGAACACTTACAGGGGAGATGAACAAGGATGATGCATCCTTTGCCAGCCCCTGGAAGAATCCTGTTATCAGGGATGCCAGACCGTTAAAGAAGGCCTGAACAGGTGCAAGGAATGAGCCGATCTCTCCGACCCCAAGAGCTGCTAGGTTCTTGTAATCGAAGATGACGGCCAATGCGAACACTATGCCCAGACCGAGGAAAACAAGCAGGAGCACTTCATCTACATCGCTGCTTCCTGTCTGTTCGACATCCTCAACATCTGACACTGTGTCTTCTGCCATCTAAGTTCACTCCCTCTTCGCGAGATGGGTCCTCTTTGTGTTGACTATTCCGACATAGGCTGCTGCCAGTATGATCATTACATAGACAACTGCCTGAATTGCTGCTACCAGCTGACCGCTGAAGAATGCATTGTATTCAGTTGTTCCGAATGCTATGTAAAGATTCACGACCAGGAGAAGTATGCCTCCCACGAAGCCGATCAGTATAGATCTTCCGTATGATCTGCTGACTGGGTCAGATGTATAGACCAGTGTTGCTATGGCAAACCCTGCGGCAAAGGCAATTGCTCCTCCCCATCCCCACAGGTCAGAGAATGATCCCATTATGCCTATAACGATGAACGTCACAATCAAAAGGGCTATTCCCTCGTATGCGGTCTTTCTCTCCTTTCTCGACTGGAATCTCATTACTCTCTCGTTTTCACTTCCTTTTCGCTCAGGGGTTGCCAGATATATGACATATCCCAGAATTGCGTCAAGGAATAGTGCAGCGAGGAATATTTCAGTTACCAGCGGATAGTGAGACGTATAGGACCACTGCTGTGAGAATGTGAACGATTCTGCCAGGGATGTGTTGCTGACCGTGTTGTTCTGTATTTTTATGACGTACTGAGGTGTTGTTGTCGGGAATGAATCAAGGAAATCAACTGGTGAAACCTGCACGTTCTTTCCAAGGTTGTTTGCTGAACTTGAATACAGTGCTACCTGTATATCATATCCTTTAACTCCCTTGTCTGCGAGTGCCGTTGTTCCAGTATCGTTTACTGGTGTTCCTAGATACATTACTACTGAAGAGATATTTCCCTTCATGTTCGTATGGCCAACATTAACATCTGTGTAGATGTCGTTCAGATTCAAAAGTTTCCAGGCATTCTGCGAGGAGTTGTCTGTCTGAACAATTATTTCGCTGGGGTGCACCTTCATTGGGAACGTAAATGTGAGAGATGCTGTTCCAGTTCCTGTTATGGTGGCTGCATACCACGTAGAAGTTCCTGAGGTTGAATTGGTCTGCAGGCCCCATACCGCGCTGACCTCTGTTCCTATATTGTATCCAGAGGCCGTATTCAATCCATTAGTTGTGTTCACGCTTGCGTCCTGTGCTCCAAAAATATACCCCATGCCTTGGGCAAGGAATATAGCCAGGACGAGCATGATCAGAACTGCTGTTAGGCTTTTTGCTTTCATTCTATCATTGCTCTCGGATAACGGGAAATGCGTCGCTTTCCTGATGGGAATGCATCATCAGTTCCGAATCCGTGAATTACGATCACCTAACACCCTTTGTAGGTTCATCTGATGCAGATGATCTGCAGCAGATCATCTGCATATAAACTAAAATATTTCTCTCAGATAATACCTGTCGTAATGGTTGCCTTTTTCTCTTTCCAGGATACCGACAAGTGACATTCTCTGGAGCCTGTATCTGATCTGCCCATAACCTGCAATGTATCCCTCATATTCTAAAATATCCCGGATCTGGTGAGATCTCAGTCCCCTTGATGGTCCTCTTCTAAATATATTGATTATTTTTGTATCTATATCATCCAGTGATATGCTCACACTAACAATTATGACAGAAGTCTTCATCTTGCGATCTTCTATTTCTATCTCACCTCACCTCAAATAGTTTCTTTTCATCCACTACTTTACGAATGAATACTGGACTTGGTTTACTATAATATTTTAGGATTGTCGCAGCTGCATCCCCTGTATTTTGGATGACGATCTCCATCGGGATTCCAAGCTCCCTTGATAGCGATATGTATGTATGCCTGATTGCATGCCAGCTCTTCTTTTTTCCAAGAATCCTGTAGGTCCATCCCTGGATTTTTCTTTCTATTGTTTTGTGTGAGAAAGGAAATATTCTGGGATCCTTGCCTCTCGTCATTGAGTTTATATGCCTTTTAATTGCTGACAATACTTCCTGAGGGACATACACATCCCTATATCTGTCCTTTTTCTCGTCCCAGATATGTATCCTCTGTTCCTGGTCGTTGATGGAGATCTCTTCCAGGGATGCTATTTCGGATATCCTCATGCCAGTGTATAGGCCTACGAAGATGAGTGTGTAGTCTGGAATATTGTCTATTCTCTTTAGTAGTTCATTGGCTTCCTCTGACGTTAGAGGGTCATTAGGTGTCCTGGTCCTCTCCTTTTTATCTGTCTTATTTTCAATTTTTTTAAGACTTTTTGTCTTTTTCTTTTTCTTCATCTTATTGACAGTATATATATTCAATTTTTTTCACCTCCGTTATTTGTCCTATACGTGCAAGAATAGGACATGTTTTTTCTGGTTTCATGCCTTTACCTCTTTTTCTATTTCTTCACATATCTTTTTAATTTTTTGATAAAAGGAAAATGCTTTGTCTGTTTCGCGCTCATCCCATTCTGTTCTACAATGTGGCCATTCTGTATTTTTTTCTTGGAACATTTTCCATCCCAAGTATGCAGCCTGTTCCAAATAGAACATATCTCCCTTTTGAAGAGTGAATGTTATTTCGTCTTCGCCTGTTTTTTCGTATTTCATGTTACGGCACCTCACTTTGGAACACTGCATACAATACAAACATCCAGAAGATTACAACCATGATGATGGCGACATATACCTTATCCTTGATTTCTTTCAATTTATACATTCTCATGTCATACACGCTCCTGAGCATTCCTCACCATCTGGAGGATCAATTTCAAAATCATACAGTGATTTACCTAACTTTTTATCTACTTCTTCTAAAGTTAGAGGTTGTTTATCTTTCCTGAAATTTGAAAGTGTCATTTGAGGATAATGCGAGCCATTTTTTTCCAAATTGACCGCCCTTTGCCATAGGTCAGGATGTTTAAATCTTAATTCCTTCCATTGATCCAACCGTTGAAATGGACAGTAAAAACAACCAGATTTAGGAGGGATGGGAAATCCTTTACTGATTATATGCCTGACGCAATCATCCCTTGTCATCTTCTTCTCAATAAGAGGATACCATACCTCTTGATCCTTCCATCTTGTTGAATTGACCCGCTGGATTTCATCGTATGCGAAACCGATCACGACCCTTAATGTTTCTCCTGGATAGTTTTCAGTTAGGTACTTATGCATTGGCTTGATTTTCCATTTGTCAGTACAATGCCTAAGGAATCGTACAGGGATAATCTTCCACCCCAAGTATGCAGCTTCCATGTTTGTTTTGACTGCCCCTTTGACATTTTCCTCTCCTTTTACTATGACTAATGGCTTTCGGATCTTCTCAAGATATGGTTTGATGTACCTTTCAAGGTAAGAGTACGTTTCTGGATTTTCTCCTCCAGTGTCAGCGAACAGTACAAAATCAATTTCTTTCATTATGTCTGGCATGAGCATTATGGCTGTTGTATCAACACCAGCTCCGAGACTTAGATAGGTTTTCATGGTTTCACCTAACCCCCTTTGCTAAAGAAAATAGAGATTTCTCTTCATCGGTCAACGGTAACACTACTTCAATGATTTCTTCGATTTTCCAATCATTAGGATCCCCATGACATGATGGGCATTCAGGTTTGTAGTTTAAATAGAAGTCTTTTTCATCTTTATACCAAAAACTACAGTCCTTTACCCAGTTCCATCCGCAGTGCAGGCACGTTACTTTTGCCATTGTCATTTAGCTACCTCTTTTTTTCTTTTTTCACTGATTCTAAATTGCATAGGCTTTTTACATTCGTGACAAAATGTAAAAATGAATTGTGGAATTTTATCGTTATTGTCATAGGAGATTCTAGTAGAATGTCCCTTTTGACAGATAAAATTAACCATTGTCATTCAATCACCTCTTGCTTGAGATCGTACTGGTTCTTTTTCTTCCTGAAATGCGAATCATAATCTCTGAAATCCATGCTCTTGAAAAGTGGTCTTTTATTTGCCCATCTGCGTAAATTGTTGATGTTCGGATCATCTCTCCTGTTGTTGTATGGCATTACGTAAGGGAGAACATGATATTCATTCCTTAGCACGTCATTTACCCGATGGACGTCCTCTTCAAAAGTGGTTTTAAATCCGACTAGCACATAGACTGTTATTTCTCTGCTTTTGAATCCTGAGTCTAACAATGCCTCAATCCCCTTTCTTACCATTGGCTCATATTGAGGCAAGTCCCATGCAGTGTAAAGCATTCGTTCTTTGAATGCCAGTGACCAGGGCTTATAATTTGCCAATTGCTGCGCTCTATCAGGTTCTTTATAGATCGTCCTTATGTCATATCCCTGAGTAATGGAGAGTTTTAACCCCATTTCCTGAGCCTCCCTAAGCACGAGATCGTGCTTCCATCTCTCAGCGAGGGCTATGTCATTGTCTAGTAACAAAACCTTTTTTCTGTCCTCTGGCACCCACGAGGAGAGACTCCTATATTCGTTTTCATCTATTTTCCCCTCCTTTCTCCATACTACACAAAATTGGCATTTTCTATCACATCCCCGCTGACAAAAGCCAACGACTCGATCATCGTTGTAAAGATCATAATCAGGAGTCATATTCTCAATCTCACGTGGTAGATTTTTCCATTCTGGAGACTTGTATTCTAAGAAGAAATCAAATCCTGTGCCTCCATAATGAATCCTAGCATTGGGAAATCGGTATTTGTAAAATTCAATTCGGCTTTTAGCCTTGTTTGCGTTCCACGTAAAAAGACATGATAACCAGATTTCGTCAGGTTCTACTGAATCATCATTAAGATATACCTGATCCCCTCTTGCCTTTGCCCATGCTGATATTTTCATTAATGCGAGATTCGGGATTGTGCTATCAAAATCAATGAGTAAATGTCTCATTTAACCACCTTTACACTATGTTTTTTATTTTCCATTACTTTAGATTTGATTTTAGAGCCGTCTTTGTTATTGTTAATATTATTACATTCAGGCATCATTGATTCGTCAAATCTATGGAGCCGTTTCTCATCAATTGGTACTTCTTCTCTCTCCCATTCATCATCAATCCATGTCTCCTCGACGTGCCTTGTAATCACAGGTATCCATTTTTTCCCTTGCATTATTCGATATCCATCCACACCATGAACCACTATCCTGATCCCTGATACCTCTGGCGAGTGGTGCAACATCCTCTGGATCTCCCTTTTCTTGTCAGATACATGATGAATAGTAGATGTCTGATCTAAGATGATTTCCCATGGATCGTATGATATCGTGTCGATGCATCCCAGCATATCGTTCTGACCGAATCTTGCCTTGTTAACTGTCCACGGTATCCTGTCCTGACTCTTTCTGTATTCATGAACGAATTGCTCTCTGTCCCTCGATGTCAGCGGCTTAATTTGAAGACTGGAATCAACGTTTTTTAATCTTTTATAGATCGGCATCGGGGTCATTACTGCGCCTCCTTGAGCCATTCCTTCAGCTGGTGTAATCTCATTCCAATGTACCCGTCAGCTATTTGCACATCGAAATTCAGCTTGAGATATCTTTCCAATTCATTAGAAATTACCAGATTGTAGGGATATCCAAGATATAGGAACACCCGCTCAGTGTTTTTCTTCTTGGTTGTTCTCATCACTTCCTCCTGTACCTGCTTTCTCAGATCGATTGCTTTGGCTGCTGTCATTTCCTGGTCGTACCATGAGATTATGTCAGTGCTTCGTAAAAGTCCGTATTTTGCTGATATTATCAGAATTCTCAGGTTTCCTTGTGAATTCTTTTTTAATGTTCTGTAGGCCTGTCCGTCATACATTTCCAACGCCGGAGCAATATCAATATTTTTTTTCGTTTTTGAGCAGCTCATGATTAGAAGTGACTTCATGGTTCTACCTCCAGTTTTCTTTGGCGGTACACTTCATTTCTGAGTTTCCATGTCTCGTCCTGGTTCTTGAAGCCATCCTTAATATCGTCCTTGAATTCCAGGATAAATTCGAAGACTGCAGCTGCACAAACATCACAGACAGTCCATTTGGTAATTTTTGCTGGTTCGTCTATAATTACCTTTGAATCTGCTGCTTCTCTTTCATTAAATTCCCCTTTGCAAATCTCGCACTTCACTGTACCACCTCTACTTTTTTCTCTGGGATTGGTATAGCCGTCATATCGACTGAGATTATCCTTTCAAATTCGTCTATGTCCCTATTCTGATGATATTCTGTAAATGTTTTGACGGGATCTTCTGGCTTAAAGGGGATGTAATGCAGCTCTCCCTTCTCTCTTCCAGAGTCCTTGTATTGCACGAAATAAAGATATCTAAAGCCGGAATGATCCGAGTTGCCCCACCAGCGTTCCTCAAAATCAATATCCTCCTTCGAAATTTGTTCTAGGACAGAATTAGGAGGAAAATCACCCCTTGCTATATCTTTGCTCAGTTCTTCAAGAGGTTTCCCAACTCTCAGAGCTATGACAAATAGTATTCCTCTTATTTCTTCCAGGTCGATTGCCTCTGGTTCTAAAAGGTCATTATCAATCAATACCGATTCGAAATTTGTGCAGTTCAAGTGGTATGGGAACGTCTCATAAGGAGCATCATCAAACCAGTCATCGAATCCAGGCAACCGGGTGTATTTTTCGTATTTTTCTCCCTTGCCTATGGTTGTATGACAAAAAGCACAGGTATATTCTTTCTTTGCGGCTTGCACTGACCAGGGATCAGGCTCTGACTTGGGATGCTTCTCCTCATATTCTTCTTTCAATTCTTGTTTGTATTCTTTGAGAATCTGAGATGACTGGCTGAAATCATATTTCTTTGAAAACATATATGCACACTGAGTATCACAGTATATTTTCCTGCTATCAGTGTTGATTTTGCCACAGTATGCACAGATATGCTTAGCCCGTGCTTCTGCCCTCAACCTTTCGGAGAGCTGCCTAATCTCTCTTCGTTTATTTTCGACTTTTTCTTTTATTTCTTTATTCACTTTATTCCACCTCCTCTTCCTCACTAGGTCCCAGGCTGTCGATTTTTAGCCAGAACTTTAAAGAATGTTTGTCTATCTTCCACTCCATGAAATAAATTAGTGGTATCGGCAATCTCTGACCGCATTCCCTTTTAACCACATCCATCAGAGACCGGTACACATAATCCCTGACTGCAAGCTTGATCCGTGCCTGATCGATCAACATATCTCTTGTCATTTCCATTTACTCACTCTCCTTTTTATTTTCAATGACCGAAATTGCATCCCTCAGCATCAGAATCTGAGTTTTGTCCCATTCGCTAGCTGGTCCTTCTTCCTGGGGAAAACTTAACTCCTTTACCAGGCTAAATAAGTGTCCCCATTTTTTAACAAATTCTTCTTTATTCATTCAAAACACCTCCATGCTTTCTCTTTTTATCGAATCATGTTCCTTCCTGTGCGAGCGGCTGATATGCACCAGGATTCCACCACCCCTGTATTCTCTACCGTTGCCACAGATATTGCATAAATAGAATCTGTGCTGCCCTTTTTTTATTTTAGTTATATACAAATTCTTTTTTAGCAAGGACCTTTCAACCCTTGCTAATGAGGCCATACTGTTCAATTTGTCGCCTCTTTTTTAGATTCTATTAGTTCAACCATCATTCTTTCTTCTTTCTCTCCCTTTCCAACTTTCTTTATGTGATATTTTTCAATAACATAAGACGGAGGAAATGCCAGATCCGAGAGAGATTCAGAGAAATTAGAATTCACAAGTTCAATATCAAAACTTATACCATAAGTTTGCCTGATCCACTGATCCTTGAGGGTTATCTTTGCTATCTTCTCCTGGAACCTCAGGATCTGAGAGAATGCTGCATGGATGTATATTTCTTCATTCTCCCTCTCCAGTGAGAGTGCTTCTATTCGCTTTTTCTCAGCAAGGATCAGATCTCTCCTGGACTCAAGCATAGAAACTTTAGGTTTCAGGGTTGCCAGCTCTCTTTCAATGTCCAGCAGCTCCTTTTCTCTCTCATCTCCTAAAAGGACTCTTGCTCCGTACTGAAGGATGTAACTTACAGAATAACCGGACTGATTTATCTTCTTTTTGAGCTCAGGAGTGGTCGTTGTACTGACACGAACTGAGAAATCCTTATCCTCATTTATAGGTCTTCCAACTTTTTTACGAGAGTTAGTCATGAAAAACACCTCCTGAAAAAAAAATTTTTTTCGAATACCCCTTATATGAATTAATTTGTGTACAGTGTGTACACAAATTAATTATTGTATAAAGAAAAGGAACCAGTAATTTGGGGCATCGCAGAATTTCTATACATAATGAAATTATTGAAATATTATTATGTATAGAAATTCTAGAGCCAGTAATTTCCGCGTTTTCCAAATTGTGATTTTCTGCGAATGCGTAAGATAATTCACGGAAGCAGTTATTTCCTATTTCGTCATTAAATAATTTTCCTGAATTCATCTCATAACACCTCTCAGTAGTCCATCTCTTGGAGCATAGATCTTACCAGTTCTCCTCATCTCATCTATCGCTTTCCTTGCAGTTGTCAACGAAAAGCCCATCCTCTGGCAGTCTTCGACCACATCATGCTCACTTGCATTCCTTTCAGATGAGATCTCATTCTCCAGGAAGGCCAGACAGTCTCTTACACTTGACGTTATTCCAGAGATAGCATCCATGTCCCAGTTGAACTGGCTCAAGTAGGACTCTATAAGCTCCTTGGCATTATCTAAATCTTTCTCTTCCACAACATTACTTAACCTTATCCTGGCAGAAGCAAGACTCAGCCTCTTCAAGGACTCCAGTGTCCTTGCATTAAGATAATGGTCCTTGTTCATTGGATTAGACTTAGCCTGGGCGAAGTACTTCGCAATTTCCTCTATAATATCTTCAGGAATAATTGGATGCACAGTCTTGCTGTACACGATGTATTTCAATAGGAAATCATCGTCTTCTTCTGCTGTTGATCCTTTGAGCATTGCAATGGCTCTCTGTTTCTCATATCCCTCAGTTCCGGCCATTTCTTTGAAGACAAATACCAGGTCAAATCTATCCAGGAGGGATGGTTCGAGATCTATCTGATCAATTATGCCTTTTGAATCGACAAATCTTCCATATTTCGGATTTGCAGCTGCTAAGAGTGAGGTCCTTGATTTAAACGAAGCATGCAGTCCAGCCTTAGACTTGTGTATTTCGCCCTGCTCTAAAGCAGGATGGATTGCCTTCCGGTCATCTTTCTGCATTTTCTCTATTTCGTCTATTGCTGCTATCCCATTGTCAGCGAGGACCATAACTCCTGCAACCATGACTCTTTTTCCGTTTACTTCATCGACTGCAGCTGTCAAACCTGCAGCTGATGCATCTGTAACGTATAGTGCCCTGGCAGATACGCTCGGGGTGGCCATAAGAAGCTGAGATTTTCCAGTTCCAGGATCCCCAACCAATAATATGTGAATGTTCCCCCTGACACGGCCTCCTTTTCTGATTATGTCATCTGAACTCGCAGCCTGCAGTATGATTGCCTTCTTCACATCTTCATGTCCTATTATTCCTGGTGCATACATGTTCGCGAGATCATCTAAAACATTACCTGATTTCCCAACAAACTCTTCTATCTTTTTCCTGTCCTCGTCAGTGATATTAATGTGTTTTTCATCCTTCCTGGCCTGAGAAACCTCGAGTACATAAGAATACGTGATTTCCTTCATCTTCGACACAAGTTTTTTGCTTGTCATCTTCCCTATGGCGGAAATGTGATCTCCAGGAGCAAACGTTGAAGTGTTCTCATCCGTAAACAAGATAGAAAGCGACAGCGGAAAGCCAGAGGCACTTGATTCATATTTTTCCGTAAGCAATGCTTCCTGTATTTTCTGTTTCCTGACTGTCTCCTCATTCATAATCCATGTTTCTCCTGAACACGCCTTGCAGGGTTTATCCGGCTTCTCTCCATCTGAAATTTCAACATTGCCACATCTCTTGCATGTCCATTCAGCCTCAAGGATCCTCTCTATGGGAGGATTCTGCACGTATGTTAGATACCCCTGCAGATTCAGCGTCTTTCCCTCGTGATCGGAAAGATTAATATCCTCAAAACTTACCGTCAGTCTTTCTTCATTTATGACGTTCCATTTCGGTTCTATAAAATCAGGGTAATCCCTGTCAGATTCTGAAACAGCCTGGTAAACAAGATACTCGTTCATCAGTTTCATTGTCTCCTCGTAGTCCTGGTCGAGGAGCTCAAGTAAGTGCTGGCAGTC
>DAHWLW010000107.1:0-3915 GCA_027343465.1 Thermoplasmatales archaeon | reverse complement strand
GATTGACGGCTCTTGCTGTAGTACTGACCTTTGTATTTATAAAGGAGACAAAAGGGAAGAGTCTTGAGATAACCAGTGATCAGGAAAAGGCAACGGATTATATTGAAGCACGTCCAAACACGAGTCCACCAGGTAAATAATCCCATTTTTTAACATTTTTTGATACTTTTAATCTCTAACTCCCGCTATTTTGCATAATAGGTATTTCCAGTTTCTCAATTATTATTCTGGATTTCTTAGGTATTTCGGATATTTTCCACTCCTCACCCATCTTCAGCATGTAAACCCTTTCAAGATGTTTTATTATGTCCTCCGGTGAATAGCGGCTGAGAAGATCCATCTTTTTCAGCATGTTGTAGATTCTGTAATGCATAATCAGGGCGATGAAATTCACAAACATCCATCCCTGAAGGTGTAGATCATCCCTCATATATGTCCTGTCTGCATGTATTGTGTTCTTGAAAGTGTCATATGACTGTTCTATGTCAGTGCGGGATTTCAGCATACCATACACAATCTCACCTGAAACCTTCAGGTTTGTAACCACGGATATTGTGCCCATCCTCTCCCTCAGTTTCCTGAATGTCGTTTCTGATCCCTTCTCATGTCTCCTGAGATAATCCTTCTCCTCCTCGGCCTTGAGGAAATCGTTCCTGAACGTGAACATTGTTAAATCATCCCTGATATACCGGGAATAGAATATGGGGTGATCCTGGAACATGAAATGTTTCTCCATGGAAATTGTGTAATCTATGAGTCTGGAGTTCCTCCTCATGGGCATGATGAAATATATGCCCATGGATGACAGTGCTTCTGTATTGGACCTGGAATAGAATCCGGTGTCTGCAACAAGGACAATGTTCTTCCTTTCTGTCTCTTCCATTGTTGTCTTCAGGGATGCAACGCTGTTTATGGATCCCGGTAACATGCGGAAATATGCCGGCATGTCATGATCCAGAGAGAAGAGAAAGAGAACCTGAACCTGTGGAAGGTATTCCTCCATTGAGTTATGTCCAAGGGTTGCAGATATTATATTCTCGCTCATGGAAAGCACATGGGTGAGATCAACAGCGAGATACCTGTCATCTTTCATGAAATCTTTCATGAACTCTGTTACGGATTTTCGATCCATTCCAATATCTCTCAAAAGATCTGAAAGTGATTCCGTGGACACATGGGCATCCGGAACCGTTTCAGAAATATAGGATGTTGAATAGTGGAATTCAACATTTTTCAGTGGCGATACATGGATGATCCTCATCATAGAGAATATGAATATCTCTTTCCACTGTGGAAAGTGTTTCTTCAACGATCTGATCATGTCACCTGATATGTGATTCACGAGAAATGATGCACCATATTCCTTCACAGCTATCTGGCTGTAAAGTTTCATTACACGCTTTGTCTTCGGTTCAATGAGTCCATCGGGCGTTATCCTTCCCAGATACTCTCCAGTTTTCATCTGTGATCTCTTCTTTTCAGGATTCCATTTACTGCTTACCCTGTAAAGATAGTAATGATCCCTCCTCCTCATAACAAGTGTCCCCCCGGTCCAATATTTCAACACCCAGTCCGGATAATTGTTTTTTGTTTTGTGGTTAATCATATTATGCATATGCATAATAAGCAAGCATAAAAGTCTTTCTGTAAAACATAGAAAATAAGGGGAAAATTTAAAATATATTATGCAAAAGTGCCAGAGTTAGAGTTTAATGGCTAAAGAGAAAACTACAATGACCGTTGCAATCGTGCCAATAGCGCAGTATTTTAGCACGATCTTTCTTCGAAATTTGTCTATAGCAAATCCAAAAAATGGCTCGAGACCCAATTCAATAAAGAGAATCAAAATACTGATCATTCCAAGATATTCTCTCTGCATGTAACCGGAAGCCAGCATGAAACTTGCAATTATGAACACTGGACCAAGACTTATGAGACTCGTAATTCTATAGATGGAATATTTAAAGAAATTTCCCTTGTAAAACTGTAAATTGTTGTGTTCTTTTCTTAACATATAGAACTTATCAATGATTTATTAATATAGTTACCAATTTATAAACTATATAAAGTTCTGTGCCAAAACTGGGTTTCCTGCAGCTTTAGATTTTTAATAAATTAACAGGACAAGTTTACGCTTTGCAGTTAAAATAAATACACACTTGCGATATTACATATGCTGGGAAAAGTATGATGTCCATTGATGAAGAATCTGAAATGATGAAATTACTTGATATTAGGGATGTGGATGAGCTTTTTGCTGATGTGCCAGAAGGCATAAAAGGAAAGATCATTCAGATACCAAAAGGAATTTCGGAGGATGAGCTAATAGAAGAGGCATACTCAATTTCGCGAATGAACAGGGATAAAGAATACTATAATTTTCTTGGAAACGGAATCTATGACCGGATTATACCAAGTTCGGTTGACGCGATCGTCAGCAGATCTGAGTTTGAGACCTCCTATACCCCATATCAGGCAGAAATATCCCAAGGAATGCTTCAGTCATTGTTCGAGTACCAGAGTATCATATCTGATCTAACGGAAATGGATATGACGAATTCATCCATGTACGATGGATACAGTGCACTAGGCGAAGCGGTAAGAATGGCTTTCAGGATTAACGGAAAAAAGGAGATCCTGATTCCAGCAAACATGTACGATGACAAGGTCAAAGTTATAGAGAGTTACACCGAAGGCTTAGACCTTAAGTTTTTGAGATATTCTTTAGATCACAAAACTGGATACATAAATCTTGATGATATCCAGGGAAAAATAACAGACAGTACTGCTGCCATTGTCTGTGAGCTACCAAACGCATATGGGATTCTTGACGAAAACGTTCCCAGAATCCAGGAGATAAAGAAAGACGCTTTACTAATATCATATTATGATCCAATATCTCTGGGATCAGTTATTCCGCCTGGGCAGTATGGCACGGACATTGCCGTATCGGAGGGGCAACAGCTTGGTATACACCCAAATTTTGGTGGCCCACTTCTTGGACTATTCTCCTTTAAGAAGGAATATGTAAGAAGATCCCCTGGCAGAATTATCGGAGAGACCCTAGATACTAATGGCAAAAGGGCTTTTGTCATGACTCTACAGACAAGGGAACAGCATATACGCAGGGCAAAAGCAACAAGTAACATATGCACAAATCAGGCCCTGATGGCCCTGACGGCCCTTACTTATCTATCCATTGTAGGAAAGAGTGGATTGAAAAAAGTTGCAGAATCAACGGTCTCGGCCTCATTAAGTTTGAGGAATCAACTGATTAAACACGGCCTTATAAATCCCAATACCGTAACAGGCATGCCATTTTCCGATGTCCTTGTAAGCTTTAATAAAGCCCAGAACAACCTTCAACAGGAACTTGCAAAGAATGGAATACTTGGCGGTCTGAAAATGTCAAAGATAATAAATGAAAAGTACGACAGCATAAACAATGGCCATTTCTTTTCAGTAACAGAGCGTACCACAAAAAGACATATAGAAAAACTTATTGACACTCTGGAGGTGCTATAATGCCGTATCAACAAGCAAAGTATGATGAACCACTTATATCAGAGATGTTATCTTTGAACAGCTATAAGCTTCCGGAATATTTGAGCGAATCCGAAACGTTAATACCGGATAGCCTAAAAAGAAAAACCCTCAAATTGCCAGAGGTTGCTGAATATGACGTAGTTAGGCATTTTACACGTCTTTCCCAGATGAACTATTCCGTTGATCAGGGGATATACCCGCTTGGATCATGTACTATGAAGTTCAATCCAAAATTCGCCGATAAGCTCTCTTCATTCCCGGCGTTTACTAATGGACACCCGCTGGAAGACGAGACAACAATCCAGGGGTACCTGAAGATAATGTATGAACTCCAGGAGTACCTCAAGGGGATATCTGACATGGACGCCA
>DAHWLW010000101.1:0-3227 GCA_027343465.1 Thermoplasmatales archaeon | reverse complement strand
CAGTGATCTGTCCGGCGTGTCACTGGATGAACCGTTCCAGGCGGAATTCCTGAATTTTGATGGTTCAACAGTAACAGTCAGGACAGAAAAGTACCCCTGCCTCAGGATAAACATCAGCGACCTGGAGAACATTGTTCCATTCAACTCAACTGAATAATCTGCAAATTGCAGCACAAGCTTTTTGGCATTTCATGAACATTTGAGAAGCTTAATCCAATAGCTTCTCCGCGTTCAAGAGGTGCTTCGCCACCTCAACTCCCTTCTCAGTGAGGCAAACCCTGATTGTCCTCCTGCCCTCCAGCCTCTCCTCAAGGGTGACGAGCTGAGCTTCCTCCAGGATCCTCAGAATTTTATCGATGGTGCTCCCGTTTGTTATTACTGCTGTGAGATCGTATTTCCTCACGCATTTCTTCTCCAGCAGTGCAATAAGCACCGGCACAGCATACCTCTGAGAAAGCGGCGATTCCTTCAACGGTATTGCATCTTGTTTACGGTATATGAATAATAGTATACACTATACCATCTGGTATATTGAATACTTTAATATTCAATCTACTATCTCGTAGATAGTATGCAATCATCAGCAAGAAGTGCAAAGACAACACTGAAGGTATCCCGCGATCCCACATGGTTCAGGCTCTATGAGATAAGGGGTAGGCTGCAGAAGGAGACCGGCCACAGCCTGACGTTTGACCAGGTCATTGAGGCGCTGATAGACAGTTATCTGGGCATTTCTGAAGAAAGCACGGGGAAGGCCTGAATGTCCCTGTATGGCATTCTCCTTTACGTGCTTATATTCTTCGGGATTGTGGCAGCACCATTCTCAATTGTTCAGCCAATATTGCTCATTAGGAACAGGAACATCAGAAGGTACAGGCAAAGGCCTCCGGCACCTGGAAGGAAGATAATTGTACTGATAACAACAGTGGGTAATGCCTCGGGTGTTGTGAACCACATCATAGATGTCATAAGGAGCTATAGCCTTCAAATCGACATCAGGGTGCTCATAGAGGAATTCGACAATTCCCGGTATCATGCTGATACCATCGTTGTGCCTGAATCCTACTGTACAGAGAGGAATTCACAGAACAAGCACAGGGCACTGCACTACTTCTCTCAGTGGCTTCTCGAAAGAGGATATGGCCCGGAGACCTATGTCATTCACCTGGATGATGATACCTATGTGACAAAGGAATACATAGAGCATGTGTTTTCAATGGAGGAGCATGCCGGTCTTGGCACTGTAAGGCTGAGGGAATATGGCCATAGTCTGTTCTCCACACTTGCAGATTTTGGAAGGATCACAGACTATGACTCATATGTATCATTCTTCTCAAGCCGACACAGGCCAATAGGCGTGAATGGTGAAGGCCTGACAATAAGGGCAGATGTTGAATCGAGATTAGGGTGGGACTTTGGCCCTGTTGCTGCTGAGGATCTCCTTATGGGACAGAATATCGTATATCATGGCTATTCATTTGGATACATCCCCGGATATGTTATGATTGCGCCAGCAACAACGGCAATAGACTTCTACAGGCAGAGGAGAAGATGGGTGGACCATTTCTTCAAATCCTCAAGAGATGTCTGGAATCTAAGAAAGGCAGCAGTCCTCTGGTTCAGCTATCTTTATCTGTTCGGATGGGGCACCCTCACTGGCCTGATAATATGGGCAATGGTAATATTTGTTGGATATAATCCACCACTGCCGGTGCTGGGAATACTGACCTACGAGCTTATTATTTCTTTTGCGTCAAAGCAGTATGGTGCATGGACAGTGAAGGAGAAGAGGTACAGGCTGATCATGCTCATCCTCCAGATCCCTGTGGCTGTGTTTGAATCCGGTACATTCTTCTACTGGGTTCTTACAAGGCCCAAGGGGACAAGGGACTATACGATTGCAAAGGTATGAAAATGGAGATTCACAACCCTCTCACCAACACTCGTACGGGATAGGGAGAGTGGTGCTTCCAGGTTAACAAGTAATCAGTTTGACCTGCCCTGCCTTGAATGTGGATCTGACAACCTTATCAAACTCTTCTTGTTTACATTCGCTGTTGTCACCAATAAAACCGATCACCAATATTTTCTCGGATATCTTTATATCATCCAATTCTTTCAGTTTGTCAAGATCCTTATTGATTCTTGTTATGTATCTCTTCTTTAGACCATTGCACATTTTTTTAAGAGTTCTTACAGGTTTGATTTCTACGAGATGCTCTTCGCCTGATGAAACCGTGTATACCATATCAACATGCAATCCTCCATAGTTTGTTTCAAGGAATAAGCCGTCTCTGAATCCTGCCTTATGGCCTCTATTTTTGAGTATGTGGTAGATTTCTGCCACAAGCTGAAATTCAAACGCCACTCCTTTCTTTTTAAAATCCTTCTCTTTAATGTCTACCTGGTCTCTCAGTATCTTTGCTCCTTCCTTTGCGGCATCTCTCAAGTCATCAAAAAAATCTGAAATATTTATCACTCCTCTAATTTCATCATTATAAGGATGGTTTCGCATATCAATATTTCGGAATTCTCTCTTCTTTAAACGGATTCACCATCGGTATACCTAAGTTTCCATAAATTCTCATTTTCTCATTTTTTATCGGCACGGGACGGCTTTTATAACATAAATTTCTCAGCAGTTCCTATGAATATCAAAGGAACTCTTGTTTACATTGATGATGCAGTGATTGATGCGGCCAAAAAAGAGGGATACAGGAAGGGATGGAATGACAGGAAAATGCATGATTCAGGCATAATTGAGGAAGCCATAAGAGAATCAAGGAACTTCAGAGAATTTGTATCTGCACTCAGGGAAAGGATGGAGATGTTGGGAGAATGATTACCATGAATAAATTTGACCTGGAGTTTTACAATGGATATATCAAATCAACACTGAGACTGGCCAGAAAGGTCAAAAATGCTAAATCTCTTGAAGCGGCCAGGAGAATTGCTGAGGAAATGGAAAATAAGGCCCTTAAAAAGTTCGAGGAGACCATGGGTGATTTATAAGAATTTCATAATTTCCCTAAAAAATATAAAAGAGTGAAGACATACGTATGACAATAATGGAAATAATTAAAACGGAAGAGGTTAACCCTGTTAAAGATAAAAACAGAATGGCTGCCCTCAAGGCCTGGGAGACAATGAGGAGGCAGAAAATTGAAAGGATCAAATCAGAGTTTGAAAGCATAGATGACTATTTCTTTGACCCTGACATGAGAAAG
>DAHWLW010000086.1:0-4567 GCA_027343465.1 Thermoplasmatales archaeon | reverse complement strand
TTTTCTGAATTTCTCCCTCAGGTTGCTTACGAAATCCTCAAAATCTCTACTCTGTCTTGCTGCATCCTCAATTAATTCCCTGTCGTGATCGGCATGGTCATTCCAGCCTGATCTGTATCCATCCTTCCTCAGAGCTTTCTCGAACTCTGTCATTGTGTCTAAAGTTTTCTGTTCTCTCATGGAATCAGTGAAACTTGCATTTACCTTATTATTTACGCTGTCATTAAAAAATGAGTAAAAAGAGCTTTCTTATACTGCCCAGCCATCATCCTGGCAAGTGCACTGCTAATTGCTGGCATGCATTAGTGACAATATTTATAAAGCGTTTGGACGTATAACTACATAGCAGTGTTAAGATGAACCGATTTTATGAACACTTGGGTCAGGTTGCCAGAAATCTGAAAGAAATTGAGGAGATTCTTAAGGGGTGAAATAAATGGGCTCGCTAATTAGCTCTATTCTTGCTGCATATAAAACCTCACTTGATATCTCTCGTGAAAGATACCAAAATGCAATCAATGAAAAAGGTGCCTCTACAAAGGAATTTTATGATTTATTCCTTAGGAATCTAATAAAGAATTATGAACCATTGAAATCCAATCCTAATAGATTGGATCTAATTGGAAATTTGATCAAGAGATTTTTTGGTTCTGATGAGGTCAAGTTCGCAGCTATAGATGGCACTAGTTACAAGGAACAATTTCAAGACTACATGGTTTTCTTTGGGGCAGCTTATGCTGTTAGAGGCAGCATAGGTCTCGGAATTGGTTATCCTTCAACTCGATATGAGAGATGGTCGACGGAGCAGGATGTGAGCATGGTGGCGTATATTCCCATACCTTTCGCCGAATTAGGGAGTTCGGCCGAAGATCAATTTGTTATCGAATCTGATACAGCAAACATTTCGCTCAACAATATCCATAATCAACTGATGCAACTCGCAGAAGTCTTCCTGTTATACGATCTTGTTAGTTCATCGTCATCAAGACCAAAGTTTTTGCTATGGGATCAAACGATAAGTGGTGTGCTTTCCAATACAACGGTAGATGTAGAAGGAATAGGCCTAACACACGTATACCACAATGGAAGGAAAATTGGAGTACCAGATATCATCATAGCCTATTCAAGACCGTATAATGACGAGCTTGGGATACCTTCAAGGAAAGACTACAAGATGTATGATCGTATCATAAAAGAGGTCGTCACTTCAGGTAGTGCAACCTTTAGAACTTTGTCATCTATACTGGGGATACCAGAAGATAGAGTGTTGAGTGAAATAACAACAAAGTTGATGAAAAAGCATATCGTGAAGTCCGAATTAAATCCTGATGGTCTTCTGGTTATTGACAAGGAGCATCGAAAGATTGAAGTGAACACCCGCTCCCCATATGCAAGAAGCTGGGATTACACAAAGTCATTCTTCGCTGACTTTTGCAACCGCCTATTCAAAGATAAGGATGTCCGAGCACTTCTATATGAAAGAGAGATAAATGGAGAAATGAGAGAAACTTGGATGACGCCAGATGATCTCAAATTTTTGATTGCAGTAGGACTAAGGGCTATAATCGAACTGTGCTGGAAACATAAGGTTATGTTTGTAGGTATTGTAAAAGATTCTTCCTCTTCATATTTCACAAAGAATTACCTTGGAATAATGAAACATTTCGAGGTTTATAATTTCGATGAAAAACCGTTATTGTGGACAGATAGAACTGTCCTTGAAACACTTCCTTACTTTGATGAGGCCATATCTTCACCGTGGTCTACTATAGAATTTGACTCATTGTTCATGACTCTAGCAATGAGAAGAGAGACAGCCGAATCGGTTCCCAGGCCCCAGGGAGTGAATGGATACGTGCTCAATACAGAGAGATTAGTAGCTAGATCTCTTGCTCAATTCTATCTAAACAGGAGCAAGCCCTCCCTGCTCTCTGGCCACATTATCTTCATAGATAGATTGCTCTTCCCAGACCTCGATAAGTCTTCATTAGAGAATGTTACCTTTCCAAGAGTAAAAAATGGAGTTATTTCTCCACTGGGAGAAATTTCACCCATACTTTTTAGAGATAACTCAGTTGAGAACCACGGTCAGGAGATTGTAATGTACATGTTGGAAGTTTTAACCAAAAACTTATATCCTGAGGTAATTGGTTATCCAGATCCTCTCCATAAAGCTGACTGGGGCGCAAAAAATTTGAATAAGAAGGTGAAAGGAATGATTAGAAGTAGTGGAAACGAGTTTGTTTCAAGGCCATTAAACCTGAGCTTGAGAGATAGTAGAAGCACATTCAGGAGGATTTAAGTTGAAAAGCAATCGGCAACCGGTATTCAGAGACCAAGAATCCAGAGGGCGCCTCATTTTTCTGGAACCTGACGAGAAAACAAGGTTTGTATTTACATTGTGGTTCGATTATACTAGAGTCCTGATAAACAGATTGAGAGAAGGAGACCTTGTGGCGGTTCAGAACTTTTCTACAAATAATTCAGAAATCCATTGGAGCATTCTCCAACTCACTTCTACTCTCCCTACCCATTATGCCCTTGGACCGACAAAAAACGATGTCTCAGGTTACCCAGGCTACATCATGGAAGCAGCAGGTAATCTTCCTACGGATTGGTTGGATCAGGAAAATAGTTCCTCCGAGGACACAACCAAAATTATATGTAATGCCATCCCTATAAATTTTGAATTTGTCCAAGGAAATAATGACGCAGATGGATTTCCTTTGATTGTGGAAGAAAACTCAATTCCCATGATAGGTTCAGAAGTGAGGATCCTTTCGATTGAGATGAATGAAAAAATATTCAATCACAACATAGATAGAAGGGATTGGAACATAACTATCGGAAATTTGACTCGAGAAGATGATATTGACATCATGATGAGACCGTATGATGCGATTTCAACTCATATTGGAATATTCGGGTTTACAGGGGTAGGCAAGAGTAATTTCGTGTCTTCATTGATAGATAGTTTGCTTCGGACGAACCAGATATTGAAAATATTGATTTTTGACCTGAATAATGAATATATAAGCCTGTTATCCGACATTCTTTCCAATCCTAATCTTGATGCAAGTGTACTGTGTATCGGGGAGAATACCCTGCCTCAGGCAGTTGTAGATTTCATGAAAAATAGCCCCGGTTCATCTATAGAGCGTGCAACTGAGAGCTATCTACATGATATGTACTTCCCCAGGGCCCTTAGGCCACTCAGGAACGATTTTAGGAATTTTGTTGGTGACCTTCTACAAAATTCAAGAATAACATTACTGGAAGAGCAATTCAGCAGTGTAGAAGAATACCTTGAGATGCTGAAGGAAAATGAATTGTATGATAATGCCACATATGCAAATCACAGGACGTACATTGATCAGCTGGTAGACTTTATAGTGCAAGCCCATGGAGAAGAGGAGCTTACTTCTGCTGTTGCCCAGACTATTCTGAGTGAGTTTGATGATTTTGTCCAGCTTACTGATAGAACGCAGGACATGCCCATAACAAGTCAAAACAATGATGCTGTAGCAAAGAAAATTAAAATGATCAGAATTAAGCTAAGACAAATAGCGACAAACACAACGCATGAAGTCGCGGATCGGTACAGGAGAACCTATCAGGACATAGTGACTGCCCTCAATGACAATAGACGATCTTCAATTATCGTAATTAATTCATTTGACCCAGACGAAATGAGACTTAAGTCGAATTACCTTCTGAGCAGCCTCTATGGAGCTAGGAGACGGAGAGGCGTAATTTCACCACTTGTACTGACAGTGTTCGATGAAGCAGATGAGTTTATTCCGCAAGACATTAGGGGAAACACCAGCTATTCAATGTCAAAACGGATAATTGAAACCATAGCGAGAAGAGGCAGAAAATTCGGGATAGGTCTTGGAATTGCGACACAGAGGGCAACTTACCTCGATACGAACATAATGGGACAACTTCATACTTATTTCATCTCAAAGCTTCCAAGGTCTTCTGACAGAGACAGAGTCAGCGAGGCATTTTCACTTTCTGAGGAAATGTTCTCCCAGACTTTCAAGTTTAGGAAAGGTGATTGGCTCTTCATCAGTCACGAAGCAGCAGGACTCGAATCGGTGCCCATTCCAATTCATTCCAGGAATGCCGAGGAAAGAATAACTGAGTGGCTTCGTGGGGAAAACAACGAGTGAGAAGAGACGTAAAGAATGCTTTATTAGCTTTTAGGTCCTGTGGTCCAAGTGAACTTTACTCCAATTTTCGTAGTCGATCGACCTGCCTCTCTCCGCATATTGAGCGACCTTACCGAATATTCAGGAGAGTTTGGGATACTTGCACATGCATTCACAACAAACAACTTCAAAAAGAAATTCAATGAATTCGAACTGGCTTCTGTAAAAGTCGGGGACTCTGGGATTTACCAGGGGAAGGATATACCCTATAGGGATCTCTTTTCAGAATATGAAAAAATGGGGGTCACTCATGGTATCATAAAGGATCACTACAGGGATCCAGTACAAACACTCAAGAGTGCGAAAAAAGCCATAAAAGTTTACAAAATGGGAAGAAAAAAAGGTTATTATAA
>DAHWLW010000083.1:0-2202 GCA_027343465.1 Thermoplasmatales archaeon | reverse complement strand
CCTTATCGTTTTCCTTGAAAAGCGTCTTGAAGCATCGGGATCAATTTCAAAGGATCCTGTAATAAAAAGGCGCAGAGAGTTTGAAATCATTACTATATCTGCTGCAATAGATCTTATTATTGGGTACTTTTTGCCCTTCCTGGGACCGGATTCGATAAGCTTTCTCCTGAGTGTTCTGGTACTCAACTATATCTGTCTGAAAGCAGGTTTCCTCAGGTCATTGCTTGTTAACTTCACGGCAACTCTTCTCAGCGTGGCATCATTTCTTGTTCTCTCTAATGGTATTCTCTCCCTTCTTGTCACTGTATTTGTTCTAATCTGGGCCTTAGTTGGATTCGCCTGGGTCATGTCCATTCTTCTAAAGCCAAGACCAGCCCAGGATATTAATGAGAAAAGGGAAGAAATGGCGAGGAGATATGTTGAACAGACAGACTATTCCAAGTTGTGGGTAAGGAGCACGTGTCCTGTATGTGGAGAATCTCGGTTTGTCCTCCAGCCGGATATGAGCCTCAAATGTGAAAAATGCGGCAATATAATTGACAAGGATCAGGAAGGAAAATTGAACATCATAGTTCAAAACAGAAGAGTAATGTAACTTATTTTCAGCATTGTATTAAATACATTAATTGCCTGTAAAATTCGTAGCCAGTGAGTGGTTTAGCTACATTTGTATCCCTTACATATATGTGTAGGATTAGAATAACTGATATGTGATTGTTTGATTGGTGATAAAAATGTCAGTATTTGTTGATCCACTGGCCGTGATGCTTATAGGATTGGCGCTTGGTACTGCTATCGGCGCATTTTATTTCTTCTTTGCTGCCAGGGGCAACTTTGATCAGATAAGGGCTTTAATTGTGCCTGCGATTGGAATTGGTGCGTTTGATTTTGCAAGTGGTTTCTATATGTCATTTGCATGGCCAATGACAGGTTTCGGAGCCGCATATAACATGCTTTTTGGCGATCCCCTTCTTCTACTTGGTCTATTTCTCATGATTGCAGCTGCTATGGGATTCAAGGACCAGAAAAATATACACCTTGGTATCTTTCCTATAATGGTTGTCATACTGGGTATATATGTCCTGGTGGGCGCATACAGCATTGTTCAGCTTAAACTCGAAACTGGAAACAATCTTATAACCGCTATGGGCTTATATCTCTTTGATGGAATAGGTGCAATTCTTGCTCCAATAATGTATATTAAACCAGTCAAGGCTTCCGGAAAATATGCATACTATGTCGAATGGATAATACTGGGAATTGGAACAGTGTTTGCATTGGTCATAGGGTTCATGGCATTGAATGGACATCTTGCAAGCCCGCCATAAACTAATTATATTATTTTGTTTAATTTTTAATCATTCCTGAAAGCAGGAACGGTATAGTTTTTTTTATTGGTTCAATAAATTTATTTCTACGGTATTCCTGTGGATTGCATGAAATCTGATCTTGCACTGATCCATGCCCCGAGCATTTACGATTTCAGGAAAAGGGACCTCAGAGAGGGGCCCATAAGTGATGTCGTTCCTTCCACGCCTCTTTTTGAGATGTATCCTGTTGGATTTGTAAGCATGCTGAATTATGCGATAAAACATGGTTATAGCGGCAGGATATGCAATCTTGCAGTCCATATGTTAGCAGACGATAAGTTTGATGTGACTGAATATATTGAAAAGGTGGATGCGGATCTGTTTGGCATTGATCTTCACTGGATGCCACATGTTCACGGCGCAATCCAGGTTTCGCGCTTGATAAAGGCAGCGCATCCTGATAAAAAAATTGTGTTTGGTGGTTTTTCCTCGTCATATTTTGCGGAGGAACTGCTTCATGAAGTCCCTGAAATTGATTTTGTACTGAAAGGTGATTATATGGAAAAACCCCTGATTATGCTTATGGAAGCCATTCAAGAGGGCAAGCCCTTAAGCTCAGTTAACAGCTTAGTTTACAGAGATGCTGAGGGTGTAAAGACCAATCTTCCTATGAATGATCCGGATCCTGCTTCAGACGTTTTTATTGATTATTCTATCCTGGTTAAAACATCGTTGAAGTATCACGACATAAGGGGGCATTTGCCATATCTATCATGGATCAAGAATCCTGTTGGAATGACAATTATACAGCATGGGTGCCAGTATAATTGCGGATTCTGTGGTGGCTCTAATTTTGCTTATGGAAACAGGTATCACAGCACTGGTCTTGTCA
>DAHWLW010000082.1:0-49732 GCA_027343465.1 Thermoplasmatales archaeon | reverse complement strand
TTCTGTGTATTGTCTGCTTTTCTCTGTACGGCTTCACTGAAATGTTCAGTTCTTGATCATCGCGAATAATTTTCCCAAAGACGTTTGAAACAATTTCACCGTTTTCATCTGTAGAATTTCTACCAGGTATGTACTCCTCTGCAAGTGCTATCACATCACCGGGAAAAGCCTGCTCTTTTGGTATGCTCTCAACGTCCATCCAATTTCACTGATCCTTGTTTTGCTGTATGAATTAGCCAAGTGAACTAAGACTAATTAATCTTTCCAATACATTTCTGAATACTTTTCGCGCTTATCATTGGACTTAAGATATTAACAATAGCACAATTCACCAGGTATTCAGATTATTGGCTGTCTCAAATTTCATATATTGTCAACCAGATGTTGGATATTATTAACAGAATGAGAATACAGGTAAATGCCGTAAGTTGCAGACTGTGACATCCATAACGACCTTATATCAAAAGACATGGCGGATTTTGTAAAAAATTTCCACTTTTCTTTAGGGATTCTGCACATGATATTTCTAATACAAACTATTGCATATTCAATAAACAATTCTATGTCAGTTATCGACACAAATAAGTGAACCCGTATGTCCTTTTCCAAAACATTCTTAAATATCAGATAAAGATAAGAACAGATTATGGACGATATAGATATTGTAAGTAAGTTTTCTTTCGAGGAAACTGTTTCCAACCTAAGGGAAGAGATTAAAAACAGAAAGCTCACGGAATTCGCAGTATTCGACCACCGCTTGAACGCCGAAAAAGTTGGCCTTAAGATGAACAATTGCACGGTTTTTGTGTTTGGAAACCCTGCTATCGGTACATCTCTGATGCAGGAAATTCCGGCAATAGGCATTGATCTTCCGTCCAAGATACTGGTATACGAAGTTAATGCAAGTACACACATAAGGTTCAGGAGGATCGAAGATCTATTCAAAGAGGAAAGATCAAAGGAAGCGGTAAGGAAGCTTAACTCCGCCACCGAAGCCATAGCCAGAGAGATCGCCGGAATAAACCTTTGAAATAATTATCCTGTGTACGATTCTATTACTTGATTGATGAAAGATCGGTCTTCTATCGAATCTAATGTTGTCCCATTCAAAGCTGATCATCAGGAAACTCTATTATATTCCTGCAAGGACTATATCCGGGTATTACTCGGATAATTGTTCTCATCTCTTTCAAAATTATGATAAGCAAAGTACGCATCTGGTGATACATTGTTCGAAGACAGATCCTTTTTTGCTTCTGGAAGATCAGGAATTCTGGAGAACAGAATCCATTACCCTGCGGTTCTGGATCCCCACTCAGAAGATTTTGTTACTATATTCGGTGGGTTATTAAGAGATGACTTGGTACCTTGGAATTTTGTCTCCTCCCAGGATCATTATATAGAACTGGGAGAGGATATTCTCCTAATTCCAGACATAAATTCAATTGTTCAGAGGCCTAGAAAACTTATTAGACTGCTTACAGAGATAAGAAAGAGGTATGGTTATTCCAGACTTATATACGCTCAGGGATTCAGTGACCCTTACATCATTCCCGCTCTTGTTTATCTGGGGATATCATTTTTTGACAATACTCAGTCAATTCTGGAAGGGAGTGAGGGCATCAAGTATACCCCATTCGGAAGGATACGGAACGGAGAGGACAATTCATCATCAAATTCAGAGTATGTTTCCCAGATTGCAAAATATTGCGCTCTAGCCGTTGAAGGTGGAACTCTAAGAGAGCTTGTAGAGAGAGCATCTGTCAGTTCTAGAGCAATTGAGATACTCAGGCATTCGGATGAGGTTATGTATGATAATATTGAGGCCGGATTTCCAAGATACACTTCCAGTATCATTGCCGGAAGCCTTGAATCACTGAAAAGGCCGGATTTGAGGAGATACAGATCCTATATATCTGAAGAGTACACCCTTGAAGATGGGGGACTAATAGCTCTGTTAATCCCATGTACAGCAAGAAAACCATATTCTTCATCCAAGACCCATCAGAGGCTTTTCAAAGCACTGGGAAACAGACGTAGAAAACTACATGAAATAATTGTAACATCCCCCGTAGGATTGGTTCCAAGAGATCTGGAGAGAACATACCCGCCTGCATTCTACGATATTCCAGTTACAGGGCAGTGGTATCTTGAAGAGCAGAGAATGATCAATTCAATGCTAGATCAATATTTTGCGAGAAACAAATACAGCAGGGTTATAGCGTTTATTGATGAAACGCTCAGATTCATAGGTGATCATCTACCTGCTGGATCTGAAGTTATATTCTGGGACAAGCATTCCGGAGACAAAGAGTTCTCTGCACTGCTTGATTCCATTGATATAGGGATCAGTGAAGATAAACAGATTAGACGAAATACAAAGATGCAGGAATTCATCTCTATTGCCAGGTATCAGTTTGGCAAATGGATTGTGCCCTATATTTCAAGGTCAAGAATAATAAAAAACTATGACCGAGAAATGCTGGTTTATGAAGGAAAACCTGCTTTAGTTTTTCACGAAGAGAGGGGGCTCTTTTCAATTACAAAAAATGCTGCAAGCTGGTTCATTGACAATTCCAGATACCTAGTGGAAATAGATGATTTCAAGCCTACTGCCAATATCTATGCTGTAGGTATCAAAGACGCATCCTCTGATATCAGACCTGGAGACGAGGTTGTGCTCCATCACGCAGGTGAAATACGGGGTGTAGGCACCGCAAAAATGCCAGTGGATGCAATGAGATCTCTCAGGAAAGGTGTAGCAGTCAAGGTCAGAAATTGAAGATTGAACAGAGGCCATATAGAAGCGCTTTATCGTTGCTCTTCATGAAAAAGAAGACTGTACAAAACTTTTAATACATGGCTTGTCTCTAATAGTGTTTGTCACCAAAATCAATAGCCCTCCTGGTAGTTGGGATGGTTCTAATTTCCGGAGTATTCGTATTCTTTCATGTTGATTATCCTGCTTCACCGGCACAAATAACAATAACACCTCCCAAGAATTTTCAGCCTCCTCAAATATACAAGTACGAAAATTACAATAAATACGGCCTTGGGGGAAGTAATACCTCATTCAAGGACTACGGCAATTCAACTGTTGTAATGCAGGGGTACGCCAGAAATGCATCAAACGGGGCCCCATTGGGAAACATGACAATGTATTCTGCTGTACTTTCAGTAAGTACTGCTGTAAGGACAAGCAGCAGTGGGTTTTACCAGATTGTCTTCCTTCAAAGCGGATATGGCAAGTTCGCCTTTGAAATGTTTCAATATAATGTTCTCTATACTCAGAATTATCTTCCGCTAAATGCTACAGTTTGGAACAATCTAAGCTTTAACCCCTCTCCAAAGTATGATATCAGCGGTTCCACCTTATACAATGGGACGCCCGTAAGTGACGTTGGCCTGACGCTTTCAGATCCCTGGGGTGCGTATAAAACGTCCTCTTCCTCTTCAGGTCAATTTTCACTGGAGGCAGTGGCAGGTAATTTCAGTATAACTGCTTCAAAACGTGGTTTTTCAAATTTAACAGTACCAGGTTATGTAAACGTGACTGATTCAACTATTTCAGGTTTGAAAGTTAATCTCATTTCAAACAATCAAACAGGCGCTTTCATAACCGGGGACGCAAGGAATATGCTTGGCCAGAGAATATCCAGTTATTCAGTATACTCTGCAACCACAGGCCAGTACGCCACTTTGAGTTCAGGGGAATATTCAGTTGCTGCGGACTTCGGAAACAATCATATCGGGGCCTCGTCTGAAGGATATCAGAACGATTCTGTATATGTAGCAGTGCGTTCAAGCCCCACATACTACAATTTAACTCTAGCCTCTGAGAACCCCTTTAAAAATACAATCCAGCAACCTTCTTATACTGTACCTCAGCAACTCTCGTCATACTTCGCTGCCTATATCGATAATAATGCATCGCACCCTGATTATGCAGTCAGCCTGAAAACAACAATCACTGGCCTTATGAAGCTGAATGGAACATCAGGAGTTGCGGCATCGCAAAGATTCGAAGTTCTTACAAGTGTAAACGGCACTTATTTCGTTAAAAATATTACTACAAACGCAAATGGCCAGTATTCATTCAATATGACATTCCCTGGCCAATACAATTTCAGCATTATATCTCAGCTGTCTAAACCTTTCAACCTGTCCGGGAATCTTCAGGGAGGGTCCTTGCTGAAAAACCTGAATCTGGCCCCCAGCTCATCTGGGATAGAAAATATTCACTTACACACCACAGGGCTTAATGGAAGTGGATTATCTGGCGTAAATGTTAATGTAACATCCGGGACAAACGGACCCTCCATTTACTCAAATTATACTGGAGGTAAAGGAAACATAAGCCTTAACCTCACATCCGGTGGATACTCAATACATCTGTCTAAACCAGGGTACGTGAATAAGACTGTCAGCATCTCTCCAGGAAATGCAAGCATCAATGAAAGTCTGACCACAGTCAGTTCAATAGGCAATGGAACATCTGTATGGCCACGTTCATCTGGATTGCCCGGGACGAATTCTTCCCAGATTCAGGGAGAAATGAACAGCACTTTCCCAACTCCTACCACAGTCAATTATAACCACAGTTCATTCATTCTTAAACTGATGAATAACTCCAAACCTATCTCCGGAGTTCAGGTGGCATTATTCATATATGTCAATTCCCAGTATTATCTTATGAAGGCAGATACTAATTCATCTGGTGAAGTGACTGTAGCCCTGCTTTACGGCGGGACCTTTACTGTGCTTCCTGAGGCTATGGATTACAATGGCGTTCCATTCAGTGTAAATACATCCTCTATTCCTGATTCGGGACACATTTTTACAGATAATATGGCTGGCAAACCTCTGTTCACTCTTAGGATAACACTGCAGAATCCTTATAACTATTCTGGAGCAGCACCCCCCTCGAATGGCATGAACTCAAGCAACTATCTGCTTCCAGCAACATTCACATCATACTATCAAAGTGGGTCAAACCTCACAATACTCAACTATTCACTTCCTGATGGTAACTACATATTCAACTATACGAATCCGTACTTTGTTCCAAACAGCACTCAGGTGAATCTATCATCCAATTCTGTTAAAACGATCAAACTGGAACCATTCCTTGTGATTCTTAATTATTCAAGCCCAGTAGAATTCAAAGTTTCAGTAAGTGGGCCAGTACCAAATGGTCTAGATCTGTCGGGTTCAGGCATCTATTACTTTGCTGAATATTCCGGAGCAGTCTCCACATTCATCTACCTTGGAAACAATTTGGCAAAATCCACTTCATATACCCTGACTGATGCATCTCCTGTTCAGACCCTAAATCTGAACATTTCTGATCACACTGTGTCAGAGAAAAGCAAAGAAGCAGATTCTAACAATTATGTTTATTACAATTTCACTTTCATGGGGGGTTCTCAGAAGGAGTATCTAGAATCAATTAATTATGGAGATATCAATATTGGTGCAAATTACACCCTTGCCAGCAATGGTACCTTTGTCACTCCGACAATGAATGGCAGCAATTCTTTGGAGTTCACGAATTATTTCATTATCGTTCCAGGAGGGGTAAATAACTTTAGTCTCTCATATTATTTCCCATCCCATAATGTGACACTTGCAAGTGTTAATGCCAATTATCTGACTGTGAATCTCAGCTGAGGTGAATAAATGGGGCTATTCTCCAATGATAAGAAAAAAGTTAAGACTGTAAAGAAAAGCAGCAAACCAGCCAAACAGAAATCGAAGGCAGGCAGAAATGTACAGACAGTTGAGACGGTCGTGGAGGTTAAGACTGTTGGCGACATTCCGCCAATGCTTGAAGCTCGAAAGTTGCTGGGTGAAGAGCATCTGGAAAAAGCCGCCTCAGTTACATATCAAGCCGCAAGGGATGATTACTGCAGATACTTTTCACGGCCCAGATCAACTGGTTCAGGTGAAAGGGATTTTATAATCAGGGAGATCAAGGACCTGAAGGGTTCTATTGGTACTGGAGCTCTTGTTGACGGTTTTTCAATGCACGAAGCTCTCGATGGCATTAGCCCGACAAGTGATTTGGAAAAGGAGAGGCTTAATGCACTGAAACGAATCGTGACATATTTCCTGAACTATTATGAGCCTGCCAGGTTCGCAAAATCTGTACAGTTCTCCGGAGACGAGATGCTGGACAAATTTGAAGGTATATATAATTACATGGACATAATGAAACTGTATTTCGCAGATGCTATGCGGGAGTGACAAATGGTCAGCGAAACTTACATAGGCTCAACCCTTCTTTCATTAATAGAAGGTTTTCCTGGCAGGATAGAGTCTAACCCGCTCATGTTACTGAGTTTTGTCATACCCATACTGGTAATTTGGATTTCATCGCTTGCCATCAGGGGCTTTGCAAGAAGAACAAAAATAGATGCCCCGCCCACTCTGGAACAGAAGCGAGAAAAGTTTGTGATTCCAAGGGATTTCTTCACGGGAGAGGCAGACCATGTAAGGAGTATGGATATTGAACACTTTCTCGTGCCGATTAAACATGATTTTGAGGTACTTAAGGGGTACCCTCAGTATTTTGAGTCCCTTGAGAGAAGGTACAGCAAGTTCTCACGCATGGCTGAAAGCAGCCGGCCGAAGAAGAAGAAACGGGGAGAGGAGGGGAAAATGAAAACATTCAATGAAATGCTGAATTTATACAACAGGCTCAGAAGATCAAGATTTGAAACCATCGAATTTGAGGAGGAAGAAAACTGATATGACAGAGGAATACAGTGATGGAGAGGTAATTGAACTCAGGAATACTATTAGAAAAATAGAGCAGAGGATAGGTAAGAAAGTTATAGGGTCAGAGCCTATAGTGCGTTTTCTTTTCATTTCACTTATTAGCAGAAATCATATGTTGTTGGAAGGAGTCCCAGGCCTTGCAAAGACAATGCTTGCCAGCGAGTTTTCGAGAAATCTGAACATGGATTTCAAAAGAATTCAGTTTACACCCGATATGCTGCCAAGTGACATCACTGGAAGTATTGTATTCAATATGGAACAGAGGAAGCTGGAATTCAGGAGGGGCCCCATCTTTGCCAACGTGCTCCTTGCGGATGAAATAAACAGAACTCCCGCAAAGGTACAGTCGGCATTGCTGGAGGGGATGGAAGAAATGAAGGTGTCTGTGGGAGGTGAGGATTATCCTCTCCCGGAGCCCTTCCTGGTCATAGCCACTCAGAACCCGATAGAGCAGGAGGGAACTTTTCCCCTGGCAGAGGCCCTTATGGACAGGTTTCTTTTCCGTTATATCCTGACTTACCCATCCAGAGAAGAGGAGATGGGAATACTCCGGTCAATAAGCTTAGATCAGGATCAAGATGAGTTCCTCATTGACTCAAACAAGATAATTGCCCTTCGAAAGGAAGCCAGACAGGTTTACGCCAGTGAGGAGATAATAACTTATATCGTGGACATAATAAGGCAGACAAGAACCAATGATCTGGTTCTCGTCGGAGCAAGCCCAAGAACATCTGCGAAATATCTCATGGCGGCCAAGGTTAACGCTTTGCTTAACGCCCGTGATTATGTAATTCCGGAGGATGTAAGGTTTCTTTCACAGGCTCTTTTAAACCACAGGCTAATTCTGAGGCCTGAGGCACTTCTTGAAAGCGGTGGCGACGGGTACAGCACATCAAACAGGATAATTGAGAGGATAGTTAATTCAGTCGTGTCTCCAAGATGATAAAGAAGTCAGGGCTTGCCCTCCTTGGGGTAATGTCCTATGGGATAGTTGAATCGATTATATTCGGCTATGAATATTTCATCGTATTCTCGTTCATCCTATTCTTCATAATCAGCTCTGACATCATACTTTTCAATAAGTTCACAAGTCCTGCACTTGAAAGAATCCGGGTGGATAGAGTAATGGAAAACGATTTTACACGGAAGTATCTTGAAAAGCAGGTGACCCTGAAGTTTTACAACCCAAACAGGAACCTTGTGAAATTTCATTATTACGACACACTATCTGATAACTTCAGCTCCTCAGGGGAATTTGAAGGGGAGATTGCACTGAAACCCGGAGAGACAAAAACTGTGAGTTACAGTTTCAAGTGTTTGTCAATCGGAAAATTCGAAATAGGCCCCCTTCGGCTTTACACTGAAGATCCTATGAAACTCTGCATTGAGAATGTTGCCATAGAGAAGGCAAGCGCCATAAAGGTGGGTCCATCAATGTCAGATGTTTTCACACAGAGGAGTGAACGCCTCAGTAATTTCCTCTTCACTGTTGGGATACATTTCTCGAGGAAGAGCGGCCAGGGCTATGATTTCTATGGAATAAGGCAGTATGTTGAATCTGATGACTTCAGATACGTTGCATGGAACCGTTATGGGGCAATAGACGGCGATGATCTTTACATAAAGCAGATGGAGGAGGAGAGGCAGATTGACGTATACTTTGTTCTGGATTACAGCACAGGAGTAAATGCCGGATATAACGGAATGAGAATGTATGACAGAATGGTTTCCGCTGTCATCAATGCATCTTACTCTATTCTGAAGAATCGTGATGGCATAGGTTTCCAGATAATTTCCTCTGAAATAGATGAGTTCATTCCAGCCAAAAAATCTGAAGATCCTATAAAGAGTCTCGAAAAGAAGGTGGCGGAGTTGAGGCCTTCCGGCGATTTTTATATTTACGACGCCCTACAGAAGATCAGGCAGAACTTCAAAAAGAATGCTGTTGTATTCATTGTATCGCCATTCTCCTATCCCGAAAATTTCCGAGCACTCAACAGGTCTAAATTCAACACAGGCCATCCAACTTATCTTTTTATTCCGGACAGATATGATTTTGAGCCACAGCCTGAAAGTGAGGTGGGAAAGAAGCTTCTTATGAGCCTTGAAATCAAACAGAGAAGAAATCTAAAGGCAGTAACGGCATTTTTCAATGGTGTCGGAATTAAATCCATCGTTGCCCGGGACAGGGAATTGATAGCCAGAATACTGGCAGAATACAGGTATGCAAGAACACTGAACCTGGGGAGCTGATCATGAACGTTACAAAATACATCCTTAACACTATGGTTCTTCTGCCTTCCATTGTTCTTTTGTTTTATGTACTCCCAGAGCTTGTTCATGTAATTTACGTGGTTCCATTTGCAGTGATAACTGCCCTTCCAGTCATAAAGAGGTTTCTCCCGCAGAAATATAGGGGGGATGTATACATGCTTGCCCTCTTTGTAATTGCCATTCTGGTGCTGGTCACACTCTTCCTTGACCTGCGATTATTGCCTGATACACCATTTGTCAGTGTTTTCAGAATACCACTGGACACACAGACATTCATCACGCTCTTCATCTCTGTTTCATCCGTTTCGGTCATCGAGGGAATCCTTGCAAAAAATGTTAACAGGGCAGTCTCCGCGCTATTTGTATCCATTCTGCCCCTTCTTGATCAGGTATTCACAGTATTCCTGGTAACTCAGGGCCTATCATATTTTGCTGCACTGTCAGAGGCATATTCTTATCAGTTCATTTCCATTTTAGCCCTTATATTCACAGGGTCAACAAACATAGACGGAGTTAAGTTTCCCCCTCCACTTTCCACATTTCAGTCACCGCTTAACAATTTCGTCCTTGTTGCCATGATAATCGCCATTATAGGCTTCATACTTTATTTCATAATTGTTGCTGATCAGAAGCACAGGGCGGAAACTGTCTCATTGATGTCAGCCCCTATATTCATGGGTGCACTCATAGGTGTACTAACCTTTTCAGCCATCGTTGTACTGGAATCCGTGAACCTTCAGCTATTGGGTGGAGCGGTTGCTGTTATGGCCACTCTGATATACATGTCACGCTCCTCTCCCGACCGCAGAAGGAAAAGACAGAGAAAGAAAGCTACAGTTAATAGCAAATGATCAATATTAGGGAGAATGACCTCATTTCTTTTCAAAAATGGCATAGTAATATCACAGAACAGTAAAAGAGAAGTTTTCAGAGGCAATGTGCTTGTAAACAACGGGATTATAGAGTACGCTGGAAAGGAGACCAGAGAAGCAGATGAAATTATAGACTGTACACACAAAATTGTCATGCCTGGTTTGATCAACACACATACACATGTGGCAATGGCCCATCTAAAGGGCCAACTGGATGACATTCCACTTTCATCATTTCTTGAAAAGACATTTGTTCTGGATGGACAGAGATCAGAGGAAGGACTATACAGATCAGCAGTTCTTGGGTCTATGGAAATGCTTAATTCCGGAGTGACTTCATTTCTCGATCTGTATTACAGCGAGGATGTAATTGCAAAGGCTTGCATGGGCACGGGCATAAGAGGGTTTCTTTCATGGAACACACTGGACCAGGATAAGACAACCCAGAAAGGCGATACCATTTCAAATGCCGAGAATTTTATCAAAAAACATGTTCGCTCAGATCTGGTAAGGCCTTCTATAGGGGTTCAGGGAGTATATGTGGCTGAAGATGACATATTTATGAAAGCAAAGGAGGTTTCAGCAAGATATGGGACTATTGTCCACCTCCACCTGTCTGAGACGAGGGAGGAGGTCTATAATTTTGCCAGAGACCATGGTGGAGAGAGGCCAATTGAACATCTTCACCGAATAGGTTTCCTGGGCAGTTCTGTGGTAGCAGCCCATTGTGTCTGGGCAAATTCAAGTGAGATATCATACTTGGCAAAGGATGAAGTGAAAGTGTCATGGAACCCAGTCAGCAACAGCAAACTTGGGGTTGGTGGTATCGCCCCGGTGATTGAGATGATGCAGAAAGGGATCAAAGTGAGTATCGGTTCAGACAGTTCAGGCAGCAATAATTCACTGGATGTCATGCAGTCCATGAAATTTGGTGCGCTGATGGTCAAGAACCAACGGTGGGATCCGTCAGTTATAAAGGCTAATGATATACTGGATATGGCTACGGTTGTCGCTTCCAAGTCACTGGGTGCATCAGATATAGGTTCCATAGAGCCCGGAAAGAAAGCAGACATCATAACTCTAGACACAGCTAACCCGCGGCTCTTTCCCACCAACGAAGAGAACGCCATATCGAATGTGGTGTATTCCGCAGATTCCTCTTGTCTATCCGATGTTATGGTTAATGGCGATTTCAGAAAGAGATCTGGGATACTGCTGGCAATGCCTTACAAGGATTGGAAAAGGGAAGAACTGGTCTGAGCTTTAACAGAGGGATAATAAGGCAATTCTATTCTAAAATTAGTATAGAAAATATTTAAAGCCCAGAGTAATGCGGAGAGGAATATCATGAGTTGGCAGGAAGCCGAAGTTAGGGAACTTAAAGTAGGAAGATACATGCTTTTGGACGATGCTCCATGCAAGATTATGGAAATTACAATGTCCAAACCAGGGAAACATGGTGAGGCCAAAGCCCGAATTGTTGCTATTGGGGTTTTCGACAACGCAAAAAGAAGTGCGGTATTTCCAGTAAAGCACAAGGTTAAGGTTCCAATAATAGAGAAGAAGAATGCTCAGGTTCTCTCCATATCAAACAACGAAGTACAGCTGATGGATTCTGAGACATTCGAAACATTCCTGGTCCAGGTGACGGAAGAGGATCTTGGAAAAATCCAGGCTGGAACAGAGGTGTCCTATTGGGAGGCCATGGGAGTCAGGAAGATCATGCTTCAGAACTGAGTGAATTCCTCAGTTTGAAGAAGGTAGCAGATGCCACTTTCGGTTATGAGGATTCAAAGTACGTAATTTTTGGCGTACCATTCGACTGCACCTCAAGTTTCAGGAGGGGTTCGAGAAAAGCTCCAGCAGCAATAAGAGAACATTATGACAATCTTGAGTCTTATGATTTCAATTATGGCGTGAATTATCCTGACATCCCCATTGCAGATCTGGGAGACCTTGCTGTTGGAGAGGATGCTGAAGAGGTCGTGAACGATGTAGAAAACATAGTTCGGATCATCCGTTCGGATAATAAAATACCTGTAATGCTTGGCGGAGAGCATTCAATAACAGTAGGTGCTGTAAGAAACTTCAAAGATTCGCTCTTTGTTGTAATAGACGCTCATTCTGATTTCAGGATGGAGTATTTTGGGAATCCATACAACCATGCATGTGTGACAAGAAGGGCACTTGAAATACTGGGTCCAGGAAAGTGCGTATCTGTGGGAACAAGATCAGTGTCAATGGAAGAGTTTGAAAGTGACCAGTGGAAGGATGTAAGGTTCATCTCATCAAGGGAGGTCTCAAAAACTGGAATCGCTGGAGTGGTAAGAGAGATACTTGACCATAATCCGGGTAGCATATACTTCTCAATTGACATGGATGGCATTGATCCGTCATATGCTCCTGGAGTTGGAACACCGGAACCCTTCGGGTTAAGAGACTCTGATGTAAGATATATGATCAACGAGTTGTCCCCCCTGATATCCGGGTTCGATATTGTGGAGATCACTCCTGTCTATGATAACGGAAACACATCGATGCTGGCTGCAAAATTTATTCAGGATTTTATTGGCAGCAGGGAAGGAAAAAGAAAATTCTAGAATATTTCAAAGCCCCAGTTTTCCTGCCAGTTCCTTTCCTTTTGTTATTTCTATTTTACATGGTGTAGGGAGCTTGATTGAAGCCTTGTGAAGGGCATCCCTCAATTTTTTTGCCTTGTCGGATGTTGTGCGTGCAACCATTATTATGTCACCGGACTTAACCCTGGCAGCAGTTCCAACAGGCTTTCCGAAAGCATTTCTCATTCCACTTGAAATTCTGTCTGCTCCAGCCCCTGTGGCCATCTTATGCTCCCTTATCACCTGATGAGGATATGGCCTTATCTGGAGATAATATGCATCAGCAGAAGCTCCTTCCAGCATTTTCCTGTTAACCGATATCCTTGCGGCTTCAAGAGCAACATGCCTGATCTGGCAGCTCTCCTCTGCAATTAGCCTGAATTCAAGCTCAAATTCCCTGTTCTGACTTCCCTGAACAAAGGTCGTGATCTTTGGATAAGGTACACCTCCCATGAACTCTCTTCTCGTATATGCCGGTCCGGAAATTTTGGTGTACATTCTAGCAGGTTTGGTTACCATCTGAATCTCTCAGGTGATTCTGAGTACCTATAAATATTAAGCGATTCAATGTCTAAACGTCGAATAAAACTTGCCTCCATTTGAACGATAGGATATTTCTAATACCGGGTAATACCCACTTTTAGCAATATTGTATTATTTACAATTAATAACATATATATAAAAGTAAAACATTGAGGAAGAATGACCAGACGGACATTAATTGATGTGGCCCATATAACTTCCAGAGGGACCTCATACAGGATAACCATTCCTCAAAGGGTGGTCAAGAAACTGAATCTTGGCCCTGAAGATATTGTGGCGTTCTATGAGGATGAAGGGGTTAAAATAGATAAACTGCAGTGAATCTGGGGTTCTGGTTTAATAAAAGCCTAAGTTAACCGGTTCTTTCAGTGATATTTTTTACCATCCGCAGCATGCCTTTTCATGGAGGAGGGCTCTGCAAGTGTTGATTCCAGAAGGTTGTTTCTCAACAGCTTTTTCTTTTCCTCAGGATGGTTCACGCTTTCCTTTGCCTTCCCTCTTATTCTATTGAGCCAGGGATACAGTTATGAAATCATAGGGATTCTGGGTCTGGCAGGTGCAGCACCTTTCCCAATAATGGCTGCACTGTACCTTTATTCTGGTAGAAGGATGATTCTATACGGAATATTGTTTCCTCTATTTTTTCTGTCCATGGTATCAGTTATCCTTGTATTTTTCTATTCAGAAGAGGTCCTTATAATTGCAATACTCGCAACTATTTTGCAGGCACCCTGGTGGATCTCCACAGAGATCAATCTTAATTCCCTTGAAAGTTCCAGCAACGCAGAAAAATATTCTGTCGGCTGGGGGATTCCAAATGCCGTCATTCCAATCCTTATGGGGTTTATCCTGCAGTTCAGCCAAATCTATGTGCTGTTTCTTTTCGCATTTGCAGCATTTGTAGCAGCCCTTTTCTTTACACCGAGGGTTGGAGCAAGAAAGAGAATTGTAAGAAAGGACAGGGTGGAAGTCCGATTCAGTCTGGCACTTCTTTTTGCTGGCCTTTTTTCAGGGTTCCTTTACTTTATACTGGAACCTACCATGAAGTCGTCAGGTTATTCCTATGGCATAATAGGAATAGTTATTGGAATATATGGCATATCTTCAGCCGCTTCATATATTGCGCTTAACTACATTCCTGATATAGGGCTGAGGTCTTATGCAATATTATCGGCTGTTCTGATAGCACCGGTTGGACTGCTGGGATTCTTCTTTCAGATCTATGTGATAATATCTGTTGTTATACTGGGAGGCCTTGGAGTTTCTCTTGCCATGTCAAAGATACTTTCACATCTCATAGGGATGTATCCTCCCAGAAAAGGTGTCTTTTTCTACGAGACTTTCTTTGGGATTGGTTTCATCATTGGCTCCTTTGGACTTGATTCAGCCTTTCAGTTTATTGGGAGAACAGTTATGTCGCTTATCCTCATTCCAACTGTTGCATATGCAGTTATAATGGCTACTTCATATGGGAAGGGATTGTCAGTAGCTGGAGCCTCGTAGGCCTCTCAGTGCAATGTTTGGTTCTGCCACAGCGTCACGCTCTATTTCATGGCCACATTTCAGGCATTTCAGATCCATATTCCCGAGTACCTCAAATGTGTAATTCCCACAAGATGGGCATGTTGACCTTATGAACAGGTTCTTGAAATTAATAACTGGGTCAGGCTTTTCTGGCTTAAAATCATGCAGATCATCAACAGATGGTTCATTACCGGCACTGCTTGGGGCCCTCATTCCTGTACGTTTCTGAGAGAATGTGAAAATGGATGCCATACCCAGGAACGCAAAAAAGAGAAGGATGAAAGTGAATGCTGTAGAATATAAGGATGTGGCTCCAACAAGAGAGATCAGCACATTGCTCATGGTGACAGCAAAATTCAGTGTAAAGCCCTTAAGAAAACCAATTCTTATGAACGCTAGATTCAAAAATGCGAATACTACAAAGGTGAAGAGTGTTGAAATGACTCCTCCGCCGAAGATGATCGCTACAGGTATGGCCGAAAGCATCGCTATGAGTGATGCAGTTCTTGTTGGGACAGGCATAGAAAAAAAGCCCTTATCGTTTTTGCGTCTTGAAAATCCATAGAAAACTATAAGTGCGATACCGAGAAAAGCCACCTGCACCAAAGTCTCAGACAGAAGTGACGAAGCCAGGATGAAATTCTCTCCTGGAATAGGTATGTTGTATGGGAAAGAAGTAGAGATTGCAGGATCAAGAAAACTTTCTACCTCCGAGAAAATAAGTTCAATGAGAATGAATATGGTGAAATATTTCCCAAACTCCCATGAGGTGTTCCCATCTTTTCCAACACCAATTCTGTCTCTTGTGAAGAATGTTAGGACGGCGGCTGCTGGAATTATAATAACAAGAGCAAGAACCAGGTAAATGAAAGAAGGAGTAAGAGGTATGGTTAAAAAGAGAAAGTCAGCAGTGTTCAGAGATTCTATGGCAGAAAGATTTGGAACCGAATCAAATGCTGCATATAGAACAGTAAGAATAACAGCTACAACCAGAATAAGAGAGAGGAATGATAGGACCTTTTCAAATGTTCCAGCCTTCCCGTCCATTTATGAGAGATGATTATTTCTTATTCAAGTGTTATGTTTATTCTTCTCGATATTTTGCCCTTAACCAGGTTAGTCTTATAGTTTATCTTTCCAACCTCTGATGTCTTCAGCACATCCGTGCCAAACTCCATCTGGTCCGGTATCCCTTCCAGATGCATGATCCTGATTCTTTCATAATCGGGGACAACAGACTTACATATTGCAAGCATCTCTTCCTCTTTCATGAACTGTTCTCTTGGCATTTCCGAGAAAGTTACACTTTGATTGGCAGATACTATATCATTTGCCTTGCTGAACAACTCAGAAACCATGTCCTCCGTTATGTTATCCAGTTCAAGATCCATCCAAGCTGAATCATCATACGTCTGGTTAATTCTCACCGTTGCCTTGAATAGCTTGTAAGAAAGGCCCATGAGTATCTTCAGGGCTGTCCTGAACCTCATGTGCATGTATCTGACGTCCCAGTCAAGAACCTGGTGTGCAATCTTTCCGTTTACATCATCAGGGAAAGTATCATGGGACATAAGGTGTATGCTTTCTCCGTCAAGCCAGGTGTCAACAATGATGTACTCCCTGCCATCTATAACGACCTTCCCCCTGTCATTGGGCTGCCCATGACCCGTAGGAAAGAATACTGATCTGTCCAGAACAAGATCAGTAAACTCATGCCATACAACTTTGCTGTCTGCTTCTCTGGCATACTGATCTTTCAGGAATAGAAATTCTGTCTCCATCATTACATGAATGTAGAGTAATATAAAGTTTTGAGGGAGATAAAGATGAGAATATCTCCACTTTAGAGAACAGGCAAATCCTAATATTGGGCTCTGTGATTCGTACGGCAGAAACCGCTTCTGTCAATTGTGATCTTTATGGAGCCATCCGTGATTGATTATATGTATTCTCTTATGCGGGAAGGCATAAAACTAGACCTCGAGGTAACGAGGGAATTCAACAGCATGCTGGGTAACCCGGATAGAAGTTTCCAGTCAGTGCATGTAGCAGGCTCTAACGGTAAAGGCTCCACTTCAGCATTTGTATATAATATCCTTCAGAACTCTTCAAAGACTGGGATCTATACTTCGCCTCACCTTGTAGACTTTAACGAGAGAATAGTATCGGGGCGCAACTCCATACCGGATGACTACATAGAGAAATTTATTAACGATTACAGGGGAAAAATAGAATCTCTTAGGAAAAAGAATAGAAATCCCACGTTCTTTGAACTTACGACGGTTCTGGCATTCAAATACTTTCAGGATACTGGCTGCAAATATGCCTCAGTCGAGGTAGGGCTTGGAGGAAGGCTTGATTCAACAAATATAATTTCCCCCATGGTCAGTGTCATAACTCAGGTGGGTTACGAGCATGCAATGAAATTAGGCTGCTCATTGACTTCAATAGCTTTTGAGAAAGGCGGCATAATCAAAAAAGGAATTCCTGTTGTCCTAGGAGACAACAAGCCTGAAGTATACGCAACTGTCAAAAGGATAGCAGAATCCAGAGGTTCTGAGTTACACTGCTCCTGGAAAGATGCTGTCACAGAGGATTTCAGCGTTTCAGTTGATGGTGTTAAATTCAGACTCAAGACAGGCAATAGAGAATACAGGATTTCCTCTTCACTACCCGGCCTTTTCCAGAGGAATAACATAATCTGCTCTGTTCTGGCATTGGAGAATTCCGGGGAGTCAGTGTCAAAAGCCAGAATAGAAAAAGGTATCACCAACACTTGCTGGCCAGGCCGTATGCAGGTCATATCCAAGGATCCGCTGGTTATAATGGACTCCTCACATAATCCGCCGGCCGCCCACTCTCTGGTATCAAGTTACAGGGCAATTTCCAGTCGGGAACCGCTTCTTCTTGTAGGGATGCTATCAGACAAGGATGTAGACAGTTATCTGAAGATTCTCCGCGGCCTTAGCAGCAGAGTAGTTTTTACTACGCCTGAAGAACCAGAGAGGGCCATACCTCCAGCAGAAATGTACAGCATGTATTCAGGCCTTTTCCGCGAGGCCCGTGTAATCGAGGATCCGGTGACGGCATATGATGAATGCATATCCTCAGGTTCAGATGTTCTGGTCACAGGTTCTATGTATCTTTTGGGCCGGATAATGAGGGAGAAGGGAATAAAAGTGAAATTTTTTAACAAGGAATGAGGCTTCGGAAGATTCTGCATGCACCACTGTTAAAAATTTGCCTTACGGAATCAAAAAAGATTTTTGTATAACTGAAGACTTGCTATAATTCTGGTAGATTCAATGAATCCGTTCTTCAATTTTACTGAAAATTCTGGCATTATTACAGGGAATCTGGACACACTAGGCAGTTCATTTGTTCCTGAAAAGCTCCCCCACCGTGAGAAGGAAATAGAGCACATGGTTCGGATTCTGGCAAGTATAATGAGGAAACAGAGGCCTTCAAATCTTATCCTTTACGGTAAAACAGGTACAGGGAAAACAACTGCAGCCCATCATGTCACTAAATTACTTTCAGAAGCTACAGGCCCTTCAACAAAGGTGATATACTGCAACTGCCAGATATATGATTCACCATACTCAATACTTGTCAATGTTGTCAATACCCTTAAGGGTGACACAGATGAGCAGATTCCATCTCTTGGATGGCCTCTAGACAGAATCTATCTGGAACTGATGAGGTTGCTCTCCAGGGAAATGGGGGCGCTCGTAATCATACTGGATGAACTTGACAAACTGATCCTTAAGAATGGCGGTGATTCTCTCTATGTGATTCTGAAGATTATAGATGATTCCTCCAGGACAATAACGTCAATTATCGGCATAACCAATGATGCACATTTTATAGAAACACTTGAACCAAGAATTAAGAGCAGGCTTAATCAGGAAAGTGTTGTATTTGCCCCTTACAATGCCGATCAGTTAAGGGATATTATCAGCTACCGTCTTAAAGGGGTTGTTAAGGAAGAGAGCGTGGAACCCTCAGCTATCAGCCTCTGCTCCGCAATAGGAGCACAGGAGCACGGGGATGCCAGGAAAGCCCTTGATCTGATGAGGATTGCCATCGAAATAGCAGTCAGGGAAAAGAGAGAAAAGCTTACCGACAGAGAAATATACGAGGCCAGAGACAAGTTTGACATGAATGTTGTCAGGGAAGCCATAACTACACTTCCTCTTCATTCCAAGATGGTCCTTTTAAGCACAATAATATCACAGGAAACATCAAGCGGACAGATTACTACCGGAGAAATACAGGAGAATTACAGGAATATGGCTGTAGAACTTGGCATTTCTCCCCTTTCAATACGTCGTATAAGTGACATACTTTCTGAATTGCAGGACTATGGGCTTTTAACGTCAATTACGAAGAGCCTTGGAAGATACGGAAGAACAAGGTTCTTCAGGACAAATGGCGAGATAAGCCATTACCGGAAGTACCTTCTCGAGGATGAGGTACTCTCATCATTCAAGGGAAGCAGAATGGTAAGGCAGGCAAGGTTCGATTCAATAGATCAGGACGACGCAGAAAAATTTTTGGGAAATATAAGGGATTCTAAACCAGCTGATGATTGAGCCACGCAAAAATATCAGTCCGGGAATATGAAACAGAGATCATCAAACGGGTGGAATAGATTAAAACCGTGTGATTTTGCAAATTCATCAGGTGCGTTGGTCCAGTCATAATTGTCCACTATGATAAGGAACTTGCTTCTCAGGTTTTTCAATGCAGTTTCCAGTTCAAATTTAACATGCTCATATGTGTGCTCTGAATCATGAAAGAACACATCAAATGGCCCGAAATATATGAGATTCTTCTCAAGTGTCTTTTTTGTGTCCCCAATTATAAGGGTAAATCTTTCCCTGAGGGCATCAGGTATCATGAAACCAACAGGCATGTCCTTTTCCTTCCCGAATGGCATTCCAAGGTCAAAGCTGTAAAGGTGCCCATTGAAACCTTCTGAAGCCTTAAGTATGGCATATGAAGTAGTTCCCGGGCCCACTCCCGTTTCTGCTATGATTCTTCCACCAAAAAGTTTGACAGAAGCATATATGTATCCAAGTTCCCTCGGTGATACCTGCCAGTAATCTCTGGATCCAATTCTTCTGCTCACTTCGGCATTTATTGGCTCTGCTTCGGAGGCTGCATCTTCAAATCCTTTCTTTTCTGTTTTAAGGTAACTAAGGAATTTATCCTGTATGTCCATGATCCAATACCATTTTGAATTATTTTATCATTTGGTGAGAAAATAGAGAAGTGTATCTTAATGGATTTTATTCTTCTAGCATCAGGAGGCCTCTTGCTCGGCATTTCTCTGGCTGCTCCACCTGGCCCAATTACCTCTATGCTCATAAACAGGGCCACTAGAAGCATCCCCGGGGCTGTCTTAGTTGGGCTTGGAGCTATGACAGCTGACTTCATTCTCATGGTAATTACAATTTTTATCGGCAGCGAATTCTCACTTTACAGGTACGTGCACTATATTTATCCGGTCGGGGCAGCTTTCTTTATCTATCTGGGATACAGAATTCTTATCTCCAGGGTATCTGAAGGGCAGGACAATGGCCGAAAGGGAGGTTATATCTCAGGAGTATCAGTAGGGTTGCTAAACCCACTTCAGATCGGTTGGTGGCTCACGGCAGGGCTTGGTGTTTACGAGCGTTTTGGAATTCTTACAATCATTTTTCTCTTCGCTGGAGCTCTTCTGTGGGTGTTCATACTAACTGGGGCAGTTAGGATTGCAACGAAAAAATTTGAAAACAGGATGGAAAAAATAATAAAAATCTTCAGCTCCATGTTTCTTTTCGTGTTCGGAGCCGTTTTCATTTACCTGTTTTTTGTCTAAATGGTCTTGTCCGCAAATGTCTTGACCACATCAACTGGGGTATAGCCATCTGTGCCAGAGACGATCTGATCAGAAGGTGGATTTTTGAAATACTGTGGTACGAACTCATTCAGTCTCTTTGTGAAGGCAGGAATGGCCCTGTTATCGTAGAATATTCCCGTTGGAATTCTCTCTTCCCACTCAAGTCCTTTGTTGTAGGCCTTCTGGAACTGTTCAATGGCCTTATCCATGCTTTCCCCTGTTACAACTGGATCCCATGACTTGTCATCTTCCAGCTTGTACACTTTCTTTCTGTAGTAATCCATTGTGTTTATGTTGTTATAAGTAGGGCAGGGCTGAAGAACATCTATAACTGATGATCCTTCATGAAGAATCGCTGTTTTTATTATCTCTTTCAGTTGCTTCATGTCAAAGGAGAATCCTCTGGCAACGAATGAATATCCTGATGCAAGGGCAAGGGCTATGGGGTTAACCTTTCCAAATATATTCGCTCTGCTGAGGCCTTTAGTTTTCTCTCCAAGCTGCATTGTAGGGGCGGCCTGCCCTTTTGTAAGACCATAGACCTCATTATCGAAAATAATTATTGTAAGTCCGCTGTTTCTTCTGCCCTCTGCAACAAAATGTCCTGCGCCGATACCAAGCATGTCTCCGTCTCCGCCTGGTACAATTACCTTAAGATTTGGGTTGGAGAGTTTGACTCCTGTGGCAAATGGGATAGACCTGCCATGCAGGGTGTGTATACCTCCAATATTAAGGTAGTGTGGTGTCTTTCCGGAGCAACCAATTCCAGAAACAGAAACCACATTATGCGGATCAAGATTCAATTCAGAAAGTGCCTGCGTAATGGATGTGAGTATTCCAAAATCCCCACATCCGGGGCACCAGTCCACAGTTACATCGCTCTTAAAATTATGCGCCATTTTCCAAAACCTCCTCCAATTTCTCCTCTTTTCTGTTTTTATAAATATTCATGGCAGATTCCAGAAGTTCGTCTTCGGTTATGTGCCTGCCGTTATATTTCAGAATACTCTTCTCAATGTTAATGCCTGTGTTTGTTCTGATTACACGGGCAGCCTGAGCCAGCATGTTGCTTTCAACATCAATGACAAGCTTTGCTTTTTTCAGTATTTTGGAAACAAACTCAGATGGAAATGGCTCAAACATCTTAATGTAAAGAAGATTTGCTGAAATTCCCTTTGATTTGAGGTCTTCCATAACATCAAGGATAACGCCCTTCTGGCTTCCCCAGGTTACAAAGGTGATCTCTGCATCGGCAGGGCCGTATAACACAGCTCTGTCATTCATTGGAACCTCTTCTTCAACAGTTTTAAGCTTCTGGAACCTCTTTCTCATCATTCTGTCCCTTATATCCGGGTCCTCTGTAACGTGCCCAAGTTCATCGTGCTCATCACCCGTCATCCAGAAGATATTCTTTCCAAGGTATCCTGCGTTCGAAATTCCGTTTTCTGTATCGAGGTTATATCTTCTGAAAGATTCTGAATCCTTGGTAGCTAGAACCTGGCTTACCTTGACTCTTTTAGAATCTATCTCAGGTACAAGGTCACTGGTATTTGCAAGGTTCTTGTCAATGAGATGAAGAACGGGCATCTGATACCTCTGGGCATAGTTCAGGCCTTTCATTGCGTCATAAATGCACTCCTCCACATCTCCAGACGAGATGACTATTCTTGGGAATTCACCATGTCCGGTGTTTAAGGCGAAAAGAAGATCAGACTGCCCATTCCTTGTTGGCAAGCCAGTACTAGGCCCGCCTCTCTGATAGAGTGTTATCAGTATGGGGACTTCATCCATCCCTGCAAATGAGATACCTTCTGCCATTAGCGAAAAACCGGGCCCACTTGTTGCTGTGGATGCTCTCGCTCCAGTGATTGCAGCCCCTTGAGCCATTGTAACAGCGGATATTTCGTCCTCTGTCTGAACTATTACTATGCCTGAATCTTTCAGACTTCTTTTCTCATTTTCGATGAATGAGATTGCACCATGTTCCTCTAGAATCGAGCTTTCATCACTAGCTGGGGTTATAGGGTAATAAGTCTGAAACCTCAGCCCGCCCATCAGTTTGCCAATAGCTGAACCATCATTTCCAGTTATCAGGAATCTCTTTTTCTTTGCAAGCTTAGGTATGGTTTTTCCGGCAAGATTATTGTTTTTGCAGTATTCATAGGCTGCTTTAACTACTTTGATATTTTCTGCAACAACACTCTCCTTTGCCGAGAAGACCTGTCTGATTGACTCCTCTCCAAATTCTGCTGGCAGACCTGCTATTGCCAGGGTAATTGCGGATCCAAGAGTGTTGAAATATCTTGTGGGAACACCATCTGAAATTGCAGATGAAACAACTTCATTGAAGGGAACGGCAATAGGGGTTCCACCTTTTTTCTGCATCAGCTGAAGTGCACCCTTTATGTTAAGAGGCAATTTCTCTTCCTGAAGGGTTTCTTTTATCCTCTTTGCAGTATCTCTCATTATCATTCTTGCTGAGGCTAGATCAGAGGTTTCGAATTGTTTATCGTATACTATTTTTGTGCCATCACCGACATCCTCAATGTGTTCAAAGATTGTGTCAGGATCCAGGGCAATAAGAATATCTACCGGATATTTCAAAGACCTTGGTCTCTCTTCTTTCACCCTGAGGTGATTGTAGCTATGCCTCCCCTTTATGTTGGAATGGTACTCTCTAACTCCAAAAACATTATATCCTGCGGCTGCAAAGGCCCGGGTAATCATGTTAGAAGATGTATCAATTCCACCACCCTGAGGACCGCCAAGTGTTAAGTTCAGATCCATTTGGAATCGATACGTAATGCTTATTTTGTTAAAAAGCTTAATGGGATTTGCTTTATGAAAGATTTCAGGATTTTTATCTTACCTCCATGACTGAAGAGAAAAATCTGTTTGTTCTTCTGAAAAACATATTGAATAAATCCCGCCTTCAGGTATGCATGTTGATAGTCACCGGAATGCCGGGATCAGGAAAAGATGAATTTGTTCAGGTAGCAAAAAAACTGGGCTGGCTTGATGTACACATGGGGAATACGGTTAAGGATTATGCCAGGAGACAGGGAATTGCAGAAAATGATTCGCAAATTGGTAAATATGCATCCGATGAAAGGAAATTACATGGGATGGACATATGGGCCAGAAGGACATCGGAATTTATCAGGGAACCGGACAGGACAATTGTTGATGGCCTCAGGAACATTGAAGAATTGGAGTTCTTTAGAAATAGGTTCAGTAAAGTAAAGGTGATCGCGATCTATGCCAATCAGGAGGAACGTCTAAGAAGAATACAGAGAAGGAGCCGGCCTGACGATGTAAAGGACAAGGCTGGCCTTAATAAACGGGATACGCGAGAGCTTGAATGGGGCATAGGAAGAACCATCTCTCTTTCCGATTTTATGCTTGTTAATGATCGCACTCTTGAGGAATTCAGGAAGAATTCAGCAGAGCTTTTGAATTCAATTTCAGCTGTTTATTACGACTCCTAGACTGTTAACATATATTCCTTTATGTCGCTGAAGAAAGCCTGACCTATTGTTGTCTCCCCCCTGATTCCACTGTACCTTATGTTTTCGTCCATTAACCTTTCCGGGTGTGGCATAAGACCTATTACGTTTCCCTCCGGGTTGGAAAGGCCTGAAATAGACTCAATTGTGCCGTTTGGGTTCCAGGGATAATCGCCATCAATGCCATCTTGAGTTGAATATTTAAAAAGTACCTGACCGGAATCAATTAGTTTCTCCAATGTTTTTCTTTCATAAAATCTAATCTTTCCCTCTGCGTGTGCTACGGGAACTACGTAAGGATAATTCAGCTTTAAGTGTTTATTGAAAACTGGGTTTTTGGAAATTCTTCTGATATAGGTAAACCTGCATTCATATCTGTTTGAATCATTATGATCCAGAGCTATGGCTCTGTTCTTATCTAATCCCGGAAGGAACCCCATTTCTGAGAGAATCTGAAACCCGTTGCAAACTCCAATAACCGGTTTTCCGGAGTCAATAAATCTCACAAGATCGTTGAAGCTAGAACTCCTCAACCTGTTGGCAAAGATTGCACCTGCCCTTATGTAATCTCCTGCTGAAAAACCACCAGGAATAAAGAGGCACGAGAAATCTTCCAGGGAAATTTTCTTCCTTTTGAGTTGATTCAGATGCACGTAATGAGGCTCACAGCCTGACTCGAGAAATGCGTTGAAGGCCTCGAATTCATTATTTGTGCCTTCCATTCTTAGAATACAAACTTTCGGGGTTTCTTTTGTGTTTATTGTCCCCCTCTTCTTTCCTTTGCTTTGAACCTGAGACCAGTATATCCACACTTCCTGCAGCTGGTCGCGTTCGGGGAATTCCTAGCGTCACATCTCATGCATATTTTCTTGTTTAGTCTTCTTTCTACAGCTTCTGGAAATGCCATATTTAATCAACCATGAATTGACAGTTCTAGGTATTTACCTTATATACTGCCAGACGTGAATTTCTTCTGGTATTATTAATCCATCGCTTCTTAGAATTAGAAATAACATGCACTATACACCATGGACTGCAAGTATTACGGAGCCAAATAGAAGGAGAAATACTAACATATTTAGGAATGTGCTGATGCCCATTTTTACCTTGTCACTCTTCAGGAAAGAAAGCGATTTCCTTCTCTCTCCTATGAAAAGAGTGTCTCTGAAAAACTGACCCCCATCTAGCACAACAAATGGCAAGGCATTCGTAATACCTAATAAGAAATTAAGCCAGAATAACCAGTAGAGTGTGTTAAGGACCCCCCAGAAGACAAGGGGTGAGAAAGGAACACTGAAAAGTGCTGCGACTCCAGATGGTACTGGTGAAAGTCCCTCAAATGGGAGACCGAGATATCCAAGGAAGTTTGAAACCGGGTTCTTTACTATAATTCCACCAGTGATAATGGGCGCCAAATCCGATATTGGTATGGTCCCAAGCCCAGCAAAATCCACAGTTACTCCTATAAAACTTTCATTCTTGTAAGATGCCTTGTTTGCAGAAGGATCATATTTGGCATAGTAAGAATATTTCGAAACAGTGCCAATAGTTGCATTCTTTACGACAAATCCAGTTGCGGAATTTGCAGGAAATATTTCTTCTGATATGTTAACAGGTGAACCAGGTGAAACAGAGTCCAGAATAGAATTCAATTGGGTGTCATTGTTTATAGTAGTATTATTAACAGTGAGTATTATCCCTCCTGGTGTCAAATTATTGTATGCAGGATAACCCTGAATAGTTGAGATAATCATTATGCCGGCAGCTAACGTAGTGTTATTCTCTTTCCCATGGTCAAAATAGGTGACATTGTATAATTTTCCCGGCATCAAGGTAGAATTTGTTGCAAGAGTATTAATTTTGGACCCGCTATAATTTCCAAATTTTATTATCTCTGATCCTGTAGGAACAGTAATATGTTTGGAGCCGGATTCTTCCAGATAAGCACCATTATGTATGGGATGAACGGACGGCCCCATAAGGAAAATTATAGCTAAAATCGCAACGACGCCTATTACTATATTTATACCGGGTCCAGCAGCCACGATCCTTCTCCTTACAACAGGGTCCGCTTTTACCATTTCGTCTTCATCTGGCTCCACAAATGCCCCTATGGGTATTATAAAAAAGAGAGCTCCAACAGATTTTACTTTAATTCCGTGTTTTCTTGCTACTATACCATGAAATACTTCATGAATAACAACAGAAAATATGAGGGCAGCAGCACCATAACCAATGGGGATTACCGGGTTGATTCCCGGAAGACCTATCAGCTCTGTTACAGGTAATGCCGCACTTGATATACCGGACTTTAGCTCAAGGATTCCAAGAATAATGCCGTAGCTTAGCATTGCAATTGCAATTATTGCACTTACTATAACTATGACAACTGATACTCTTGAAAATCCCTTTCCAGGGAATCTCCTTGAAGCACGATCAAGGAGTCCTCTGTTCGTCGTAATCTTTACCATGAGGGCAGGGCCATATGGAGAAAAATTTCTGCTTTTTCTAATGGCAGGTGCAAAATAATAAATCAAAGCGATCCAAATGATCACTGCAAAAAGAACTATTATTAAATCGGATATCAACAGTCCTCCTAAATGAATTTTGATTAATACATTTTTCCAAGCATAAGCATCATGACTGTGATATTTACAAAACGACGAATTAAAAAAACGAAATTTTAACCAATAAACGAACTTAGATTTTAGTCACAGAAATCCTTAAATATATTTCAACAATAGAAAGTATATGAAAGTAACAATATCTCATATTAAAGCGGACATTGGAAGTTTGCCAGGTCATACAACTGTATTTGCACCAGTTGTCGAAGAAGTCGGTTCATACGTCAAAAAGAATGGTGAAAACATCATTTCAGATTTCCATATTTCAAGTGTCGGGGACGACATTCAGATAACAATGGTTCACAACATGGGTATTGACTCTCCTGAAGTACATGAACTCGCATGGAATGCTTTTAAGGCTGGTACTGCAGTAGCTAAGAAATACGGGCTTTATGGGGCAGGCCAGGATCTTCTGAAGGACTCTTTTTCAGGCAACATCAAAGGAATGGGGCCGGGGATAGCTGAAATGGAGATTACCCCTAGGAAATCGGAACCTTTTATCGTCTACATGATGGACAAAACTGAGCCGGGGGCTTTCAATTTCCCAATTTTCAAGATGTTTGCTGATCCTTATAATACTCCTGGATTAGTTATTGATACAAATATGCACGATGGGTTTAGGTTTGAGGTGTGGGACATAGTTGAGGCTAAAAAGATTTATCTGGACTGTCCGGAACATATGTATGACCTGCTGGGGTTAATAGGTTCTAAGAGCAGATACGTAATTAAGAGGGTCTACACAAAGAAGAGTCATGAGAAACTTCCAGATGAGAATGTTGCAGTCATAAGTACTGACAAACTTTCTTTCATCGCAGGTGAATATGTTGGCAAAGATGATCCAGCGGGAATTGTAAGAATACAGTCCGGTCTACCAGCTTCAGGCGAAGCCATGGAGGCTTTCTCATTCCCATATATGGTATCTGGGTGGATGAGGGGGTCCTTTAATGGTCCACTCATGCCTGTTAGTTTGAAAGATGCAAAGATGTCAAGATTTGATGGCCCTCCAAAGGTTATTGGATTGGGATTTGTATTAAAAGACGGAAAACTCGTTGGACCTGTTGATATGTTTGACGATCCCGCCTTTGATGGAGCAAGAAAAACTGCCAGTCAGGTTGTTGATTATCTCAGGAGAATGGGTCCATTTGAACCTCACAGACTTCCTGAGGATGAGATGGAATATACATCACTCCCTCGAGTCCTAGAAAAATTCAAAGGCAAATTCGAGGTCATTGAATCTCAGTCCAAGAAGAGGGAAGTCAAGGTATCTACAAAAGATGTGGATTAAAGATTCCATATTTATTTCATTTTGAGTGTATAAAATTCGAAGTTCTATATTTTTAAAGCAGTGACAGACTGTCTAATTTCGTATTGCGTTGGGAAATCTTAATATAACATTTTTCAATCCAATTGCATGGACGATAGCAAAAAGCTAATCGCTTCAATTTTAATTGTTTCAATTATAATTGGGTTAGCGGCATTCTTTCTTTTGAAGTTCTTACTGAGCACTTTTTATGTGGCAAATCCCGGCTTGTCCAATTTGCTGCAAATAGACTATGTTGTCTCTGCTGGTATAGCTGCATCAGCTTTCAGCATAATTATACTCTTTTATCCGGTGTATAAGCACGGTATAAGTAACGGTGATTGGGAGGATTATAGATGAACAGCAAAATGAAGGTTGAAATTCTGTTTATAGGAATTGTTATCATATTATTGGCCAGCGGTGCTGCTTACAATGTATATGGTATACTTGGGCATGAGAGGAACATTCCACAGGATACATACAATCCATCATTGTATGTTAATACTACAACAATTAATGTCACAGGAGTTCAGTGGTCATGGAGTTTCGAATTGCCTAACATGACTGCCCCATCCACTCATGTTTACCTGATAAAAGGAACTAGTTATGCTCTCAATGTCACTTCAGGAGATGTTATACATGATTTATTCATAATAGGGGCAGGGGTACAGGTCTATGCAGTTCCCGGACAGTATAATCATGTTGTCTTTACACCAGAAAAAACAGGAAAATTATACTATGAATGTGTCGAGTATTGTGGAGAGGATCACTATGAGATGAGGGGATATTTCACAGTTCTTCCAGCAAATTCAACCTCGGGTGGTTCATGATGAATCAGACTGATATCCTGATAGTTGTAGGAGTTCTAGGTTCTTTGATAGGAATCATAGGATTCCTGATATACTATCTAATAGCAACTGGGCGTGAGGAGGTAACAACAGAGGCCGAAGAGCATGGTTATGAAATTCCTCAGGTTTATGAAAGGGAAGAAATGTATGGCCGAAGAGTATCAGCCAGTTTTTCCGTACTCCTCAGAAATGACTCCAAAAGTATAGGATTAAGGTATATCTTCACATCACTCCTGTTTCTCTTTATCGCAGGAGCACTTGGAGTACTAATGAGAGTATCTCTTACTGACCCGAATCCAACTATAATCGTTCCGGTTATCTACAATATATTGCTAACAGAGCATGCTACATTAATGATTTACATGTTTGCTGTTGGGATGGCACTCGGTCTGGGATACTATCTATTGCCATCTTATCTTAAACTTAAAAGAGATAACATGGGTACATATTCATCATTCGCCTACTGGATTTGGCTATTGGGTGGCGCACTTTTTGTCCTATCAAGATCATCCATGAGATGGTATATGTACCCCCCACTCTCATTACAACTGACTCCATTCGGAGCTGGTTCTTACAACTGGCTGGCCATAATTGCAATGGAAATGATATTCATAGGGATGATGCTTGCAAGCGTAGTAGTATTAAAAATTATATTCATAGATAGATCAGATAAGATTTCACTTTCCAAGATGCCGATTTTTGCCTGGTCCGTGGCGTTTACTTTGCTTATGCTCGTAACGTCAGCACCTCCATTAATGGTTGGTCTGGGAATGCTTTTCTATGATTTCTTCAATCCTGTCTTCTTTACTGCCAGTACGCATACGGTTTTGCAGTTTGCGATTCTGTTCTGGTTCTGGGGACATCCCATTGTTTACATCGCCATAATGCCATTCTTCGGAATTATGTACGAAATAATATCTAGGTTCTCAGGGAAACCGGTTTACAGTTATTCTTCAGCTGTTTTCTCACTGGGACTTCTAATGATTCTTAGTGAACTCGTATGGGGGCATCATCTTCTCAATTCTGGTCTTGGAACAGACTGGGTATTGTTCTTTACTATAGCCTCGTTCATAGTAGTTATCCCATCTGCATTGACAATCTTCAATATGATCGCCACCTTATGGACAGCTGAGAAAATCAGGCTAACAGTACCAATGCTCTTTGTTATTAATGCCATCTTTGATTTCATAATTGGGGGTGCAATGGGGGTAATGCTTGGAGATGATGCAGTTAATCTCACAGCTCATGGGACGTACTTTGTTACTGGTCATTTCCATTTCGTATTTGTGGGATTGACACTAGGTGTCTCCATGGCAGCATTCTATCTTCTGTTTCCAACCTTTTCCAACGGTAGAGTCTACAATGAAAGACTTGCGAAATGGCATATGTATATAACTGCTCTGGGCTCATTCATCATGTCCTTTTCATGGGGTGTTGGAGGTTTCCTTGGAATGCCAAGAGCCGTAGCAGGATATTTCCCATTCTTCCAGCCATATCAGGATAGTGCTATCGTGGGTGGTGTAATCATTGGGATTGGTCAATTGGTTTTCTTATATAACATAACTAGGAGCTGGATGACTGATCCAGTAACTGATCCATCAAATATTTTCGAAATAAGTGCTAATGAACCAATGGAGAGCCCAGGCATAGTTGGAGGTGGTAAGTAAAATGAATGTAAAGGGAAAAGGAGGAATTGCCTTTGGTCTATTGATAATTATCGTCGTGGGCTTGTCTTTCACTTATATAGTTACTAGTCCAAGTAGCAGTGGCCTTACTCCTACGAGCTCAGACTACTCCGCTGCTACAAACGTCGCATATGTCCACATCTATGCAGACGCAGCAGGATGGGACGAGCATTATCACAATATCAATTCAAGTAAACCTATCAACCCGACCATATTTGTAAAGGTCGATACGACACTATACTTTAACGTGACCGAAGAGGATGGTGCTCCTCACACACTAACTATAGGATATCTTGGGACAACAAATTCAACTGCAAATTTACCAATAGTAAATGGTAATATTTCGAACTCCAAAATGCTGGGAGATTATAAAGCCTACGAGCCCTCTGTTTCATATACAGTGCTGTCTACCGCTCAAATCACAACTACAATAGGTCACAACTCTCAGGGCAAATTTCCATTCACAAAAGCAGGGGTCTATACATATTGGTGCACTATTCATCCGTTTTCAATGCTAGGCGTTATAATAGTTGGAAGTTATCAGAACACCACTGCAGATGTTGGTCATGCTGCACCTCTGTCAAACAATCTTATTCCCCACTCAGTTAAAAACTTTGGAAATAACTATATTTCAGATCTCAATACAGGAGTTACTACCAAAACGGCTAACTTCGGTGTTGGATATTGAACCTTAAAGAATTCTCAAAAATTTTTAAAATAGAAATTACTTTTTTAGTTGATCTGGTCGCAGTAGCAGCATTCTTTTCTAATCCGGCATTTTCCTCCAAAATTATTTACATAGTGCCTCTTCTAATATCCGGTACCCTTGGATCTATGTCTGCGGCTTTATTTAACAATATCTACGACATGGATATAGATTCAGGCATGAAAAGGACAAGAACAAGGAAAGATATACTGAACAGCAGTAATTATTGGTCATATTTTCTAACTGGTATCCTGATGCTTGCAGGCTCTGGGGCCATTTCATTCTTACTTATTAATCCTTTAACTTCTTTGTTTATTATTCTGGGTTTTGTAAGTTACGTATTTCTCTACACAATGTTCCTTAAGAGGAGGACGGTCTGGAATATAGTCATTGGTGGGGTTGCAGGCAGTTTTCCTGCCCTTGCAGGCTGGGCTGCTATCTCAAACGACGTCTCTCTGACATCTCTGTTTATCGCGGGTTTGGTATTTCTGTGGACCCCAACACATTTCTGGAGTCTTGCAGTAAATAATGTAGAAGACTACAGGGGTGCTTCTTTACCTATGCTTCCTGCAAAAATTGGTATAAAGGAGAGCTTTGGCTGGATTTTCACAAACACCATCGTTCTTATAATATACAGTCTTCTGCCTCTATTTACAGGTGCAATACATGTGGGCGTGTACTACATCATTTTAGCAGTTCTCATGGATGGTCTCCTTCTATATCTGGTTATAAGGCCGAAGTTGAACAATTTTTCCTTAAAATATTTCAGGCAGGTATTCCATTATTCAAATTTCTACTTAATGTTTTTACTAATTTCCATTTCATTTGTAAGCATAAGATAGTGTCCACTTATTTGACTGCTTATAGTTATATTTCTTGATACAATTATGGAATATTGAGCTCTGAGAAGGAAGAAATTGTGGGGAGGTCATAACGAACCAGTCAATCAGTTATAAATCATGGATCCTAAGAGTAATTTGTGCAGTCATGGGAGAGGCACTCATTTTTGGAAGTTTCTTCTTTTTATTCGACTTTCACATACTCTTCTTTGTCTATCTTTACACCACACCTTTCGTCTTTGCAATGATTTTATTCTTGTTCAGGCAAAAATTACCTATTAAGAAGAACTTTCTGTCAAAAGATGTGTTTCTACTTCTTGCGGTAATTGTGATTTGGATATATGTATATGCCCTATTGAAGCAGTCCACGATTTATGTTCTCTCTATAACTTATTACCCGGCAATCCTTGAAGAGCTTAATTTCCGATTCTTAATCCCAGAAATTCTTTCCCGGAAGACTGGAATGGGGAAAGCTTTAGTTATCCAAGCAGTTCTTTATACTATATTCTATCTCGGCCTGCCTTTACTCAAGCCTGGTTCTTATCCGGGCGTTTATCTGTACTTTTTTATATTCGATAACTTTGCAACATCTCTACTCTATGGTGCCATTTATTATCTCAGGAAGAGTATCTATCTTGATATTTCTCTCCATATGTCCTTCTATTTAATTGAAATATTTCTTACTGCATCTACAGCATGGATAGGGGCAGCGCTAGCTCCCGTTTAACTTGAAAGTCTCGCTCTCCATGCATCTGGCACTGAAATCGCTTTCCCGTTTTCATTAACACATACGGAAACAGTTTTTCCAGAAGCAAATTCTGAGCCATTGGAATCAACAAGCCTGTGGCTAAAAGTGATGCTCTTATCCCCAATGGCAGATACTTCTGTCAGCAAAAGAGGAGATGAATCAAAGACAATAGGCTTTTTATAATCAACTTCAACATGTGCTATTACTATTCCTGCCTTATCTGCTGAGAATTCGCCATTTATTCTTCTAAGTATGTCAACTCTTCCAAGTTCAAAATATGTAAGGAATATTGCATTGTTTACATGCCCCAAGGCATCAATGTCTCCATACCTAATCTGAATTTCTATCTTTGACTGCATTATTTCATCAGTTCCATAATAAACTCTTTAATTATAGACGCAACAAGCCTTTCTTTTCCTATTAGGTTGGAAGGATCACAATTATGCACAATTCTCATCCTTGAGCCCGCTATGAGATCATGGAACGAAGTGGATGATGGATCAAACTCATTTTTTTTCTGGCATGATATAATGAGAGTTGGGGAACTTACAGAAAATAACGTGTCCTTAATTTCTGAATTAACTGAAGGGTTGACAAGTATCAGTGCAAGTGGTAAATTTGATCTCAGTAATTTTCCCATTCTGAGAACAGAGTCTTTCAACAGAATGTAAATTCCTTTTTCAAATATCTGAACAGGTTGAGAGCTGTTGCTCATATGTGATTCAGAGCACAGGCCATCTAGTTCATTCTTGTTCGCTTCAATCAAAATACGGGCAAGTGGTTCATCGCCCGTAGAATGAATCAACGTCAGGGATGAACTCATCAGTAGAACCTCGGGATGAATAGTCTTCATTTTGAGAGATTATTTTTAATTCCCTCAAAAAGCTCGTTTATGATCTTCTCGGCCTGTCTTCCTATCATCCTCTGGCCTACAGAGGCAATTTTACCTCCTACCTTTGCGTCTGCCTTCCAGTCCATTACTGTACCATCTTTAGCCTCCTTCATGTCAAGGTTTGCCTCAAGATCCAGTGTTCCGCCAAGACCCTGGCCACTCCCTTTTATTTTTGCGTGCACGGGTTCATTCTTTTCTACAACTTTCATATTAATTTTGAAGTCTCCCTTAATGAAGGCCACACCTGCTCTTACCACGATATTGAATTCTTCAGGGCTTACTACAGAAAGTTCCTTGAGATCGGGTATGCAGGAGGATAGGCGTTTGGCATCCATAATAAAATTGTAGACCTCTGATATTGGTGCCTTAACTTCGAAAGTTCCATTGAAATCCATATTTATCTCCTCTTGCTTATCGCTTGCCATCTTAAATGTTTTCCCAACCTCAGATATGGTAATTCGATACTGGTCATTATAGCATTTACTTATTATATCTGTATAGATTTTACCCCCTTGGACTCCAGGCAATCATCTCTTGATATCTACGCTTTCATAAACATATACGGGAAAGATCTAAAAGGTGCATTCCTTAAAAAAGTCTATGACCTTGGCTCAGGTAAATTCGTATTTCAAATATCTGGGGAAAACAAGGACCACAGATTCCTTTATGTTGATCTAAAGAAAGGAATTTTCTTCATGGATGCCGAGAGACCCAGTGAAGCGTCCTCTCTTGCCATGATGCTCCGAAAGCAGGTTTCTGAAAGACGAATTATTGGGATTAGGCAGCCGAATTTTGACAGAATTGTTATTCTTGAGCTGTCTTCAGGCCAGGAGTTGATATTCGAGATGTTCAGAGATGGAAACCTTGTGTTGACTCAGGATGGGAAGATAGATTTCGCACTTTATCCAAGAGAATGGAAAAACCGAAAGGTGATAAAGGGAGAACCCTATATTCCCCCATCTTCTGTGGATCCCCTTTCTCTTGGAAATGACAAACTTTCAGAAATATTGTCAAAAAGCAAGGGGGGACTAGTCCAGACACTAGCAACACGGCTTAATCTTGGCGGAGAGCTTGCAGAGGAAATTGTTTTCAGGGCGGGATTCGCAAAAGATTCTATGATCTACGACTCTGCGTCTATGGAAAAAATACGTAATGTACTGAGGGAATGCCTTGATGAATCTTCAAAAGATTTTGCTTATGAATATGAAGAGCCATTGTTTCTGTCTCCAGTACTGATGAAGCACATCGAGTCAAATCCAAGGGAAATTGCAGGTTTCAACGATGCAATGGTACAGTTTCTCAAAAATCATAATATGGAAGATGAAAAACTTGAATCCTCAGTTTCCAGAAGAATTAAATCGATGGAAAAAAGCATAGAGGAATTCGAGAAAAGGTCAGAAAAATCAAGAATTCAAGGAGAACTGATGCGTTCAAATCTCCATGCATTGGATAAGGTAATAATGTTTGTCAGAAAAAAGGCAAACGACAACCTTTCCTTACCAATTGTCATGGAAGGAATCAGTGTCACTGGGGTTGACCCCGCAACAAAACATTTTACTGTTTCTATCGAGGAAAAAGAATTTGATCTCGATTTCAGGAAAACAGCCGGACAGAATATGAGTGAGCTGTTCCAGGATTCTAAGACTTACAAGGGAAAGATAGAGGGGGCTTTAAGGGCTATAGAGTCCTCTAAAAAAGAAGCTGACAGAAAACCCAAACTCAAGCAGAAAGTCAGGCCAAAAGAATGGTATGAGGTTTATCACTGGTTTCGCTCCAGCGAGGGATTCCTAGTTATATCAGGAAGAGATGCTAAAAGCAACGAAAAAATCGTGAAGAAACATCTGAAGGAAAAGGACCTCTATGTCCATGCAGACGTATACGGTGCACCCAGTACCATAATCAAAGTAGAAGGCGAGTCGGTTCCCTCAGAGCAGACGATCAGAGAGGCATGCACCTTTGCGGTATCTTTTTCCAGGGCATGGTCCGCCGGACTAAGGAGCGGTTCCGCATACTGGGTACTTCCTTCCCAGGTTAGCAAGACGCCTGAATCCGGTGAATTTGTTTCCACGGGTTCATGGATAGTCAGGGGAAAACGGAATTACCTCTTCAATCTGAATATGGAACTTGAGGTTGGCAAAGAAGAATTTAAGAATACGGAAAGGGCAATTATCAGGCCTGCTGATGGTAACTGGGAAAGCCATGAAGGCTTTTACAAAATAATCCCTGGAAAGACAAAAAGGATTGATACAGTAACGGAACTCTCAAGGCTATTAAGCATTCAAAAGGAAGAACTGGAGTCAGTTCTGCCACCGGGTGGAAGTGAGATAGAAAATTTCAGGAAAGTCTCCTCTTGAGTTCCTCTATCAAAGAAACGTCCATCGGATCTAGACCACGGAGCATTGCTACGTAATAGGAGATATAATCTCCCGAGTGAATCATACTGAGAATTTTCTGTAGTTTAGTGGACCCGTATTCCTTAACATTGTGAAACTCTATTCCGGTCAGATCAGATGTTACTCTAAGTCTTTTAGAAGTTCTTTCAATGTCAGGGTTTCCAAGTGAAATGAAGTAGAATTTGTCTCTGCCGTAACTTAGTTTTAGAGGCATTGTTTCATTATGATTCAACTCAGGAATGGTACTGTTTACTGCCAGAATCTTGCCATTCTCATTGAATTGTGTCTTCCATCTGTAAGCTGTAGAGACATATGGATCATACCCAACTATCCATGGGATAAGGTCTCTGGAACATATATCTTCAGCCATTTGCTTAAGGTAAGAACTTTCTTTTTCTATCTCATTAAGGATCTTACTTGCTGCATCCATCTCAGAGTGTTCAATTTTCATGAGAGAGTTCAGCAATGGAGCAAGCATATAGCCCAGGGCATTTCTGGGTTGCATACCGGAAGGTACCTCCACAGTTTCGAATCCATATCTGCTAAGTTCACCTCCTGAAGTGATAACTTTGATCTGTGCCCCCTTCTCCTTGGCCTGCTTTACTGTTGCCAAAGTTTCCTCAGTATTTCCAGAATAACTTATGGCGATAAACATGGTTTTGCCGTCAACATAGTGAGGTATTGAATAGTCGGAAATTACATGGACCGGGCACTTCTCATACAGCTCTGAAAATACCCTTCCCACAATACCTGAGCCGCCCATTCCTGAAATTACAATATTGTTGAAATCCCTGTCAATATGGAAATATTCCTTGCTCATAATTTGCTCTGGAAATGATCTAATCTGGTCTATGAATTCCATTAACCGTTATCAGATTACAATATAGAAATCTTACACATTCTATTGATAAGGCCGAAAAAGTATAAACTACAAGAAGGAAGTGAATCTAATAGATGATTTAGAAAGGCTTAAGGAGCACAAAATAGCCAAACAGGGCCGTTAATCCCAGAGAAATTGCTACACCGGCTTTTATGGCAGTCTCAACATTCATGACAAGTTATAGATTTACGCTATTTAATATTTAACTCACAAAGCCGCTTGAATTGGTTTAAAGGAGTCAAATAGTTTCCACTCATACAAATCTATTTATTTACTTAGGCATTGTCGAAGAAGCGTAGGGATCTCACCAAAAGTCCCTTATAAGCTATAAAGATATGGTATAGTAAATTAGGTGAAAAGCAGATGGCAACACAGAAACCACATGTTAATCTGGTTACGATCGGACACGTAGATCATGGAAAATCTACCTTGGTAGGAAGGCTCCTTTTTGAGCATGGAGAAATTCCAGCACATATTATAGAGGAGTTCAAGAAGCAATCAGAGGAGAAGGGAAAGGCAACTTTCGAATTTGCCTGGGTTATGGATAGATATAAAGAAGAGAGGGAAAGAGGAGTAACTATAGATCTCTCACACAGGAAGTTCGAGACAGACAAATATTACTTCACTCTGATAGATGCACCTGGTCACAGGGACTTCGTCAAAAACATGATTACAGGTACCAGTCAGGCAGATGCTGCGATGCTGGTTGTATCCTCGAGAGATGGAGAGGGCGTAATGGCACAGACCAGAGAGCATGCTTTCCTTGCAAGAACACTTGGAGTTCAGCAGCTTATTGTCCTTGTTAATAAGATGGACGCAACCCAGCCTCCATATAGCCAGGCAAGATACGAAGCAGTAAAGAAAGATATTGAAACACTCCTAAAATCAATTGGATACAAGAACATACCAATTATACCGATCAGCGGATACAAGGGAGACAACATTACAAAGAAGTCAGATAACCTAAAATGGTACAGTGGCCCTACACTTCTTGAGGCCCTTGATGCTCTTAAGCCTCCAGAGAAGGCTACAAACAAACCTCTCAGACTTCCAATTCAGGACGTTTACTCTATCACAGGTATTGGAACTGTTCCAGTTGGCAGAATTGAGACAGGTGTTCTGAAAGTTGGGGACAAGGTCGTCTTTCTCCCAGCAGACAAGCAGGGTGAAGTGAAGTCAATAGAAATGCATCACGAGAATATGCCTCAGGCAGAGCCGGGAGACAATGTTGGATTCAACGTAAGGGGAATAGCCAAGAATGATATCAAGAGAGGAGATGTTTGTGGCCCGGCAAGTGCACCTCCAACAGTAGCCAAGGCATTTACCGCTCAGGTGGTCGTACTTAACCATCCAAGTGTTATAGCAAACGGATACAAGCCAGTATTCCACATACACACAACTCAGGTCGCCTGCAGATTTGAAGAGATACTTAGAACCCTGAATCCAAAAGATGGAACCACTCTCAAGGAAAAGCCGGATTTCATTAAGACAGGAGATATCGCCATTGTTAAAGTAGTTCCAGATCGCCCTCTCGTGATAGAGAAGGTATCTGACATCCCTCAGCTCGGCAGATTTGCCATCAGAGATATGGGTCAAACTGTAGCAGCCGGGCAGTGTATAGAAATAGAAACAAAATAAGGTGAACTTTATGGCGTCATATAGGGCCAGAATATCTCTGAGCGGTGCAGAACACAAAGTGGTGGACGTAGTCTGTCACGAAATTAAGGAAATAGCATCAAGAACTGGAGTCGAGCTTCATGGCCCTGTCCCACTTCCAACCAAAAGGCTGGTTGTTCCTGTCAGGAGGAGCCCAGACGGAGAGGGCTCACCCACATGGGACAGATGGGAAATGAGGGTACACAAGCGCCTGATTGATGTTGACGCTGACGAAAGAACTCTCAGGCAACTGATGAGGATACCAATTCCAGACGGCGTACAGATAGAGATACAGATAAAGAGTTAGGAAATAGCCAAATCTCTTTTTTTCATTTATTTCCAGTGTTATTTTTATAAAGATTAAATCAAAGGATGATTCTTTTTCTCAGGTCGGTTTAGGTTCAGGAACGTTCTTAAGTTTTTCATATATCATGAAAAGAATGGACTGATTTTATAATTGTAAATTGGTTCGGGTCTTGACGACGCCATTCTAAAATCCTACCGCCATGCCTCGTTGATTACTTTTTTGGAATGTTTTTTATGGAAATTCTATGAAGTGGTTTGTGTCTTTATCTCCTATGTTAAAAGACTATGGTGGGGTAGCAAATACCTATTGACCCTTGCGTTTCATTGTACCGAGACATTATTCTAAAAGCTGACTCAAAACTAGGTAATGAATAAATATGATCTGGTTATAGGGTTTAAATAAGATTGAATGGCCAATACAGAGAACAATGAGGCATCCCAGCTTGCTTACAGACCAAAACTTTTGAAGGGATTAGCTTACGGTTTTTTATCTCTTTTTTCCATTTATCTTATGTATATCCTTGGTGGAGCAGATTCAAGGATTTACACAGATCCAATACTTGCTGGCAGTACTTATCAGCCCTTCCTTTTAGCTTTATTCCTGCTGATAGCAATTATGTTTATCAACCGGAAGCATCCAATAATTCTCTCCTATATTACCGGCATTCTAATGGTAGGGTACATTGGAATTGCACTGGTTATTTCCAGCAATTTTACCCTGCTTATTTTTCCAGTTGTTTCTGCAATATTGCTGTATCTGATGTACGTATCCATATCAGATGATTTCCCCCATGGTTTCAGAAGAACTGGAATATTTGTTATTGCAGTCTTCATAATGTTCCTCATTGGAGGTGCAGTAAGGTTCTACTTAAATCCAAATGAATTTGCTCTTCTTATTGGTTCTATATATGATGATGAAAACCCATTGGGTGTGCCATTTCTTTTTTACAACGGAATAATCTTCTATGGCCAGTATCTTGTTGTTACTGTGAGCCTTCCAATAATAGTGCTTTTCTCGGCACTTGCTGCAGTCCTGACTGAAAACTACCTTTTAATATTCCATCTTTCAAAAAATCCCGGTTCATCTTCTATTAGTAATTTCAGCAGATCTGCTAACAGTGCACTAACGGCTCTTTCATGCCAGTGCGAGGGAATAACGGCTGCTTTTCCCTCAATCGTAGCGACACTCCTACTGAGCGCAGTTATCCCCCTTATTTCACTCAGCATTTTCCTAGTAGCTATGACAAATGTATTCCTTGCACTTTACTTTATCAGAGGAAAGCGCATTATCTTCCTGGAAAAAGTGTGGAAGTTCCCTTCCACAGATAGGTTCGTCTATTTGAACGTTGCTCTTATAGTTCTTATTCCGGTATTGAGTTTGTATGCGATATATTTTGGTTTTGAAAGGTCTCTGCCTGTACTCGCTTTTATAAATATATCAATGTTCCTTTACGGAATACTTGTATTTTATGGGTTCTGGACTTTCACAAGAAGGCCAATATCCATGAATAAGCCAGTGATTTATTCTCTTATTCTAATATCTTCAATACTAATGTTTCTATGGTACTATCCACCATTAACATCAGACGCTGCATTTTCTATCTTAGGATTCATAGCAATGTCTTTGTCTTCTATATCGGGTGGGATACTTTCAGGCATTGTTTTCAAGTCGCTGTCTGAGAGGGCAGGGAGACTTTATTTGCAATTCATAACTATGATGTTTACAACATTGGCAATAATTGTATTCTACATAACCGCCATAGCTCTTGATATTGTCTATAGGCCATTTGGCTCCACAGAGCAGCTCCTTTTCTCACTCCTTGTTTGGGGTGTGACTCTACCGTTCGTATGGATAAGCACCAACATTTCACTTAATTATGAGGTACCATCCAGTAATCAAGTATTTATTATTGAAGAAAAAGGAGCCCACGATACTGATATTGGAGCTTAATACATTGAAAAAAAGCCAAAAATGATTACGAGAAAAGATGTAATTATTGTTATATAAGACTGTTCAATATCCGATAAATAAAGTTGGTGTTATATGGGTCGAAAAGAGGACAATATCGCCAAGGCAATGAAACTTATAGAATTGCCTGACAGAATTAGGAATATGGGGATCGCAGCCCATATTGATCATGGAAAAACAACATTGAGTGACAACCTGATCGCTGGAGCAGGAATGATGAGTGAGGATCTGGCTGGAAAACAGTTGATGCTTGACTTCGATGAACAGGAACAGGCAAGAGGAATCACAATAAACGCTGCTACTGCCTCAATGGTTCATGAACTTGATGGGAAGGAGTATTTGATTAACCTTATAGATACCCCTGGTCACGTCGATTTTGGTGGAGATGTAACAAGGGCAATGAGGGCCGTTGATGGCTGTATTATTGTGGTTGATTCTGTGGAAGGAGTAATGCCACAGACTGAAACAGTTATAAGGCAGGCACTCAGGGAAAGAGTCAAGCCAGTATTGTTCATCAATAAGGTGGATAGGCTTATAAATGAACTTAAGCTGAATGGAGAGGAAATGCAGAAGCGTTTCCTGAAAATAATTATGGACGTAAACAGGCTTCTTGCAAAGTACGCTCCAGCAGAGTTCCGCCAGGACTGGCAGGTAAATGTTCAGGACGGAAGGGTAGCCTTTGGTTCTGCATATAACAACTGGGCTATATCTGTACCTGCAATGAAGACATTCGGCGTTACTTTTAAAGATATAGCAGAACTGGTGAGGGACGGAAAACAGAAAGAACTCGCTAAAAAGGCACAGCTTCATAAAATCATTCTAAACATGGTTATCAGGCATCTTCCCAACCCAAAGGAGGCTCAGAAATATAGGATACCACAGATATGGAGAGGAGATGCAGAATCACCAATTGGGAAAGCCATGGCAGAATGCAACAGCTACGGCCCTGTAAGTATGATGATAACCAAAATTATCATTGATCCCCATGCAGGAGAGATTGCTGTAGGCCGAGTTTTCAGCGGTACAATCAAGAAAGGCAGCGAACTTTACATTGCGGGGCAGGGGAATACTAAATTCAAGGTTCAGCTGCTTGCAATGATGGTCGGTCCTGATAGGATTTCTGTCGATCAGATGGATGCAGGAAACATTGCTGCAGTGGTTGGCCTTAAGGCGGCCATTGCAGGCTCCACGGTTTCATCCAATGCAGATATGGATCCTTTCGAACCAATGATGCATTACACAGATCCAGTGGTTACACTTGCCATTGAGGCAAAGCATACAGCGGATCTCCCAAAGCTCATAGATGTCCTAAGGAGCGTTTCAAAGGCTGATCCCTCAATTCAGGTTGAAATAAATCAGGAGACAGGAGAACACCTAATTTCAGGAATGGGTGAACTCCATCTGGAAGTCACTCTATACAGGGTTAAAAACGATTACAAGGTGGAAGTTCAGACTTCCGAGCCTCTTGTAGTTTACAGAGAAACCATAGATCACAAAGGAGGGCCTTTTGAAGGAAAGTCACCAAACAAACACAACAGGTTTTACTTCGAGGTAGAGCCGCTGGCCGAGGAGGTAATAGCCCTTATTAAAGAAGGTACAGTCCCTCAGGGAACAAAATTCAAAGACAAAAAAGCTCTGATAGACATCCTGGAAAAGAATGGGCTGTCAAGAGAGGAAGCCAGAGGTCTCATAGCGGTAGAAGGAAATAATATAATGGTTGACGTAACAAAAGGAATTCAGTATCTAGATGAGACAATGGAACTTCTGATTGAATCATTCAATGAAGTCATGAACAGGGGTCCACTTGCCAATGAGAAAGTTTTCGGGATCAAGGCGAGACTGGTAGACGCAAAGCTTCATGAAGACAGTATTCACAGGGGTCCAGCTCAGGTAATTCCAGCTGGAAGGAACTCAATTTATGGTGCAATGACTCAGGCAAAGAGGGTGCTTATGGAACCAATGCAAAAGGTATTCATCAACGTTCCTCAGGATATAATGGGTTCTGTAACTAACGAAATTCAGCAGAGAAGAGGTGTCGTGGAGGAAATGAACCAGGATGGGGAGGATCTTGTTATAGTGGCAAAGGTTCCAGTTTCCGGAATGTTTGGTTTCGCCTCTGCAATAAGGAGTGCTACGGGTGGAAAAGTCCTCTGGAGTTCTGAAAACTATGGATATCAGAGAGTGCCATCTGAGCTTCAGAAAGATATTGTGGCAAAGATAAGGGAGAGGAAAGGGCTGAAACCTGAGCCATACGATGAGGCATATTACGCCTCTCTTTAATTTTTATGAAGTTCATCTGCCTCAGGTGTCGGAAGGAACGCAATAACTTTGATCTCTACTGCTCTTGTGGCGGTCTTTTCAGACCGGTCCATGATTTTCAATTCAGTTCAAACTTGAAAAGCAATTTTCCATATATTTCAAAATGGGTTAGCCTGGGTGAAACTCTTACTCCTCTTATAGAAAGACAGCAATTTTTCCTGAAACTTGACTATTTTTCACCCACATATTCATACAAGGATAGAGGCACAATCACCCTCATATCCAGCCTTCTTGGAAAAATTCCTGAGGGATCAGATATAAACGAGGATTCATCTGGAAATGCTGGGGCCTCCATAGCAGCGTATGCCTCAGCGGCAGGTTTTAAACCGAATATATATGTCCCCCAAAATGCCAGTGAGCCCAAGATAAACCAGATAAAGAGCTACGGTGCAAAAATCCATACGGTTCAAGGGTCGAGGGAAAACGTTATGGAAGCCTGCAAAAGGGCCCCTGGATTCTATGCAAGCCATGTTCTCAGGCCTGAATTCAGAGATGGGATCAGGATGCTTAGCTACGAAATCATGACACAATTGAACTGGCATGTTCCTGATGCGGTTGTGATGCCTGTGTCAGCTGGCACACTGCTTCTCGGTGTGATATACGGATTCAGGCATCTTCTCAACTCAGGGGAAATTTCCAGGATACCACAGATTATAGCCGTACAGACCGAATTTGTCTCCCCGCTTTATCACAGGATGGAGGGATTGCAATACAATCCTCCCAGGTCATATGTTTCTGTAGCCGATGCTCTTGTCTCACAGTCGCCTCCTCTTCTGGATGAGATGTATGAATCCCTGAAAGGTTATGGAAAGGTGCTCATGGTAAGTGAGAATGAGATCATAAGTTCAAGAGAAATGCTGGCGCGGTCAGGTATACTTATTGAATATAGTTCTGCAGTAGCTTACGCAGGTGCCCTGAAACTGAAGGGATTGAAACCTGTGGTAATACTTACAGGAAATGGCCTCAAAAGTTCATACCCGAAATCCATTTGATTGCAATTCAAAGTAATCTCCACAGATATCATTGAGATTTTCACCTTTTAACAACTGCCAGGCTCATCCAATATTATAAATATTAATTATTCCTAATTGAAATATGAAAGGAGAGAACCTTCTGAAAGAGATAGAGGAGATAAATGACGAGATAGTTGCCATTAGAAGGCATATTCATGAGCATCCGGAACTTTCTTTCCATGAATCGGAGACAGAGTCTTTTATAGCCAGAAAGCTGGAGGAGTTTGGCATAGAGTTCAAAAAGGGAGTTGGAGGCCATGGTGTAGTTGGGCTGATAAAAGGAGGAAATGGAGATCGCACTATTGGCCTGAGAGCAGATATGGATGCATTGCCTGTCACTGAGGAGACTGGGCTCCCATTCTCTTCAAAAGTTCCCGGGGTGATGCATGCCTGTGGACATGACTCTCATGTTGCCATGCTTCTTGGTGCGGCTAAAATACTCGCAAAACATCGAAACGAACTGAAACAAAATGTCAAGTTTCTCTTCCAGCCAGCCGAAGAGGATGGAGGGGAGGGAGGTGCACTACCGATGATAAAGGCCGGTGCACTGGAAAATCCGCATGTGGATCACGTATTTGGCATTCATGTTATGAGTAATTCACCATCGGGGACTATCGCAATAAGATCCGGCCCGGTAATGGCGGCCCCTGATCTCTTTAAAATAGAAATAATAGGGAAAGGTGGTCACGGTTCAGAGCCAAATGAGGCCATAGATCCTATTTTCATCGGTGCACAGGTGATCAATTCAATCTATGGAATAAGGGCAAGATTCATGAATCAGGTCAAACCTCTCGTTATATCTGTCTGTATGGTTTCAAGTGGAACGAAGGATAACATAATACCGGAAAAAATGCACATGGAGGGAACCATAAGAACTCTGGACGAGACAATGAGGGCAGAAGTCAAAAGGAAGATGAGTGAAATTGTTCCCAGAATAATAGAGGGATTCGGTGCGAAAGGCCACATATCTTTCAAGGAAAATGCCTATCCAGTAACATATAACGATCCCGCTTCGACTGAAAAAGTTATAGAGATTCTGAAAACTATTCCGCAATTCAAGGTAATTGACATTGGCCCTATCATGGGTGGAGAGGATGTGTCGCGTTTCCTGGAGGAAGCGCCCGGTACGTACTATTTTATGGGAACAAGGAATGAAGAAAAAAACCTGGTATTCCCTAATCATTCGTCAAAGTTTGCCGCAGATGAGGATATTCTGAAGTATGGAACACTCTCACATGTGCTCATTGCACTTAATTTCGAGTAATACAAGAATATCTCTCTGAAGAAGAAATTGAACCGAGCCGGGTCCACAGAGATTAAATGTTATGCAAGGGAAGGGTCTGGTTTTTTCTCTTTATCAATACTTTTTCCGTTTATTGTGAGGCTATACCTTAGATCGGTTCCACCACGTATAGCAAGTATGGAAACACTGCAATACTTGGTTAGAGAGAGGTTAATTGCTTTCCTTACCTTGTCTGGATCAATGTCACCTTCGAACATGAAATGGATGTCAGCCCATTTAACTACCTTGGGATGCTCCTCTTCACGTTCCGCTCTCACTTTTACTCTGAAATCTGTGTAATTCTGTCTCATCTTGGCAAGAATTGAAATGACATCACCACTGGTACATCCAGCCATCCCGAATAGCAGAAACTGTGTTGGGGAATACATCCGGGTATTATCTGCGGATGGTTCTTTTATAACAACTTCCTCCATTTCAGGATCTGAAGATACCAGGCCTTTGTTCCGCTGTAGCTTGAAATTTACCTCTAGTGAAGACATTTTTATCAGTCTTCCGGGACTTTCTTCAACGCCATTCCAATGGCTTTAAGAGCGTTAAGTACTGCGGTAAGACCAGCAGAAGTTTCCGGGTCCTTCAGCATGGCATACAACCTCAGGAAGGAAGTTGCCTCAGGGTTTTTTGCACCTACTACCATGCCTTCCCATATAGCCTCCGAATTATAGAGTATAGAATTTATTGCGTTAGAGGACATTTCACTGGACATAGAATGTACGAGGGCTGATAGAAGATTCATGGCTTTCTGGGCTCCATGCAGAAATTCCTTGGAGCTCACAAGATGCGACAGGTGTTCCAGGCTGTCAAGTATACCAGTTTCCTTAAGGTTAACTATTACTTTGATTGCAGCCTCAAGCTGGCCGGTATTTTCCATAATTTCTTTCAGAAATAACTCTATGTTATCCTGAGGCTGTCCCTGAAATTCCTTCTGTTTCTGTTCTTCTGACATTCAGATCATCCCCCTTAATATAGATGAGAAGTAAGTATCTGCGGAATAATTCCTTATAAGAAAATTCCCGGGACTCTCTGGGCCCATTGAAATATCTCCAGAAGCGTTCCCATCATAAGAAGCCGCCTTGTCCTTGCCTGTAATGATTATTCCATGTGTTGAGTCCCTGTATTCTGGCTCTGACAGTCCTGAAACACAATCTGCCACTATTCTCGAGGAGACAAACATTGCCTGCCTGTGCGCAGACACTGCTGAGCGGAATATTGTATTCCTCTGTGCATCACCTATTGCATAGGTATCGTCATAACCGCCCACAGTTAGATTCTTTGGATCAACTTTGGCATATCCGTACTCATCAACAGCAGAAATGTCAGATATTAACCCTCTCCCCCTCATTGGTGGAGATGCCACCAGCAAATTGTACTTGACTTTCTGGCCATCTGAAAGAACAACTTCCTTGTTCTTGCTGTCAACAGATGTTATTTCAGCTTTCTTATGTACCTCTATGCCGCACTTTTCCATGATGGGGGAAAGCAATGACGCAAATTTGCTGAAAGAATTTTCATCATTAGGTGTAAGAAAAACAACAGGGCTCTTTCCATCGAGCGAATGCTCTTTAATATAATCCTTCATTAAAAGTGAAAACTCTGCAAGGGTGGGAAAATAGGCATCACTTCTGTTGGAGGACCCAACAACTATCTGGCCGCCATTGAAGCTTTTCATATATTCTCTGATTTCAAGTGAATGCTGGAGGTCGAAGAAATGTTTTGCCTCTCCTTCGTATCCTGGAAGTTCCTCAGGCGCATTTCTGTTTCCAGAAGCAATTATGAGGTAATCTGCTACCATGGACCTGCCGGATCTTAAGAATACGGCCCTCTGCTTTACATCTATCCGGATCACATCATCTTTGATGTAATCAATTCCATAGTTAAGGAGAAAGTTGGTTGGTCTGACGCTTTTTCTGTAATTCCTGTAGCCGAATGGAATAAGCACCCCATCCGCCTTGTAGAAATGTCTGGATGCGTTTCCAACAACAGTAACTTCAAGTTCACTTAAGGTGGTAGAGAATCTCAGCTTGTTAGCAGCTGCAATTCCCGCAGTTCCATCGCCTACTATTACAACTTTTTTAGGTGTAGCCATCTAGGATTCACTTCCATTGAAATTTTTGACCAATGGGCTCAAAGAGTAATTGAGTAAAATAACTCGACTTTTTCTGATTTCCGAATCATTTAATGAGCCCCTTTTCACGCACTTTTATCGTAACTTGTTATTTGTAGTTTTCTCAGAGAATGATCAAATGGAACCAAAAGTTAGCACACTTCCCTACATTGAGCAGTTGTTACTGTAATTCAAGAATTCATCAGGGTGCATCATGATTAATATATGTGCAGCCGATTCTCCCCCATGGAGTGTTCCTTTAAGGTAATTGATAAGGGAAAGGACAGTATTACACTTGAAATGCTAAATTATGACAACACTCTGTTGAGACCATTAATAGACGAGATACTTCAGGATGAACAGGTTAAGGAGGCAAGATACTTCATCAAGCATCCAAAGATTGATAATCCAAAGATCTTCATAAAAGTCAAGAGTGGAAAACCACAGGCTGCACTGAAGCGCTCTATTAAAAAACTCGGGAAATTGTATGAAACAATAGAGGCTGATCTTCAGAAAGAAATCAAACAGAAGGAGCCAAAAAAGGCCAAAGCAGAATAAGAAAAAGTGGTAATTTTGGAATTTTTTCGCAGAGATATATGGGGATTTTCCTTCTGCTTACAGGTATGAGATAGAGACGTTATCAAGTTTGACCCAAGACTTCTCGATTCAGACGATCAATGATAATTTTTTTACTGGCGTTGGAGAGTTCAGTGGTTTAACCAGCGCAAGTTCGATCAGGAGGTTGTCCTCAATTCTGTGGTCAGGAGAGAATATAAATGACGCTTGTTATCTTACATTGCCCTCTGGTAAATTCTATGTAAGGGTTAAAGATTACAGAAAATGTCATGATTCCTCTCAGGAAACAGTAATCGGTGAACTGTTAAATGGAAAGGGGAGGATCGACTTTAGTTCTCCTGATTTTATTGTAAGGGCATATCATGCTGACAGGTGGTATATATGCATTGAAAAATGGAATAATACTCAGCTTAGCAGCCTTGAGAGAAGGGCACCTTTGAGGCCATTCTTTTCACCCATCTCGCTGTCCCCAAGAACTGCAAGGCTTATGATTAACATTTCAGCAACAAAATCTGGTGATCTTGTTCTGGACCCTTTCTGCGGAACAGGAGGCATACTTATTGAGGCAGCACTCATGGGACGAAGGATTATGGGCAATGATTTCTCACTGGCAATGACATCCGGGACAAAACTGAACCTGAAATATTACGGAATAAGAGATTTCAGCATATTTAACTCAGATATACTCTCCTTTGACCCAGGGAGAAAAGTCGATGCTGTGGTTACGGATTTTCCTTACGGCCGCAATTCCCTTGTTTCGGACAGAGATTTTAAGGTATTCTACACCGGGGCACTTTCCAGAATATCCGGATTTCTAAAGGAGAAAGGAAGGCTGGTCTTGATGATCAATGATCCATCTCTCTTAACAATTCCAGGAAACCTGCATATATTGAAAACTGTGAGCTTTAGAGTGCACCGTTCACTTACAAGGCACATAATGGTATTGGAGAAAATAAGTGTCTGAAGCTATGTATTTATATAGAAGAACAAATTTACTTACAGAATGTATTCCCGGACAACAATAAGCCAGAGGTTAAGTTCACCCTTAAAGTATGAAATTGAGCTTTCAAAAAAATATGGCGCAGAAATGAGGAAAACAGACGCTTCACAATTTAAAGAAACAATTGAATCTCTCAATGCAAAGATAAAGGATTATGAAAATCTCACTCTGAGGCAGAGAGCAGAGATGGAGAATTACTCCAGAGCAAAGGAGAAAGAGATTTCCCGGATTACCCTGAATGCTTCACACGATGTAATCAGGAATATTCTTCCAGTGGTAGATGCACTGGATTCTGCTATCGGTTCATCCAAGGAGGCAGACAATCTAAGGGCACTTAGAACATCACTCTTGAAGGTGCTTGAGAAATACGGCCTCAGAGAAATACCTGCAAAAGGTGAGAAGTTCGATCCGTTTCTGCATGAAGCTGTAGCAGTAGTAAATGCTAAAGAGGATGGTATAATTCAGGAAGAATATCAGAAGGGATACAAGCTCAATGATGAGGTCCTGAGGACTTCAAAAGTGGTAGTAGGAAAAAAAGGTGATTAAATATGTCGAAAATAATAGGAATAG
>DAHWLW010000079.1:0-16140 GCA_027343465.1 Thermoplasmatales archaeon | reverse complement strand
GGCAGTTTCAGAGGAAATTCCCCCATTCAGCGAAGAGGATATAAAACTGGTTATGGATCAGGCTTCAGTTTCAAAGGAAAAGGCCATTTCTGCACTGAAGAAGGCTGCCGGGGAACCGGCCAGAGCAATAATGGATTTAATTGAGAATGCAGGATCTTAAGGGTATATTGGAAAAAGCCAGACCTTCAGAGTATGAATCCAGTATTCTTTCAAGGACATCAGATGATGTTCTTCGCAGGATAAAGTTATACTGCTCTTCGAAAGGCATATCCGCCGAACCCATAGTGGTCGGCTCGTTTTCGAAGGGAACGAATCTCTCAGGTTCAGACATCGATATATTTGTGGTATTCTCAAAAGACTATAGCAGGCAAGATCTGGAAAAACTGGGCCTGAAGATAGGCCACGAATGCCTGCCTGGCTCCAAGGAAAAATATGCGGAGCACCCTTATGTAAGTGGATATGAGAACGGCATCAAGATAGATATAGTTCCATGTTTTCAGCATTCTGCCGACGAGCGATTGATAAGCTCAGTGGACAGAACACCGCTTCACACCGAGTTCATAAGAAAAAACCTGACAGAGGAGCAGAAGGATGAAGTGAGGCTGCTGAAGCTTTTTCTGAAGAGTGCCGGAATATATGGTTCGGAGGTTAGAGTTCAGGGGTTCTCTGGATACGTCTGTGAGCTGCTTATTTATCACCTAGGTTCTTTCATCGGAACTGTGGAGTGGCTTTCCAAGATAAAGGGGAGGGCTACACTTGGCGATATTTCTGCTATTGACTCCTCTTCTCCTCTGGTTATTGTGGACCCCACAGACATGAAGAGGAATGCAGCGGCAGCCATTTCCGAGAATTCTTACCATACATCAATAGTCACTTCCAGGTGCTACCTGGATTCCCCTGATGAAAGTTATTTCGTTCTGCCTGAAAGCTCAGGAAGATCAGCATATCGTGAAAGGGGAACTGCAATGTTTCTAATAACAATCAAAAAGCCGGATATGGTAGACGACATAATCTATTCCCAGGCTTTGAAGCTTGAAAAAATGGTACGCCAGGTTTCCTCGGATTCCGGCTTCAGAGTTTTCGGAACCCACATGATGGTAAATGGAAATATAGAAATCCTTATTGAGATCGATGTGCAATATCTGCCTGCATTCAGGACACACATGGGTCCGCCTGCAATATCAGAAAACGCTCTTGATTTTCTGAAGAAATGGGAGCAGGACCCCAGAACCCTGAGGGGTCCTTACATTTCTGGAGGCAGGCTCTACGTTGAGGTTGCGAATGAGAATCGTTATTTCCCGGAAGTTCTTGTTTCAGGCCTATCAAGAAAAAATATAGGCAAACACCTCAATCCTTTGAAGGATTCCATAAAGATATCAAGAATAGGTGAAGGTGATCGACTGGAAATCCTCTCTTTTTATTATGGCAGGAGAATATGCAGATCACATGCCTCCTGAGAATATCTCCAGGATCTGCACATCATCATCAGGAAGTATTATCTCATCCGCTGTGAGTGGCTGGCCTCCGCGTATGCATATATATCTCTCTTCGCTGAGCCCATGCGCCTTCATTACAGACTCAACTGTCTCAGGGGTTTGCAATTCCAAAATAATTGTTTCCCTGCCGAGCACTCTGATCATGTTTACCCCCACAGCCCCGGGCAGATTCGAACTGCCGTCATCGGATCCAAAGTCCGGTATGCTTGGCCACTACACCACGGGGCTTTTTATCCAAAAATTTTCAGACATTATTTAATTTATGCCTGACTTCCTCAGCTAAAATTTTATGTAAAGTATCAATGAAGTGTTATTGAATATCGAAGTTAAGAATAAACTGATGCAGGCTGGAAAGATTGGAAGGGATGCCCTGGAATACGGGAAATCACTGGCAGAGCCTGGGGCTTATCTCCTTGATATAGCTGAGGGAATTGAGAAATTCATAGCTGAACAGGGTGGAAAACCTTCTTTCCCTGTGAATCTAAGCATAAACAATGAGGCCGCACATTATACACCTTACCCTGGTGACAGAAAGAAACTTTCAACTGGAGATCTGTTAAAAATTGATGTTGGCGCCCAGATAGACGGTTATCTATCTGACAATGCAGCAACTGTTGAAGTGGGAAACACTGGAAAATATTCTGATCTCATAGATTCAACCAGAGATGCGCTTAATCAAGCCATAAGAAAACTTCGTCCAGGTATAGCAATCCGTGAGATAGGAAAGCAGATAGGCACAGTCATAGAATCCAGCGGTTTCCATCCCGTTAAGAACCTTGGTGGTCATGGGATAAACAAATATGACCTGCATTCTGAGGTATTCATCCCAAATTTTGACGATGGCAATGGAAAGCAGCTAAAACCAGAGATAACCATAGCCATAGAACCATTTGCATCCACAGGTCCAGGGATGATTCACAACGGGGCGGGTGGAAACATATACATTCTGGACAGCCCGAAGGTAAGGCAGGACGAGATAATATACAAAAATTTCAACACCGTGCCCTTCGCGGAGAGATGGCTGGCCAAAATAATGGATAATCACGAGAGATACTTGAAGGATATGATGCGCAGTCGTGAGGTAAGCCAGTTTCCTGTCCTGAAAGAACACAGGGGTTCAATGATTGCCCAGTCGGAACACACAGTAATCATTGGCACTGACGAAATTACAGTTACCACAGCCTGAGCTTACTGTTTATAATTAATTTGACTGACTCAAGTGTATCCTCCAAACTCATACTTGCGTCAATATTATTTTCCAAGCATTCAGGCAGGGTAAGATAGGTGTTTCTTACAGACCTGAGGAACTCCAGCTCCTCGAATCCGGATGCGGAGTCCATCCTCCTGGATATTCTGTTCATGGCCGTTTCAGGATCTATGTCAAGATATATGCAAATCTCAGGTTTCAGATGAATTACCCTGCTTACCTCCCTCATCCATCTTATACCGTCATCTTGTGGTTCAAATTTAGTTCTAATTATGGTGCCCTGATAAGCAAGAGAGGAATACAGGAACCGGTCGCACACGACGATCTTCCCTTCGCTGATCCATTTCCCGATGATTTCTGAGTGTACGATCCTGTCAGCAGTGAACTCAAAGAAAAGCCTCATGGAAGAAAGATAATCCCTTTTTCCCTCAAGCTCGGCAACTCTGTGGAAGTTTTCTGTAGGCTCCTTTGTCAGAATTGCGTCTATATTCTTTTCAATGAGAAATTGATAAAGCCTTCTGGCTATGGATGTTTTTCCTGACCCGTCTAGGCCCTCAAGTACAATGAAGTGACCTGAATTCAATGCTTATTACCACTTCAGCATGTGCAGGTTAACAATAAATCTTACAGGAATAGTGGCAATACAGTTATTCGAGAGAAGAAATTGAGAATCTCTTTATCTCTATGAATTATTACCCGCAAACAGGAAATGTATGGGGAAGTTTTCGGTAAGGAGAGGTTTAGGGCCTCTTGTAAACATATATGTGAGGGTTGTTTCTATCACACAGCTCATCAGAACTCTTGGAAGATCAGTTGTCTGGATTTTTGTCCCCATATATCTCAGTGAGGTAAGGGGAGTTCCATTCTTTGATGTTGGCCTGATATTCTTTGCAACTGCCATTCTCTCCCTTCCATTTTCACTTTACGGGGGTAACCTGATCGATAAAGTGGGTAGGAGATTTGCAGCAATAATCACTCCGCCAATGATGGCAATAATTCTCCTAATAGAGGGGATAGTTGTTGCCAAAAATCTAAGCATAATAATCCTCATTGCAACCTTCCTCCTTTTCGAGCCCATAGCAAGTGTTCAGGGTATAGTGGACAATGTAATCATAACTGAGGAAACTCCGGAAAGTGAGAGAAACAACGCCTTCAGCATCATAAGGATTGCTGCCAATATTGGTTTCTCTTTCGGACCTGCAATCGGAGGGTTCCTGTCATTCATAAATTTCTCCCTTGTTTTCTTTGTTCCAATGTTCATAACAATAATAGAATGGTTCATCTTTGTAAAATACATAAGAAACAGGAAACAATTCAATGTTTCACAGGAACGCCGCCTTACAGATTTTCCTACAGGAGACAGGCTGTTCCTCATCATATCTCTTATAATCGCAAGTTCATTCTTTGTAGCAGGACAGTGGGGTACAACCTTAACGCTCTTCTGGTCATCAGTGGACCACATCACAAACAGGGAAATTGGTCTGCTTTACACTGTTAATGGAATCATAGTTGTCCTTTTTCAGGTACCGATTAACTGGCTCTTTGTAAAGGTGAGGGACCACATCAGGATAGCAGCAGGAGTAATGATCTATTCTATCTCATTCTTCCTCCTTATCTTCTCAAGTAATTTCCTGTTTCTGGTAGCTGACGTAATTCTCATAACTATGGCAGAGAATATCATATCACCTGTTATTTACACAGTAATAGGAAAAATGGCTCCTGAAGGCAAGAAGGGCCAGTATTTTGGGGCCTTCCAGCTGATTGTAAGTTTCATTCAGCCTGTTGCACCTGTAATGGGTACATTCCTTCTCGGGCGTTTTCAGGGAGAAGACCTGTTCATGTGGACACCAATACTGATAATAGGAATTGCTGTCACAATTCTCACCCTGAAATTCGGGACTATAAAGTCTGCAAAGACAGTGGCTGAGGAGACCACTCTGTGATCTAAAGCAGGGGATATTTTCCTGTCAGTGGTTCAAGCACAGACTCTTCAGCGGGTCCAATTCCGGCGCATGTCAGTGTGCCTGGAAATACCTGTGTGAATCCTGCGTCATTTACTGGTTCAGTGATTATGCCCTGAGATCGGGCTATACCAATAAGCTGCCGGAGCTGTTCTTCACTCTCAACCTTAATGACAATTTTTTTCTGTCCCTCGCTGATCCACTCCTTAAAGAGTTTTTTCTCTGTTTTCTGGGCAGTCAGGGCGCAGGAAACGGAGGCATGGGCAACCTGTGCGGCAATTTTTCCCTTACCCATATCCAGATCCCGCCTGACAGCAATGACTAGTTTAACGGGCCCTACCATGGAACATCCTTCCTCTTAATTCTGTATCCGATTATATTCACTGCCCTGTGCAGTGGTGGTGTGATTATGAGTATTGTCAGTATGCCAATTATATTTCCGTAATAGTACATGAAAAATTGTCTTGCAAATAGGAATAGAAAGAGGAACGATACCAGCGCAAACGGCCACATGTCCAGCAACGATCCTTTACCTCCTCTGGGGATGTTAATCCTCCTCTTTATAAATGAACCAAGAACATCACCTGTGAGGGAGCCGAACGACATGGCGAAAAGTGCCACCAGTATTCCTCCAATTGATGAGCCGTAAACAGGGTATGGGAGAACATGTGCGAAGTGGAAGATAGCAACAAGAACAAGCCCAGAGACAACTCCTATGAGTGAGCCTCCAAAATAGCCGCTCCATGTTTTTCCATCTCCAAGTATTCTTTTTCTGTCAGGGAAATTCTTCCTGAAATCCATTGGGTAGTGCCCTCCGGTTATCACTGCTGATGGGTTTGCGATGAATGCGGGGATAAACAGAATAAATGCTGCGGCTATAAGAAGTGGGTAATCAAGCATACTCTTCAACTGCCTTCAGTATGTCAGCCTTTGTAATTATCCCTTTCACCTCGCCACCATCAACTATAAGAACACAGCTTGAAAATTTCAGAATCGGATAGACCATAGAAATAGGTGAATTCCGGTCAAGCTGAGGCGGGGTTGCTCCCATAACCCTCCTAACTATCATTGTCTTCAGGCTTTCAATAGTGGAGCCCTTCAGAAGCATATCATTTATGTCTGATTCAGAGACTGATCCTATGAGCTTACCATCCATTGTAAGGACTGGCAACTGGGAAATTCCATGGTTCCTCATCTTATCCAGAGCAGATATAATTGAATCAGATGGCGAGCATGTAATGAGATTTGTGCTCATAATTTTCTCAGCGACAAGATCAATTGAGTTTACCTTCTGGCTTGCCCTGTTTAGGTATTCATATATTTTTCTAACCTTTTCGTAGGTTGGGTTAAGGTCCCCCTTTTCAAGCCTTGCAATATAAGACTGGCTCACACCACTAACATGAGCAAGGTCTTTCTGGCTAATTCCAAGTGTTTTTCGCATCTTTCTGAGTTCCTCTATTGAGGGGAGCATAACCAAGTTATTACTAATGTTTATATAACATATTTCGGTTATTACTGCAGATTCTATTTCCACTGCATAGGCGGATATGTAAGATTTTCCAGAAGTTTCCAGCTTGAATCAATGTGTCAGAAATTCATTTAGTCCATTGATGTTCTGATTAAAAATCAACTATTTATACAATGCTGGAATTATGGAAAATTGCTTTCTGATAACAGCTTCCTAATAACAAACCGCAGGATTATGGCTCCTGTAATATCTATCCTGATAGCTGTTCTGATAGTTTACATATCATTTTATATCAGTGAGATAATTGTCTTCATAATACCTGTAGAGACTTTCTTTGTGTTCCACTATCTCCGGGTTTACAAATTAACAACGAGGTTGCTTGCAGGGGTAGTTATTTTTATAGTAGCAGGAATGGCATTTTCGGCTTTCTATGCTAACGATGCTTATCATTCGCAGCCTACTTACAGCGAAACAGTAACACCTTACAACCTAACATACGTATCAAACGTTACGCCATTTTCCCATTCTGGTCCAGGCCAGTCTTATCTCTTTACAGTTAGGGTATATGACGGTAACTCTTCATATGCACCAAATTATACTACATCGGAGGTCAATGTGCTCGGGCCAAATCATTATTTGAAAACAATCAAATACAGTGAAATGAATGAGACCACTTATGCCAATCATTCGGCAATGTTCACATTTACGCTGTCAAATCTGAAGGCAGGGGTATATGATTACAACTATTCTGTTGTTTTAAACGGCACAAGAGTTAACATGTTCAGTGGAAACTATTTCAGTGGACCTATTAATACTGGAGTCCCTGAGCTTTTCGTTGATGTAATTCCCACATATACAATATCTTACCTGGTATATTTTGAGCTTATATTCGCAGTGGGTGTTTTCATCGGCAGGAGCATTGGGAACTCAAGGAGAAGGCTTGAACCGCCGAAGAATCAGACACCACCTCAGGTTCAGAAATGATCAGTCATTCCAGATTGATTTCAGCTGATTCCGAAAAGATTCGCCATCTAAGTCGTCAGAATTCATTTTTCTTATAAGCCCCGGTATCCTTTCGCCAAGAGTCAACAATCTCTGGCAATCCTCTTTAGTCGGAATATCTCTCTGAAGCAGAATTGAAGAAATGGCATTGGCTATATCACCGGAATTTGACTCAGGAACTGTTCTTTTTTCCCCATTTATGTTAGCAATAAGAAGTGAGATACTATTCTTAAGGGCTGGTTCATCATCAAGGTGTTTCATCATACCTGAAATTTCGATACTAAAATTTACTGGCTTTCCAGACACTTTCCTTATTAGCATGGAAAGCAGAGAGAACTGAAACCTGTCAACTCCGTCCGGAATTTCTGGAACCTTAAAATCTGGCTCCTGGAATGATTCCTCCAAACCTTCAAGGAAGTTCATAAACTTCCCCAATGTTGAAAAATATCCTGAATATAACCTATCATTCAATCGCGCAGCCTCCCTTATCTCATCCATTGCTGACGAATATGACAGATCTCTTACATAATGCCAGAAAAGCAAAGACTTGTTTCTTAAAAGGAGGAACAAATTGTTGATAATTTTCGATGTAAGAATACTCTTTGTTGCATTGTCTGTAACCTCATTTCTCCTACCCAGGATATCGTAAATTCTAGCCTTTGAATGATAAGCAGATGCCCTCAGAGTTGTATCTCCTGTAAGATATGTATTGTCAATCAGCTGATCAAGAACACTGATAGCCTCATTATATCTCCCTTTGCTGGAATATAAGACTGAAAGATTGTTCAAATTCCTGGAAAGCTGAAGCTAGATTCCAAGCCTCCTGTTGATCGAGGCTGATTCAGTGTAACATTCCTCAGATCCATGGTAATCACCATTGATCAGAAGCATGTTGCCCTTAAGTGTTAAGGCTCTCGCCTTAAGTTCCTCATCAGAGCTTTTATCCGCTATATCAGTGGCCTCTTTCAGTCTGTTCTCTGCGAATTCATAATCCCCAAGGTTAAAGCTTGCCTCTGCGATCAGAAGCTTAAGGAAGCCAGAAGCTGCATCCTCCAGTGCCATATTAGTGGCAAAGGTCTCCAGTATGTCAACGGACTTCCTGTTATTCCCAAGTGACTGGTAAATGGATACCAGTGTAAGAGTGACACCGGCCGGATCGATATCGTACCCCTGGCATATTTCATAGCACTTCCTGGCCTTTTCAAGGTCATCAGAGTTGTAGATGGCATTACACCGTATCAGGGAAAGTATGTTCTTTGCTTCGGCATCCTCTATATGCTCCTGAACTCTTTGCACAAAACTTAGAATAGACTGGGTGTTAGTAAATTTCCTAACGAAGGTCCTCCACTCCCTTTTCACGAGAGTTGATATCCCCTCATAGTCACCGGAAAGCTCAAGGACCTGGATTCTGTTCTCAACAGGTAGAAGCTGGAAACTTCTCGATTTCGCGGACAGCTTAAGAGCTTCCTGCAATATCTCATCCGGAATTGCACCTTTGAAATATGGATTGATGAACTTGCTTGTCATTCCAAACTTGGAATATAGCCTGCTGGCAAGTCCCATTTTTACAAGTTCATTGCATGTTTTAACTGCATCATTTACGCTTATGGAAAGGAGGTCTCCAATGATCTCAGGGTCAAGGGTGATCTGCATGAAGGAAAGAAGTGCAACTGAGAGTTTTCCGGTCCGGTCAAGCGAGTTGATTATTCCACCAAGAAACTGACTTATCTCTGTTGGAACCAAAAGGAAAAGGTAAATCCTGTAGTCGATATCACCATTATCCATTATGACCCCTCGGAACCTGTAGTATCTTATTATGTAGTCAAGTATTGCAAAATTCGCATCTGAAAGTCTGTAAACGTCATTAAGGAAATCCTCCGGGAATTTGTAGTTGGAAAGCACAAACCTGAAATCTTCAGGTTGCGGTTTTGATAGGTTGAAGACTCTGGCCAGGCCCTCTCCCGTTACAACATCAAGGAAGTTTTCAAAGTCTCCGTTTGCAGACTCAAGATCTGTAGCCCCAGAACAAACAATGGAAATTCCATAATCTGTGGAACTTTTCATGAAGTATGTTAGAAGGAACCTTGTCGGGTCGGAAAGGAGATTTATGTTGCTGAAGAAAAGGAAAACTCTCCTGTCTCCCCTGAAGTAAGACCTCATCACAGAAAGAATCTCATTAAGTTCTCTTACTTTGCTCGTTTTTGTTATTGAATCTAGAATCTGGTTAAAGGGCTCGTATTTCTCAATCTCCCGGGCAGATTCAGTTAGGCCCTCATAAACTTCCGAACCCCAGTTCCTCAGGTTTCCTGCCAGTATTTTGAGAAGTTCTTTCTGCCCCCACCCCTGTCTTCCCAGCAGCATTATATTTCCCGTATTTTCGCTTGAAAGCAGAAGTTCCTCTATGCTGTCTGAGAGAATTTTAATTTTAGGGTCGCCCTTCATTCAGAAGGTGCTAGCCATAATGGCATAAAAAATATTTCACTGATAACTTTTCTAATCTGGAAATTACTTAGGAATAACGGTTTTCTTCCTTTAGTGGCAATTTATTTCGTTACCATTCCCGATCCCTCAATCAAAACATTTATCTTAAGATACAATATATTTTACTGATAAACAATGGCGAGCTATCACTTCAAATGTAAGGATATTGGAATGAGCTGTGACTATCATGTCTCGGCCAAGAAACCGGATGATCTGATTCCTCAGATTGCCCAGCATGCCAAGGACGCCCACTCAATAGATGAGGTAAGCGACGATCTCAAGCAGAAGATCAATGGCGCAATAAAGAAGAAAATATTCTGAGATCCATTTTTAAAACCATATTAGATATTACTTTTACAAAAATCTATATATATTTTCATCATTCTATAGTGTGGCATCTTATGTCAGGAAGATTCAGGTAACTGGTGGCTCAACATATATAGTATCACTGCCTTCAAAGTGGGTAAAACTGGCAGGAATCGGAAAAGGGGACAACATAAAGATCGAGGAAAGCGATACTGCTCTGGTAATAAGCAAGGGTGACCAGAAACCAAAGGAGGTTGTCAAATCCCTCACTCTGAAAAGTGCCTTAGACCGGGAAATTCTGTTGAGGGCTCTAACATCTATTTACATTTCTAATTTCGACACTCTTACAATAAAGAGTCAGACTTACATTAACCAGCAGACAAGAGATACGATAAAACATTTCACCAGGCTTGTTATGGGAATTGAGATTTTTGAAGAATCCTCAAAGACAGTGGTGCTGCAGAACGTATTGGATTTTAACTCATTCCCTGTCCCAACCGCAGTGAGGAGGATGGCCCTGAATGTAAAGGCTATGCTTGAAGATACCATAAATGGTATTGCCAGCAATGACACATCACTTCTAGACAATGTTATAAACAGAGATGACGAAGTGGATAGGTACCAGCTTTATGTTTACAGGGAGGCAAGTAGCGGTGAAGAGACAGAAAATGACACAATATATTTCCTTATTTTCTCGAGAATTCTGGAAAGGATAGCAGATCACTCAGTGAATATATGCAAGATATGGAATAGCAGCCAGGATAATGAAGTCAAGGCCAGGGATGAAATTGTTTCATTTTTGGGCCTGTCACTTAATATGTACAACAGTGCGGTGGAAGGGTTCTACTCATCTAGATTTGAAAGATTGAATGAAATAATATCCGGCAAAGGCATAGTAAATAGGGCGAAGGAGAATATAGTCAAGGGTTCTGGCAACGAGAAACCATCCTTCGTTGCGCTTAGCTGTGCAGAAGAGTGTTCAAGGATTGGGCTGTATGCCACTGACATTGCGGAACTGGCCATGGATCTTCTCCTGAATAAGAATCCGGACAATACAATTTAATGCCTTTATAAATCCCCATCTTCAAAAGAGGGCTTTTCAGGGTCACCGGAGACATAAACAGATGTGTGTTCCAGATCGTGATTCATTATCATAAGGGACCTCTTTCTAATGGCTCTCTTCAGAAGCAGTTTCTTCATCTTAAGTGTCTGGAATGGATGGCTGTCAATTCCCGTAACATAGTTTGGCCTAAGGTGGAATGATGTTGGAAACAGGTCACCGGGATAAATTATTTCCCTATTGCCTCCAGCAATTATAATTGCCTCATGCCCTGGGGTATGCCCACCAGTCCTCAGAACACTTAGCCATCCATTTATTCTTCTGCTTCCATCAAGCTTTATCTTCTGGAGGCCTCTAGCATAGGTTCCCTGATGAAGATAGTTCCCTCTTGTTATCTCGTTAGGATGAGAATATCCGTTAAATTCATCCTTCTGTGCCACAATTGCTGAGTTCCTGAAAATAGGCCTTCCGTTCTCAAGCTGAAGAGTTCTGCCGGAATGATCAAAGTGGAAGTGTGAGTGTATTGCCAGCCTAACATCTTCAAAACTGGTGAACTGTTCAACTTCCTTTAGGTAATCCCGGTTAGGGATGATTTCGAATATCTTCCGGAATTTTTCGTTATGCACATTTCCCAGGCCTCCGTCAATAATTGCAGATAAATCCCCTTCAGAAGCAACAAGAGTGTTTACTCCAAGCTTGACCCTTCCCGCTTCATTAAGGGTGCATACTCTGGACCATATCGGTCTTGGAACTATGCCAAAAGCCGCCCCGGGATCAAGACTGAAAGTCCCGTCCTGGACAATATTAACCTCTACTTTTCCCAGCATCAATATAACCACTCACTTCCCATATGCCTTCCCCACTTCCCGTATGTAATCCAGTGCATCAACGGATTCAAGATTTGAAACGTCTCCGGTATCAGAGTTCATAAATGCTGCCCTGACAACTCTTCTTACTATCTTTCCATTCCTGGTTTTTGGTATTTCCGGTACCCATATTACATATCTGGGAAGAAAAGGTTTCCCAACACCATTCGCTATGGCATTCAATATTTCATCCACAGTCTTCTGTGAATTCTCTCCGCTGAAAAAAATTGCCAGAGATTCTCCCTTTATAGGATCAGTGATGCCAACTGCAGCTGCCTCATTTACCCCTTCAACAGCGAGCACCTCATTCTCTACCTCTCCGGGCCCCAACCTCTTTCCTGCAATCTTCAGAACATCATCCGACCTGCCGTTTAAAAAGAAATAGCCATCCCTATCCATTAAAGCCCAGTCACCCTGAATCCAGATCCCTGGAAACCTCATCCAGTAGTTGGAGATATACTGTTCCGGTTTTTTCCATATCCCCCGAGTCATTGATGGCGTGTGCCCTTTTGCCACAAGATAACCAAGTTCATCGAATACCTCATCCCCGTTTTCATTGAATACGGAGGCACGCATGCCGAGTCCACGGTACAGACATCTTGGCATCAAAGGATGTGCTGGTGTAGATGCCAGAAAGCATCCGATAATATCAGTCCCTCCTGAAATATTGCATATGGGTTTCTCTGAACTTCCAAGGTTTTCAAAGAGCCATAGCCATGATTCCTCATCCCATGGTTCTCCGGTTGATCCAAACACACGTACTGTTTCAAGAGGCTTTCCGGTAGTTTTTGATTTTAGTGATCTAACAAATGTAGGAGAAAGACCAAGCAGCGTAACATTTCCTACCTTCATTGCATCCCAAAATCTGTCCCAGGTGGGGTAATCAAGAGAACCATTGTAAAGAAACACTGTTGCGCCCAGGCAGTTTCCACCTATGATGTACCATGGCCCCATCATCCATCCAAGGTCAGATATCCAGTATATGGTGTCATCACTTTTGCAATCCATGTAGTATTTTACTTCCTTGGCTATGTTCACTAAGGACCCTCCATGTGTGTGTACTGTTCCCTTTGGTGTTCCTGTAGTTCCAGAGGTATAGAGCATAATTGCAGGATCCTCACTGTCAGTACGTGCTGACTGTGTGTAACTGCCATTATTTAGTAAATCATCAAATAAAAGCATCCCTTCTGGTTTATCTTTTCCACTTACTATGAGCCTTATTCCTTCTATGCCGGTTAGGTTATCTATCATGTTAACCCTCTTACCTCTTCTTGTATAGAAGGATGTGGTGAATACGAACCTGATTCCGGCGTCATTTATTCTCGTCTTTAACGCCTCGTTTCCGTAGCCGGAGAACATTGGGACTGCAACAGCACCCACTCTCATTATCGCATAAAGTGCGATGACCGCCTCCGGGACAGATGGCATATATATTCCAACTCGTTCTCCCAATGTTATTCCAATCTTCAAAAGCGAACCTGCAAGTTTTCCAGTCATCGTGTCAAGCTGCTGGTAGGTTAAGGATGAAATCTCTCCTGATTCATCCATAAATCGGATTGCAATATTCGTGTTTGCCTTCCACTTTTCAACGCAGTTGTAGGTAATGTTAATTGAACCCCCAACAAACCATCTTGTCCATGGGATTCCCATGCTGGAGTCAAAAAGTGTGTCATAGGGTCTGAAGAATTCAATTCCGGTATCAGCAATAACCGCAGGCCAGAACCACTTTGGATCTGAATCCGCCCTGTCATACAGCTCTTTTCTATCTGAAATACCGTTCTTAACTGCAAATTTCATAAGGTTTGTGTTCTGGGGCTGAGGAGGAACATAAACGAACTTCTGCATGGGATAGAAATGCAATTCAATCAATTAAATTATTTCAGATAATCTGGGGGAAAATTGAGAATTCTGTGAAAGATGAATGGTAACTAAATTAAGCACAGTACATTTAGCCAGATTGCTTGAATGGAAGTATCTATGAAAGAGAGCTTGCAGGAATTCTCTCAGGGAACAAAAAAGTGATAGATAAATTTTCGAAAAAAATGGATGAAACTTCCAGAATGGTGCTTTCATCCATGGTCGAGAATCCTTTTTATGTTTCAAGAACAGCAGGCTCATTTGGAGCTGATCTAGTTGCAATGAGGCATGATCTTTCGCTGATCATTGAGGTTAAATCATCTATAGGTGACACTCTCTCGTTCGCAGAAGCTTCAGGGCAGAGGCAGGATCAGGCAATCAGGCTTCAGGAGCTTTGCAGAAGGGCCGGTCTCTTTGTAACTTATGCATACAGGCTCAAAAGTATAGCAGGAGATCCCTGGATGCTTTTTGCCATAGATTCCCAGCCCCATGGAAGTGCAAGAATAATTTTCGAGAGGTTGCCAAAGGTGGGTATAACAAAAAAGGGAAATTTTCAGTTGAAATGGTCTGAGGGTTTCCCTCTTGTCAGGTTTATCAGTTATATCAATCAAAAAATTTAGTGGGAAGCCCTGATCGCTTTTTCAAGGCATTCCATGGACATATCTATTTCCTCAGAGGTCACATTAAGCGGAGGGATTATCCTTATTGCGCTGAGGCCCGTGGAGAGCAAAATGAGCCCATTTTCAAGGGATTTTAGTTCAACTCTATCTCTCATCTTTGCGTTTGGTTCTCTGGTCTTTCTGTCCTTGACAAAGTCAAGGGCAAGCATTAGACCCATACCTCTGACATCACCGACAGACTCGTCCTTTTCTGCGATCTCGTTCAGTCTTCTCTTGAAATACTCGCCCTGTTTTGTGGCGTTATCAAGAAGCTTCTCCTCTCTTATTGTATTTACCGTAGCAACACAGGCAGCACTGGCTAAAGCATTTCCCCCAAATGTGTTTGAGTGGAGGCTTGGTTCTGAAAAATCAAGGCGTGAATTGACAATAACACCACCCATTGGAATTCCGGACGCTATTGCCTTTGCGACACTTATTATCTCCGGCTCAACGCCAAAGTGCTCGGAAGCAAAGAATTTTCCAGTTCTTCCAAAACCAGTCTGAACCTCATCCATGACCACCAGAACATTGTTCTCGTCAGCAAGTTTTTTCAGTTTTTTGTGGAAGTTCTTCGGAGGTACTATGTATCCGCCTTCTCCCTGTATGGGCTCAACGACGAACGCTGCAAGGTTTTCCGCAGGAACATAGGTCTTTAGCATATATTTGTCTATGAAATCAATAACTCTGTTTTCAAGCTCCTCGGGCTCCTCGTATCCGTCAATACCGAATGGATTCCTGTAAGGGTTAGGGAAGGGCGCATGCTCAACTCCAGGCATGGTTGGGAAGAAGCCTTTTTTCTGGATTGGCTTTGATGCTGTGAGCGAAAGAGAACCCTGTGATCTTCCATGAAAACCCCCAATAAATGAGATGAACTGCTGCTTTTTTGTGAATGCCTTTGATATCTTAATAGCGGCCTCATTTGCCTCTGTTCCGCTGTTAGCAAAAAATACTTTTTTTGAGAATTTACCGGGTGTCACTTCGGTAAGAGCTCTGGCTGCTTTCACCTGCTCATCGTAATAGAAATCAGTTCCAGCAAAATGCCAGAGTTTGTCGAGCTGTTCCTCAACTGCCTTCTTCACCTTAGGGTGGATATGGCCGAGGTTATTCACACTGATGCCTGTGGAAAAATCAAGGTAAACATTCCCATCAACATCCTCAAGAAAAGAACCATACCCTCGCTTTGCAACAATAGGCAGAGACTTTGTTGAGGTAACCAGATATTTCTCATCCATTTCAATAATCTTTTTTGCCTCCGGTCCTGGCGGTGTAACGTTGATTTTAACCCTTCTTTCATCAGTTTTCTGGTTTTTCAGCATATTTATCGAAATATTATATTGGCCACTAATATATATCTTATTGAATCAAATCGAACATGAATTACGAATTACGTACTGTACAATATATTAGTTAGTTAATCTGGCCCCATTAATGGATTAGCATTGGCAAGCCATTAATTTGAAATGGGTACAATTAAAGCGAGATAGAACAAAATTTAAAGGATAAGGGAGTTAAGGATGAGATGGCCAGGGAAAAGAAAAACGCTGGTAACGGCCGAACTAAGGCATTTTTGATAGTTGTAGTCGGCATCATCGTGATCATTTCCTTCCAGTATTATGTTCTACCCCTCGTTGAATCAATTTTCCCCATACTAAAAGGTTACGACAGATATCTGAAGGATGCCCTGGCAGCCATTGTAATATTCTCAATAGCAGTTGGAATTTTAAGTATAGTTAAGAGGACCATAGAGAAGACGTCCCAGAAGGCAAATGGCAGAAAT
>DAHWLW010000067.1:0-2254 GCA_027343465.1 Thermoplasmatales archaeon | reverse complement strand
ATTCTCCTAAATTCATGTATCGAATTCGACATTTTGAATTCATATTTAAGAATAACTATGTATTTAAATTCAAATTGTCTTTATAAACTATAGTCAAAACTTCTAGAATCTGTTGCAAAATATGTTTGTACACTAAGAAGTCATTGATAATGTAGTAATAATACTAGTCTCAAACATATCCACTTTCAATCATTCTGTATAACCCATTCTTCCAGTGGTCGTCCCTAAATAGAAATATAGCAAGGAAAATTCCCGCACCAAGTATGATAAAAGGTAGTGATCCAGCAAAAAAGGCAACGATAAAAAGTACAACAAGCATTATGAAGGATACAGGGAGAAGAATGAACTGTGTCAGATTGTAGGTTGAAGGTAATACATCCTCCTGTGTGATCTGGAACGTCCTTTTGTAAAAAGACATTGAAAAACTGATACCACAATATATGGGGACAAGCAGGGCAAAAATCCATATGAATTCAAAGGAAAAAGGTATGCCAAGTATTGTTAGAATGACATTTGCTGCAATCATGGGAACAGATACAAATAGTGCCTGTACCATTTTGGCAAGTGCTGTAAGCTGCATATATCGTTCTACTGGAAAAGAGATAAAGGCCAGCCATGCTCTTTCCTTGGAGAGAGTTCCTGTACTGAGTCCAAGTGAAATTCCCCATGCTATGTAAATTTCAGGAAATAATATATAAAGGAGAGAATCTGATGATCCCTTTGATAGGCCGCGCACATAATAAAGCTGAAAAAGAACAAAGGCAATTCCAAGCAAAGTGGTTAGAAGTCCTATTGTGTAAATACTCACTCTGTTAACCTTAACTCTAATATTTCCCATGCTCGCTGTTCTTGAAGAAAAATCTACCTGCTTAAAGTGCAGCTCGAAAACGGCCAATGCAGGCTGTTTTCCTATGAATTTAAAGAGGTCCTTGAAACCTTTGGATTTTGATGCCATAGCCGAGAGTTTAAACGGAAGAGATTCCTGGCTTATTGCCTTGAAAGATACCCCAGTAGCTATCACTGTAACGATTATAAGAAATATTGATGATTCAAAGAGATGACCGGAAAGGAATGATAAGGGTCCAAGAGGGAAACCAAGGTAAGATGAAATCACCCATAAGCCTGCGATAGCTGCCACCCCAACTCTTGCAGGTCTCGGAGTACCAGCCATATTCAGACTCATTGAAATCGGAAGAATAGCCATGCATATTATATCTACAATCCCTACAAGAAGGGCTGTTTCATTTCCCCTCAATATAATAAAAGAAGCAGAGGCGGCTGAAATGAAAATAAGAGATGATGCAAGCGCCTGAGAGATGAAAAAAGCAGGAACAAGAACACGATTTTCAATGGCAGAAGTAAGTAGAAAATCCCTATCCGCAGAAGTTGTTGATATACCGCCTGTATAAATGGCAGAAAGCAAAAAGAGGAGGAAGAAAAATGCAAGATAATATGAACCGAAATTAGAAGTATCATCCAAACCAAAATTCACAGTAAATATTGAATATATGAAAATAAAGAGTATTACAAGTAGATAATTTCTTGAAAATCTTGACTTGATAAGAAGCTTCACAACACTAAGAAACATGTTTCATCAGTTCCGACACAATGCTTTCTATTGTTTTTGTGCCTTCTGTTAACTCTTCAAGCTCTGTAATCTGACCTTCCCAAACTTTTTTTCCAGAGGATAGAATAATTACCTTGCTGGTTAATCTTCTTGCAATTGATAATATATGAGTTGACACCAGAAAGGTTGCATTCATCTTCTCAAAATATTCGAATACCTTTTCCTGAGTTGGTATATCAAGATAATTCAATGGTTCATCCATAATGGCGAATCTTGGTTGATGAATAATTGAAAGGGCGAGGCATAGTTTCTGCCTGTTTCCCCTTGATAGTGTAAGTGGTTTCTGTTTCTCCATTTCTCTCAGATCTAACATATCAAGAAAAAATTCAATTCTATCCTGGAGATTCTCAGTTCTTCTTATGGTTCCTATGTACTCAAGATTCTCTCTCACAGACAGATTCAGGTATGGGCTTGCATGCTCTGGCAGATATCCGATATATCTTTTCGCTTCAATTGAGCTAGGTCTGTGACCATATATTCTAACCATACCACTATCAGGTTTCATCAGACCGGAAATTATTCTTATGGTTGTAGACTTACCAGCACCGTTTTCACCAAGTAGTGCCACTCTTTCCCTATCTTTAATCTGAATGTCCACGCCGTCAACTGCCCTAACAGTTCCAAATG
>DAHWLW010000064.1:0-4361 GCA_027343465.1 Thermoplasmatales archaeon | reverse complement strand
CCTTATTTGCGGACTTCTTTGACATGAGGTTTCCTCCGCAAACCGGAAGAAACGGAAACCCCAGCTAATCGGAGGAATAGAGCTTCCGCTTCTCCGATTAGCTTTGATTCTGGTAAGAAGTGGACGCATAAATACAGTTTAGATCGAGTTACTGATGGACTTATCCGAAGAATGTATAACCTTCAAATGTTCTTGAACCTCTTAGATAAAGGACAACAGCACGATGACAGCCATCTATCACCCTTCCACCATTAACGTTAGGGCACTTTCTGATTATGAGCTTTGTATTTTCAACAACTAGGCCTTTGTCCTTAAATTCTTCTAAAAATGTTAAATCAGTGCTCTTGACTACTTCGGCAAAACTTTCAAGTTCATTTTTAACTTTACTTAGTTCAGCTAAAACATTTGAATTTACATCTGTTAGTGTTAGTTCTGAAGATTTCCATTCGCAAAGAGAAAAATTTCCGGCTAGTTGATATATAACTTCATGAATGTTGTTTCCCCTGCATTTACTAAGAGCCTTTACAAGGTTCTCCAGTGTTATTTTATCCATACCATCAATATCACCTGTATCAAAATCCTTGACCGCATCATTACAAAGCCCATTTCCAATTTCACTTTTGACGTAGTATTTGGCGACTTCTTCCTTAGAGATCTTGCCCACTATGATTTTCATTATCTAATAACAGAATGCTGCATTATAGTTTTATCTTATAGTATGGTGTTATCCGGGATTTACCAATATTGATCCTATGCAGAAGTCCATCCCGATGGAGATCAAGAAGCAGTTTAGACACCTTCTGCGAGGATAAGCCGGTCTTTTTGGCTAACCTGGATGATTTGAAATAAAAATTAGGATATTTCTCCATATATTGAAGTATTCTGGATGAATAGTCAGCATCATACATTTCCTTGTTTTGGTCAACAACCTCCATTATGAGACACCCGCTATATCAGTAGAAAGGTCATGTTGCCTTAATGACAGATCTGAAAATAGAATGGAGAGATCTACCCCTTTCTTAAGGGTTAATGGCTCAGGCTTCTCAGGGAATGGGAAATATCTCCACTCTTTTCTGCTGAATCTCACGACATAGAACATTTCAAGCCAGGGAAACTTTTCCTTCTTTTCCTTCAGAGCCCTCCACTGAGCCTCGCCTTTGCCGGAATGCTGCTTGAAGCTGTATGAGTTCCCCTTTGGATCCTTGATCTCGATGATCACATTCGGCGGCACGATGATGTCTCCAGGTCTTGATGGGGATCCATGCTCTGCCTCTATGCCGTTCTGGAGAAGCATCTTCAACAGGATGCCTTCCGCAGCTGATCCCTTTGAGGTCATTTACCCGCCTCCAGCCATTCCTTCAGCTGGTGCAGCCTCTTTCCTATTGGCCCCGAGGCAACCTGCAAGTTGAAGCCTTCATAAAGGAAATCTATGAGCTCTTCTGAAACTGCAAGATTGTATGGAAATCCCAAGTTGATGAATATCCTCATAGAGTTCCGCTTCCAGACGGTTTTCCTGATCACATTTTCCACATGCTCTTTCATCTTTACTGATTCGGTAACCGTCATGACCTGGTCGTAATACGATACAATGTCTGTGGACCTGATGATGCCATACTTTGCCGATATTATGAGGATTTCAAGGTTCTCCGGCGATCTCTTCCTGAAAACCCTGTAGGCCTGACCGTCGTAGAGTTCAATGGCAGGAACGTTCTCCAGGGGTTTCTTTGTTTTTGAGCAGCTCATTATTAGAAGGGAGCTCATGGCTTTACCTCCAGCTTCTTCTGTAAGTACACTTTCCTGTCGAGTTTATATGCCTCATCCGTGTTCTTAAATCCCGACCTGACGTCGTCCATGAATTCAAGGATGAATTCCTTTACCGCGGATGCGCATATTTCATCCACTATCCACGATTTCTCCCTATCAGGAGTTTCTATGATTATACGGGATGTCAGGGGCTCTGGCTCGGATGTGGGGTGGAGGATGTTGCGGCATATCTCACATTTCCTTTTCACTTCAGACCCTCCATTATTTCCATCTTTGAGAGAGGGATTTTCGTCTCTCTCACCGACAGGATCCGGTTGAATTTACCACCGTTGACATCCCTGTAGTAGTCTGAAAAGAAGTTTACGGGGTCTTTGATTTCAGAGAGCGAAATATGCATTTCCGCCATGGGCCTGTTGAATGATTCATACCTTACGGAATAGAAATACCTGTACCCAGAATTGTCAGATTCCCAGTGGTATTGCGGTTCAAAGTCACCAAATTCACGGCTTATTCTCTTTAGATTTTCAGTTGGGGGGAATACTCCAGCAACGATCTCCCTGACGAGAACATCATATTCTTTGTTGAGTTCAGTAGATATTGCAGCCAGCATGGCAAGAACTTCATCCTCATCCCACCCTTCATCACCAAGAATTCCGACCTCTGAAATGATGTTGATGAACTTCAAGCAATTAACATGGTACTGCATTACACCGTATGGATCATCATAGAACCATTCATCATATTCTGGAAGCCTCACATATTTGTCATATTTCTCGCCTTTTCTTATGGGAGTTCCGCAGAAACTGCAAATATGCTCTATTCTGGCAACAGGTTGCGACCATGGCTGCCTCTCTTCTCTGGGATGTGCAGCATCATATTCTTTCCTGAGTTGGTTTGCGTAATCCTTCAGTATTTTTGAAGTGCTGCTGTAATCGTATTTTTCAAAAAACTCATATGAGCATTTAACTGAACAGTAAACCCTGTTTCCAGACTCTAATGGATTGCCACAGTTGGCACACTCACGGTTTTGAACCGCTTCCTTTCTCAGCCTTTCTGATTCTCCCCTTATCTCCCGCCTTTTCGCTTCAATCTTTTCTTTTATCTCCCCTCTCATTTCAAGGCCTCCTTTTTCGTGGTTTCAACGTCACTGTTATTGTGTCAATTACCCGATCATTCCACGGCAGAATTGACCATACGGCATCCAGAAATTCTGGGCCTATCAGCTCCTTTTCAGTGAATCCGTGATCACCGTCGCTGCGCAGGAATGTGCCATCATCCAGCCTGACGAATTTGACTTCATTCTTTCCCGCCCTGGATTTCTCCCATTGTTCCCCTGATATTGTCATTTCATCACCAGCCTTCCCTTCTCAACCGATTTCCTGAGCACATCCACAAGATGTGGGGAATAAGGCCTTACAATCCAGTCACCGGGCTTGATGCCGTTCTTTGCCTTCTGGAATGATTTGTCTGCCTTCTGTCCGTTTCTGACAAGCTCAAGGAATTTTCTGAAATCAGCTGTCAGATTGTACCTGAGTTCTACCTCATCAACGAAGGCCGCAGGATCAGTGCTGGACAGATCCATCCAGTTGTCGGAGAATGTGAAGAGGGAGATCATTGACCGACCGTCTCCTGTGTCTCCTTTTTCCAGCCTAGCTCTTCAAGAATGGCCTTTCTTATTTCAGCATGTTTTTCAGGCACGTAGGCCTTCCAGCTTCCCACCCTGTATTTTTCCTTGAAGTCCTCAATGTATCCAAGGAAAAGGGACTTGCTCATAATGTCGTTCCTTATTGATTCAGAATCGAATGGGGCCCTGATCTCACCCATGAATCCTTCGGGGTCAGGCAGGATGTGTTTTTCATCGGTCTCAACCAGGACATAGTTCTCCTTTCTCTCAACAATCTTCATTCCCGGTTCCAGATCGTGAAGGGATATCCTGGCTATCTTTGGCATGATCATGAAGTTGCTGAGTTTGCATTTTTTCCTCAGGAGATAAGCTGGACCAAGCTTTAGTGTAAGATCGATCTCCCTTGCGTTGTATGCCTCCCTTAATTTCTCTTCCTCAATCTCTATGCTTTTCTCAAGATCTTTTATGGTCTGGTCCAGCAGCTCCCTCTCCTCCTTCTTCTTGAGAAGCTGGAGCCTCAATGCCTCAATGCCCGATCCGCCTCTTGCCCTTATCTTGGCAAGAAGTCCTTCAGCCAGTGTGTCAGAAATGGATATCCCAAGCCTCACTGCTTCATCGTGCAGACTTGTAGGGATCCTGTGGGTGGATACCGTGTATGAGTTTGTTCCGTAAACCTTTCCTGGATTTGTCTTCATTCCGATTCCTCCTTAATTTTAAAAAATGTAGCTATGAAAATAAGAAAAAAAGATATGATACTATAATATAATAATAAAAGAATGTATAAATAATATATATAATCTAACATGTTGTTTTCTTTCAAACTCTGAAAATTTCCGAGAATTTTTTGTATATATGAAATGCCACTTTCAGAAAGTGCCATTTTGTATATATGGAAATCTTTGTTTATTTGTGTAGCTGTTGAATATACAAATGTCTGATTCATCTTACATGCCTCCTGTATGGACGCTGCTCT
>DAHWLW010000029.1:0-8514 GCA_027343465.1 Thermoplasmatales archaeon | reverse complement strand
TTTTGAAAAATCCTCAGTTTTGTTGCTACGGAAAAGTCTATGCAGCTCATCTCTGGTATTTTCGGAAAGTTTATTGATGACTTCCAGTTCATCAGTGCCAACAAAACCACTTTCAATAGCGGATAGAGACAGGTACAACTTTTCGTTAAGCTGTCCTTAGAATATCTTTGGGTAACTGCTAAAATCTCTGTGTACAAGATAACATTATACGAGGAAACGAGCTTAACGCCGGTAGATACAATGGGAACAACAGGAATCCTTAGAATCAGGATCTAAATCGTAACGATTTAAAAAACTGGAATTCTGCATTTTTCATTACACCATTACAGACTTTATCATATGTTCTGTCAATTGCGTCGTAGGACTCCTGCTGAACGCAATCATATGTATTATATCCCTGTTTGGGCTCATTTTCCGTGGCGGATTCAGCTTCCAGGGAATCTGTGGGTTATTCTCACCATAAAACGCTAACTGGAATTGGGTATTTCCTTGATGGGTATAATCTCAATTCTGTGGCTGTATTTACATTTCTACTGATTCAGTATAAATTTTTTTCTTACGATGCTGTGCAGCTAGGCTTTGTGACAGGAATTTCACTTCTAGGTGCAGTGGCCGGAGCCGTGCTTGTTGGCAGGATTTCTGATCTGCTCGGGCGGAGGCGAACCTATTTCCTGTACCCTATTCTGTTCATAATATTTCCTTTGGCTTCTGCACTTTCCTGGAATATCTCGGTGCTCATTATTTTCAGGTTTTTCCTGGGAATTGGCATCGGTGCTGATTATGCCGTTGGGCCGGTGTATTCCATTGAACAGATGCAAGAGTCAAGCCGAGGAAAAGGATACGGATATATCTGGGTATTTTGGAGTCTTGGGGCCGCAGTTTCATTCTTCACTGGCCTGATTGCATTACATTATGTGGGAACAGAATCCTGGAGGATAGCGCTGGGAATATCTTCCATCCCTGCTACTTTACTAATTTTCATAAGGTTTGACGTTCCTGAGTCCGAGAAGTGGACATCGACAGACATCAGTAAGAATCATTCCAGCACGGACAATGAACCCTGTTTGCGCCAAGCAGAATCAGTTGGAAATGAAAACCAGCTTGGCGTTTCGAAACTCTTCAGGGGCAATCTGGGATACAGGACTGTTGTGGTCTGGACACAATGGATTCTGCTTGATATCGGTTCCTATGGTTTCACCCTGTATACTCCCATAATTGTAAGCCAGATAGGATACGGCATATACAGTTCCCTTGTTATCACTGGCATCCTGTATACTTTTGGATTCCTGGCTGCCATTATCTCTATGGGCTGGAATGACAGATACGGGAGGAAAATAATACAGGAGATGGGCTTTTTCTTTATGGCTGTAGGAATGTCGATGATACTGATTTCCAGTGAGTTAAGGGGACAGTTTGCATTGCCAATCAGTTTTGCCGGCCTTATTCTCTGGTTTGCAAGTGAGAATATCGGCCCTGGCAATACCATGGGGCTCTATGCCATGGAACTCTTTCCAACCAGGCTCAGATCCACATCAATGGGGGCAGCTACTGCAATTACAAGATTGGTTTCCTTCCTCAGCGCATTCGAGTTTCCCCTGCTGTTGATAATTGTGGGCAGGGAGGCCTTTTTCATTCTAATGATTGCAGTTATGTGTGCAGCATTCTTATTCACAGTAGTCTTCACGCCTGAAACAAGGGGGCTTACTCTGGATCAGGTGGTCAATTATAAACTCAAAAAGGGAAAGCTGGTGCCTTGATGGCACTACCCATTCTTCAACTTAGAAACCTGTGATTCCTGGAATGTTCTCTGCCTGAAATAATAGGTAAGTGCAGAAATTGGTATGACTATAATGAGTATGAGAAAAGCCGCAGAAGACCCTGGGTGAAGTTCTCCGGTTGTGATGAGCCCGTATGAGGATAGTGCCAGCGTATACCAGTTCTGTGGAGCTAAAAATAGCGTTGAGGCGTAATCAATGGCGGACCGTACAGTAACGAACAAAAATCCCTCAAGTATTCCTGGCAGCACAAGAGGCAGGAGGATTTTGACGATCAGGTCATATGTTTTACGGCCCATCACCTGTGCTGCCTCAAGCAAACTGTTTGAAAGTGAATCGAATGATATGGAAACAGAATTGCTGGCGTATCCAAGTCTTCCTGTTGTATAACCTAGGATCAGCATAACAGGAATTTTATCAATAAGGAAACCGGTGTAGTGGTTATTGTAGAGAGATAGGAAACTTATTCCAATTATAATGTTTGACATCGCAAAAGCAAGCATGATAATGAGATTTAGGTACCTCTTTGATCTTGCTCCTGAAACTTTCGAATTATATGATATCAGCACGGATATGACAACAGCCAATGCTCCTGCTGCAACCGTGGTTATGATTGTTGCGTAAATGGAGAAGGGATAGAGCGAAAGAGCAGAAGAAAATCCCGAAGTGCTGAAAGACTGTGGTATTACGGAAAGTATCCACTTGCTGGAAAATCCGCTTAATGAGATTATTATTACTTCAATCACTGGCAAAAGGCTTATGGCTGCAGAATAGGCAACAAGAGCATACTTTATGCCTGTCTTCCTTATCATATTCTGGTGAAATCCTTTCCCCTGTATGGTTGCACTCACTTTCCGGGTAACAAAGGCCTGAATCACAATCGCGATAAGATTGATGAGAAATAGAACAAAGAGCATTGCCGTAGCTATTTGCCAGTTGAAGAATGAGAAGAGCTGTGTATACGCAGATGAACTAATGACCTGGAATGATGGGGGTGCAAGAAGCAAAGGGACCGAAAGAGAACCAGTTGTAAGAAGAAATACAATAACCATTCCTGAAACAATGCCCGGCGTCAGCAGAGGAATGGTAACGCCGAAGAAAGTCCTAATCCGAGAATTTCCGTTAGCAAGCGAAGCCTCAACGAGCCTGTACTCGAGATTGTTGAAAGAAAGTGTTACATAATTTACCATGAAAGGTATCATGGCAATCGTCATAACACCTAGAAGCCCGTAAAACGAGTATATTATAGAAAATCTGCTCCCAGAAATGCTGTTCATAATTATGAATACATATGCAATTATGAAGCCTGGAATTGCTAGGCTGATCATCAGAATTGTCCTGATAATTATCTTCGCTCTTGAATCAGTCCGGCTAAATAAAATTGCAATTGGCAGAGAAAGAAGGAAAGACAGCAGAACTACGGATATGCCCAATATTACCGTATGCAACACTGCGGCCGAATAGTAACTGTTCCTGAAAACTGATATATAGCCTGAAAGCGAAAATTTGAGACTCTTTGGGTTAGTCAGGAGCAAAAGGATTCCATTTGGTACTCCAGCCAAGGAAGTAACGAAGAAACTTACTAATGGCAAAATGATTAGAAAAAGAAAGATAACTGAAATAATAATTTTAAATTTAAGACCATTACTGCTCATGGATTGGCTGCCTTCCCTATGTTAGAAAGAAGGCTGCTGTCCATATAATAATTTTCCAGGAAAACTGTTGAAATCCCCTGGGGTTCCGGAGACTGTTTTGACAGCCCGTAAGGAATGACAGAAGACGACGATGTGAGATTGTTAAACACGCCGGTAAGGTAACCGAAGTTGTTTGTTGTGAACGTCTGGTTGTATGGGAATATGTCATTCTCCACCTGTGAGATGGAATATGAACCTGCTGGAACAGGAACTCCCGAGATGATCGGAGGCTTGTGGAATATGCTCGTTATGTTTTGCTGCCCTTCCTTGGAGAGAACCCAGTTTACGAATTCCTTTGCATATGTCATGTGCGGTGCGCCATTCACTATTGCCATTGCAGTTGGGCCCAGCACTGTTTCATTGGGCAAAGCTGGTACAAGTGGATAGCCGTTTTCCTGTGCATAAAGTGTCGGCATATATGTCCAGTCAATTGTTATTGCTGCAGTGCTGCTCTGTCCTAGGGCCACTTCTGCATTCTCGTCATCAGTCTGTATCTGGGAAGTTAGTGTATTATTCAGAACTGCCCAAACATAAGCATGGTAATGCGCCTGTGCTGTGGCAGTTACATTGTTGTATTTGTAAAGGAAATACTGGTACATGAGAGAGAAATATGCTATCGCTGTTGTTGTTGAAGTAGATGGGTTCTCCATTATGATTTTTCCCTTGTAGACTGGATTTGTCAGATTCAAAAATGAGGTTGGAAAAGGAGCATTTCCCAAGTTGTGTGTGTTAACTGACATTCCAAGAACGGCATATGTGAATGGATACCATGTCCAGTTCGCTGATCTCCATAATCCGCCATGTAGGTATTCGCTTTGATTGGCTATTGCCGGCGGGGTATAGCTGGCGAATATGTTGTGCGACTCAGCGCTTATATAAGCAGAAGGAGCCCCCCCAAACAGAACATCTGCCTGTGGATTGGATGCATCTGCAATGAGCTTCCCTGTAAGATCACCCATTGCTCCGTATGTAGCTACCACCTTAATGCCAGTGGCATTAGTGAAGTTAGCAAAATATTTGCTTGCAAGGGTGGAGCCATAATCAGCATATATTACTACTTCCTTTGTGGCAGTTTTTGATGAGTTGTAATAAGCAACTCCGATAGCTATTGCAGCCACTACAATTACAATAGCAACTATTACTGCTATTATTGATTTTTGCACCATGTTTGCCAAGCATCACATAGAAATACTTTGCTTAAACCTTATCTGACTATTTTATATAATATATATACGAAGAATTTGTGGGCCGAACCCCAAATTTATTCGGTGAAAAGGAATGCCCTGTTATCGGCGGGTGAAAGCCTCACTGGCGATCCATACTGCATCGAAACAGTTTCTTCCACAACAATATTTATTGTGGAACCGTCCTCAAGGCTAACGATCAGGTGATTGCTGCCGGAATAAAATTTGTCTGAAACTACCGTGCCGTTGATCCATCCATTATCATTTATCTTCAGATCACCAATCCTTACGGAGACCATACAATCAGCGCCGATGGTTACCTTTGATTTGTTGATTTGCGAAACTGTAATTTCCCTGCCGTTTATAGTGACGTTGTAAGCACTATTCTTCTCCGCATTTACGTGGCCTCTGAATGTGATTATCTCGTCCATGAAGCCGGCAACAGTATTGTTCACTGGATCATAATAAAACGTCTTCTGGTCGCCAATTTGTTCTATCACCCCTGCATTCATAACCGCTATTCTGTCAGAAAGCAGCTGAGCTTCTTCCTGATCATGTGTGACAAATAAAGTCGTTATATTCAGATTCCTTGTTATGCTCAGTATTTCAAGCTGGAGGTTTTTCTTTACCTGACGATCGAGGTTGCTCAGAGGTTCGTCCATTAGAAGAATTTTTGGTTTAACAGCAAGAGCCCTAGCAAGTGCTACCCTCTGCAATTGACCGCCAGATAGCTGTGAAGGCATGCTGTCTATCTTATCCATAAGACCTACCTTTTTCAGAAGTTCCTTAACGACCTCATCCCTGTTGGCCAATGCAGTATGATCTCCTTGCAAAACAAATTCTATATTTTTCCTTACGGTCATATGCGGCCAGACAGCATAATCCTGGAACACCATTCCTATTCTTCTTTTTTGTGGCGGAAGATTCGTCACATCTTCACCATCGAAAAAGACTTTTCCGCTCTCTGGCGTTTCCAGGCCCGCCAAAATTCTAAGGAGAGTTGATTTTCCAGATCCACTGTAACCAACTATTACAAAGAATTCGCCCTTTGAAACTTCAAATTCAATATCTTTCAAGACCCGTTTGCCCGAAAATGATTTGTTGAGGTTTTCAACGCGAATCATGGGTACCTCGTTCAATGTAACACCAGCTCCATTCCAATCCAATGGAAAATGTGAAACCATGTCTATAATCTTTGTCTAATCCTCCGGAATCTCATAATAAAAACTTCTGTTCCTCTTATAATGAATGAATATTGTCAAAAGAAGAATATTGCATAACCCCCATGCGGTAATTCATCTTTAAAATAAGATGGGTGTTGTTTGTATATAACAACAACCCAACTGTTCAAGGAAAGAACAGTAATAAAAAGATATAATCCCTCTACAATGAATTGCCTCTCAGACGCATGAAGGGCCTCCTTGACCTCAGGGATATTGAAAACTACGATGATGATCCGAGGAAACAGAGCAGGAAGAAGAACGGAAGACCATTTATTCTTCCGGACTTGATCATTGAGATACTAGCAAGAATAAGGGCAGTGTTCAATGCATCATTCAGGTCAGTGGAAACATATCTGAGAATATTCCAGGAGACTATCAGTATTCCGAGAATCTCTTACACGTATATATTCAGAAGGATAAGGAAGATCAAAGTGCTCGAGATCATTAATGCATCCTCTTCTGTTGCTGTGGATTCAACAGGCTTCTAGACAACAATAAGAGTGGACTAACTTTAAAACAAATGGTCAAAGTAGAGAAAGGGTCTGATCAAACTGCATGTCTCTTCTGACACTGACAGGATCGTGGTGTACTGGATCCGATTAGATTCAGACAGCATGAGCATGGAGAAATGCTTATATAGGGGGAAAGTCAAGGGAGGGGGAGTTTTTAATCTCCTGCCGGTTCCAGAGGTGACTGTATGGTAGGGAAGGGCACATACCGGACAAAGGAGGAGAAGGCAAGGATCGTCATGGAGGTGCTTTCCAACTCCTCCACCATATCGGAGATCTGCAGGAAGTACAACGTTGCCTCATCCGCCGTGTACAAATGGAGGGACGAGTTCATTGCCGGAGGTACAGCCGCAATGGAACATGGCAAGTCCACGGTGGAACAGTCGCTTATGAAGGAAATAGACGAACTGAAGGGCATAATTGGTGAATTGACCATTGCAAACGAAACCTTAAAAAAAATTCAACGTACGAGGAGAGGTGGGAAGCCATGACTGAGCTTATTGCAAATGGCCTCTCAAGATCCAGATCATCTTCCCTGACAGGGGTTTCCAGGTCCATGATATATTACAGGCACAGGGAGAGGAAACCAGAATACGATGCTGATCTGGAAAGACGCATTTCCAGTATTGTGGAGGAAAGACCATCATACGGCACAAGGAGGGTGACGGCAATGATCCGCCGATCCGGTTTCAGGATCGGCAGGAACCGTGTAAGAAGACATATGCGTCACATGAACCTCATTTCCACAAATAAGAAGATCCGCAGGAAACATGCCCCCAGGGCAATTGTCGTTGCTAGACCAAACATCATGTGGGAGACGGATTTCACAAAGATACACATAGAAGGTGAGGGATGGATATATCTCACGGCATACCTGGATCTCTGCTCAAGGAAGATAAAGGGATACCTCGTATCCTGTATGCCAGGAACAGCCGAGATGATCGAGGCCCTTGACAATGCAATCCTTGGTACGTTCCCTGATATGAATGTGAGCGGTCTCAGGATCAGATCAGACAATGGATCACAGCTCACATCATCCGGATACGAGAGGCACCTCAGATCACTGGGAATAAAGCATGAGACCATACACGCACACACTCCGGAAGAGGATGGCCACATTGAATCATACTTCGGGAGATTCAAGGATGACTACATATACACAAGGGAATTTGTCAGCCTTGAGGACTTCAGGAAGCATATGGAATGGGCTGTATCCGACTACAATACAAAGAGACCACATTCCTCATTGAATTATATGACACCGGAAGAATTTGAATCCGCAATATTGAATGAAGATTTCAAAAAGAAGTGGTTAGAAAATGAAACTGGGAGGTACAAACATGTTGAATTACTTGAATGAACTCAGAAAACTGTCTGAAGGGAGTGGATCCAGATCACTCGCCCTCCTTGACAGAGTCTGGAAGCTTGGTATTTCCTTAAGGCCCATCATGGTCAGATATTCCTCATGATTGATGAGGAATACCCCGGCAATTGAAAACGGCTGGCAGGGGAATCCGGCTGCGAGTATATCATGATCAGGGATTTCAGCAGCGTCAATTTTAGTTATATCCCCCTCCGGCTCCTCACCGAAGTTGGCCTTATAGGTAATTCTTGAGAATTTGTTCCACTCTGATGAGAAAACACATCGGCCTCCGAGTTCCTCCAGCGCGACCCTGAAACCGCCTATACCCGCAAACAGATCGATAAATGTAAATGTGTGCTTTCCCATTTTCAGAGCCTTTAGTGCCTGTGGAATATTAAATTTTGGCAGGTTAGGCATTGAAATATATCGGGGGATTTGAACAGCTGAATTATTACTGATTCAGACAGTGAATAACTTTTAGGTACTAGAGAAATAAAGTTTTATGCCGCAGTTGCTGGATGTTTCACATGTGTCAAAAAGGGGATCTTCCCTGAGGGTAACGTTTCCTAAATCAATCCGTGAAAAACTTGGACTGAAAGAAGGAGACATCTTGGGGTTTTACGAGGAAGACGGAAAAATCATACTAAAGAAGGTTGATTGAACCAAGCAGATCAAGCATCAGTTTTCAGGACATGATTTCAATGTCCCTGATGAATTCAAAGTCAATCAGGAGGCATAGATGATCCCTGGTTTTCACCATGACAAC
>DAHWLW010000016.1:0-14860 GCA_027343465.1 Thermoplasmatales archaeon | reverse complement strand
TTTTTTCCTGTCGCCAACGAATGGGGAATAATGGGCGGCCTCGTTGTTTATGGAGAGGTTTACAGGAAATGACGGGACTGCTCCCTGTTCCCTGATGAAGCCTTCAATTTTTTCTGCAACATCCAGAAGCAGAGCACCGGGGGTTGCCAGGCTCTTTCCAAGTTCCAGCGCATTCCTACCTATGACGCCTGCTTCAAGATATTTTCTTTTAACGTCTGAATCCAGAGTTATCACCTTAAGATCTGCCTTAACGTCCTCAGTAGTCCATCTTAAGTCAAGTATTTACCGATTTTAGTCTGCTGTAGGAGGGTCATGGTTTTTTTAAAATCTATATCTATAATATACAATTTGGAAAACTGTATTTTGTAAACCTCGCAATTTTAAGGAAAAATCGGCTATGGTAGGTTCTAAGAGTAAATATATATCATAACTATAGTATTATTAATATACTTATATGAACATGATACTTTGAGTTTTCAGGTGATTTGAGATGAGAGTGGATTTGCCAGACACAATGCCCGCAGAGGACGGCATTGTCTTTAACAGCGATAGATGGGAGATGATGGCTCGTTTCAGTTACACTGGAAAATCTGGAATTAATTTTAGATTCGATTACGTATTTACCCACCGAGTTACCGGGCTCAGGGCTGCTGTACTTAAACTTTCAGGTAATGGACAGAGTAGACATAATCAGATCTCTGCTCTGAGCTTAATTTCCGGGTCAGAAAATGATAATGTAAAGTTATTCATTGCGACAAAGAGGCTGAAAGGTGCTGAAAAGATTGTTGTTAAATCTCTGAATCTCAACTACATCAAAAAAGTTGGAACCTTCGATCATGCACAGAACATAACATGGATAGGAGAATCTAAAAGCCCCTGTGGAGGGAAAAAGAGGGATAAAACTGCTGTAGTAAGGGATATCATAAATTTACTGGAGGACCATGAATGCAAGATAACTGAGCTCGTTTACAAGTGCAACCTGAATTATGCAAGGGCCACAGAACTCATTGATGAGCTTATGGTTAAGAAGATGATTGTGGCAGACATTCACGACGGAACAAAAGTATTCCGGGTCACAAGGGAGGGTACTGAATTTGTCAGAAAACTTTCTTCCCTCCAGCTGTGAGAGTGAAAGGATGCGAACATAATGATAGCTTTGAGTCCTGTATTCATTTTTGTTCCCGTTTTCATAATTTCACTTTCCATTGTTCTGGCTCTGTTTGTTGGGAAGTATCTTAAAACAACGACTGAAGATCTGTCAAGGAAAATGCAGGAGATAAATTCGCTCAATGAGGCAATCTTTATGAAACATCTCCTGGAATTTTTTGCCACAAGTGAGGCAAGCAAGACTGTGGCAAATTTTGCATCAAAGGTTGTTCCTCAAGAGATACTGTCCTCTGGAGATTTTAGATTGTCAGTAAATGCATTTCAGGACGTTGAGGAGCTTCATAATTATATGCAATCAGTTCTCATTCCCAGTGTAGAGTATTCAAAACTCAGCTACATGTCTAAGTTTCTGCCCAGGATCATAATGTTCTACGGCATAATATTAAGCGCTACAACAGCGGCATTTTATGTATTCTCCACCGTTTCAAGTTACAAGCTCATGGATGCGGCCATTGGGTCTGTGTTTGGTTCCACACTCCTGTTCAGCCCTCTTATTGTTTTCCTGATGATTGACTTTTTCAGGCATGAAAACAGAATAAGAATAAATGGAGCATGGGATGAGGTATCAGTAAGGCAAGACAGCACATGATAGATAAAACATGCTGAACTAATGATACACGATAATTATTTTATTATAATTTTCTGATGCTGGAAAGATGAGTTTAAAGCGCTATGTGGAAATTGGTGTTGTCCTTGCAATATTGATATTCATCTTTTCCGTAACAGAATATTCAGGAGAAATTCCACCGGTCAGTACAATTGCATCTGAAAGCATGACGCATTCAGATTACTGGACATATGGAACCCTGAATGTTGGTGACATAGTTTTTGTAAAGAAAATCGATAAGGTTCCTGGAAACATAATAACCTATGTGGTGGGACGGGAAACCAATTATTCAACCTATGGTGAATATGGCAGTGTAATTCTTTACAAGAATCCTTCTGGAACAACAATAATTCATAGGGCAATGTTTTATTTGACCTGGAACAACTCATTTCCTGTTGTTCAGGGATTCCACAATCAGAGTTGGATGAAGGTTACGAGAAACTATGTCCTCATAGATAATGTGGGTTTCTCGCACAGGAATCTTATTGTATACCTGAGTGGCATGGTAAATGAGAGCGGCATCATAACAGTTGGAGACTATAACCTAGCTTTTAGAGGAATATACAACTCCTCCTTAAATGCCTACGAAGCTGCTGATCAGAATGTTGGAATCACCAATGCCCCCGTGAATAGCAAAAATATAGTTGGGGTCGCCTTCTGGGATATTCCATGGTTTGGACTCATTAAACTTAATATCCTGAAACTCTATGGTCAATGGCCTCAATCAAACGAAGTAGCTAAAAATTCTTATGATTATCTCCTTAGTGCCCTAGCTGTGATTTTTATATTGGCATTCTTTCCATACAAAAGAGTAATTAAAAAACGGAGGGTTTAATGCTATCAGCTTGATTTGCTTTCAGAATATCATTGAGACAAGAACCACTGCGCCTAAGGAAAATTCAAGCTTCACATATGCGCAATGTTATCACCATTCTCTATCAATATGCAGCACATACACAATCTGATGACTGATTTCTTTTTTTAAAAACCTTAATTGGTCCTGGCCAGCCTATTAAGATTTAGCATGATTTTCCGCTTACTCTCCAGATTGAACGATGTCTTTCCAGTGTTTTAATGCTATTGAGGCCTATTTTTCAAAGAAAAAGCGTAAGCGTTCTAAAATTGTTTCAATTAATGCGAAGATAGATGGCATTCACAATACAACTTCTGGTGTTATTGGGTTGAATGATAAGATAATGAATTCTTTGGCTTCGCCCCCATTGAGTTCATTTTGACACTTCTGCTCAGCTGTAGAGGTACAAGGCCGATATCTGTAATTTTTGTTGCTGTTGTGCCAATTCCCTAAATTATGGAGTTTAAATTCATCAAGATTTAATATCTCGACGGACATGATTATGAGTGATCGGGGACAATAGGAAGATAATATTCCCAGCTTTTGTCGTAATATCAGTTATCTTTCTCATTTCAGTGGCTGCACAACCGGTCTCTGGAGATGTCATGGTGGCATCATCCATTACAATGCACGCAATTGTTGTGCCTCCCCCAATAGAGATTTTCAACAACACCACCCAACCTCGGGGTGTTACAATAACTTGGCATTACAATGTAACACTTGAAGGGGGGTATATGAACTTTAGTGGAGTTTCAAGGATACATCTTAACTGGAACCAATACCCTGATGATAGTTATGTTGATCTAATCAACGCCATTGAGATCCTCGACAAGAATAATCTATCAGGAACTTTCACTGTTTTTCTCAATCAGAGTTCAAGGTCTGGAGATACAAATCTGGGCAGTGCTGAATCTTCAGCAGTTTCGGTATATATCAACCATGGTCTGCAAACATATTCAAATATGGGTACTCTGCTGATCAACGGCACTTTATCCCCGTCTTTCAATCTATGCCCAACCTATATACCGTATTACATTGGATTCAACTACACTAGGCCGCCTGACACTGCTAATAGTGTTGGACAGTATGAAAATTTCACATTTGATTTTCTTCTTCCGCTTTGAAATCGCGATGCTGCTACCATTAGAACCTTATATTCATTATCTTTCCCGCACTGGTGCTCCACCCAGGTTTGTTATACCATATATAACTATGCAAAAATAATGACAAAACAGTACTGGAAGTGAATTTTCAGCGGATCAGCAGTATGAGCTTAAGTAGTGAAATTGCAACAATGGCAGCATATGTGATCATGGATGAAATTATTGACCCCCTGAGAACAGTCCTTTATGAAAGATACCACCAGAATATATAAGACATGAACGCAACAAAAAGTACGCTTAAATATATGAGCGTGTATAATAATATTTTATTGATATTCAGATCAAGAATCCAGACTGTGGACGGGAGGAAAAAGAATGCGAGGGTGACTAAAACAGCCAGTAAAAATGCAGGGGTTCTTCTGGGGGTCTCTGTAATGAAGCGGATCCCAAATGAAGATATGAGTGCCAGGGCAAAAACTGCTGTCACTGTACCGTATATCACGATGCCAAAAAATCCCGGAATATATGGAAAGGAGAGCCCTGCCTTTGATATACCCATGGTGACCAGAAAAATCAGAAACCATGCTGATACGGAAAGCATAGATATTCCGATGTCGTACACGTCTTTTTCAAATACCTGTGGCTTAAATTTCGACGTTTCGCTATGTTGCGTTTGTGACTCATTGAACATGTGACTCAGTTTTTTAAGCATCGATGTGCCTATTTTCTGGATAAGCGGTAATCGCTCACTGGAAATGTAAAGAAAAGCCTGTACGTCAATTTGCTCATATAAAACAGGGATTCCAGTCGCTTTCAGATCCCGGTTATGTTCTGCAGAATTATAGGAAACCAGGTCCGTTTGAAATTGCACCAAATCCTTCGTTGCCCTATTACATGGGATTCAATTATACGGAGCCGCCAATCACTTCGAATTATGTTGGACAGTACGAGAATTTCACCTTTAATTTCACTCTCCCTTTTCAGTATTGATTATTGCAGTTAACCTGCTTTTGCATCTTATATGAATGGGCCATGAAAACATTCGGCCCTCAATAATCACTTGATCTACTTTGTCTTCTTGAATTATGAACCATCCTTTGATCTTCTAAATCTTCCTTCTGATCTGAGGCTTCAGACTTCACACCACGGGAACCTGATGTAATGGGTGTTACATCCTGCACTGAACCTTTATTCACCGTGCTATCTCATTAATTCCTCTGCCCCTGTAATTCGTACTGTATTATATGGTCACTTCCTGTTGTAAGCAACAAATATCTGAAAACCCCTGTTGCCTTTGTGTCCCGTAGAATATCCATATGGCCCAGGAAGTTAATGAATGAAATCCTTCCGTGAATCTCCTTCTCAGCTTGCTCCTCATTAATAAATCAATGAGATTTGAGTTACAGATCTTACCCAGAATTGTAATCGGAAAGTTCGACCTTCCTCTCATGTCTTAATATTGTGATTGAGATCATTTGGAAATGGAGATAGGACATCTGGCCCATGGCCGACCCTGCAAATGTAAGTGAATTGCCGACTGAATAATGCTGATGCTTCACCTTAAGATCTACATAGAATAACCCTAACACGGTGTCATTGCTATTTCTTGAATAATAAATGTTGTTATAACCAGATACGTTCAATGAAATGCAGATTTTAGAGATCCTCGTATGTTTGGTCTATGATTTCAGTATGAAAAACAGAAAATCTTCAAACTTCCAAGCCCTCAGTGAATAAGCTGCAGCAGTTTAAAGAGAGAAAGTGCCACAATGATAAAGTAGACAAGGAATGAGGTCACAACCGATATGCGAAAAAGCCGCTTAGGTTTAACGCGCCACCACAGAAGATAGCACATCACGACCGTGAAGAAGATACCGAAGTATATCAATACGTATAAAATCACCCTGTTCAGTGGAGCAGAAAGGATCCAGCTGGTTGACGGTAGAAAGAAGAAAATAACAGCGACTAAGGCCGCCATAAAAATAGCAGAGTTACGCCTGGAGATCCCAATCAGAAATTTAACTCCAAACGCCGATATCAAGGCAACAGAAAAAGCAATCACTACAATACCGTACAACAGTATCCCCAACAACCCCGATATGTACGGGAAGAAAAGTGAGGCTTTTGATATCCCAATAATAACCAGAAAAAGAAGGAACCAAGAAGACACAGAAAGCATTGCATTTGACAATTCTCTGAGATCTTTATCTGGAACAAGAGATCTGAACTGACTGGATTGATTTTTGACCCCCTGCGATGATGGGCTTCCAAACAGGTCGGTTAACTTGGCCATCATGAGTGAATTTATTTTTTCAGTTATGGGAAGGCGATTCGAGGAAATATAAAAAAAAGGCTTATCATTCAATCTGGAAATATAACGGTTCAGGTAAAAGGAAAGAATAGTCGATATTATCAACTCCGGGGCGAATTCTATCAGTAGAGAAATATAATCTTTCATCCAGATTGTTTCCTTTTCATGTAAATAGATATGGGATTTTATTATTTCGTCTGTATTGACGAAATATGGAATCAGATATTTTCATCAGCATTTAATGAATTTTCGGAATCACATTGGAAGATAACTTCGAGACGCTCTGATCAACTGGCAATAATCTGATTTGGTCTTGATTTTCTGAATGTTATGATTGAACTGAAAATCCTGAATGCCCCATTATATACTTCTCATATTAAGCTGATTTTGATACCGTTTTAGAGATTTCCCCACCATTCCATGAAGATGAAGCAAAAAAATTGTGGAAATAAAACCTTGTCATATGCCAATACACGCAAACGGTGCTTTATTTTATGTATTCCTGAAATGTCTTTCGATCATTTCCCTGATCCTGTATCGTTATTGATCAAACTTTGATCTTTTTCCTATTCTGCCTGTTTTCCGGTTCTGATTTCAAATACTTTCTCATGCTGTTCCCTGATATGCTGAGTTCTCTGGCTATTGATTTTATGATCATTTCCTTCTCTCTCATGCTGAGTATCATTTTTATCCATACAGACCTTAGAACTGAGACCCCTGTCCTGACATGGACTGGGAGTCAAAATTAAACCGGCGATGTGAATCATTTTTATTCCTACAAAAATGCACAAAAATCATCCGGTGATCACGCGGGGAGACCATTGAATCAATCGCATCCACATATCTGAGACATTGTACCTTCTGGATGGGGATAATAGCAAGGGCAATGAACAGTACCAACCTACGCAGCAGAGAACAGGATCAGGAGATTCCTGCTCGTGTATAACGGTGAACACACGCAATTGGAATGCCTTTACATATACTGTAACATGATCAGCATTGAAACAGCGTTCCCCATACTGAGGGCTGACCGGAATATTCCACCATAATGGTCAGAAGGAATCAGCAATCAGGGTGACGATGTCCATGCTCCTGTCCCTGACAATAAGGACAGTACTCCTTAGAAACATGACGTAATCAAACCTAATGCAGAGATGCTCTCTGTAGAAAAACGCTGTTTGATCTGGTGAAGCTACAATTTGTTGAGTATGCAAGCAGCAATATCACTGAGCTGGAAATGGCAGGGAAGCAAAAGGGCGATCTTGAGGCACTTGAAAATCTATCATGTTTACAGAAGCAGAGTTATAAAATAATCCAAAAAAATAAAAAAATAAAAATTTAAGGTCTTTACTGTGTGAATGACATGGCAATTGTTGCTTCTGTACCGCCTGTGATATCTGCTGGTATCATCATACCAATATCAATTGCAGAGGGAACCGATGTGAAATGTATGCTAACAGTAGCGTCATTTGTCAGTGGCAATTCATAAACGCCAGTTGGTAGTGGTGTTGTTGTTAAATCACCGAATGTCATTCCGCTTGTTGTTCCAACAATGAAATACAGAACAGGGGCATCGCTAGAACTAAACCCGGAGGCGCTGACAGACACATTGAACCAGCCAGGCCCATTAGACGAAGTGCTGAAGGTTATGTACAAGAAGTTTATGGCCCATGCAGTTTCGTTTGAGATAGATTGGGGATCGAGTTTTCCGAAAATCTCACTTGCTGAGTTCGAAACAGTCGTGAATGATGAATCTTCTACCCCGTTCACCCCCAAGTAATTCGGACCTTCGTGTACCTGAATCGTCGAGCTTGCTAAAGTTGCAGACACTCCTATGTTCCCATTAACCATGACTTCAGCCACGGCAACTGCTGGAAGCAGCACGGACACAGCTATGACCAACATTATTCCAATTCTTTTGTTCATATCTTCTCCTGGTAAGGTTAGGAAATATGGACAGCATTATAGTCCAAAATGGTATATCAAGAATAAGAAATTAAAATATGTATCTCTTGTAGATAAAAATGGCAATAAGCTGTGAGACCCGCAAATGGGTTAGCAGACGGTAGTTTTGATAAGGATAAACTAAGGAATGAGCATCTACAGAGCAATGGGTGATGGTTTTTGATGTATCCTAGCGGCAAGGACACATAAGAAGAGGCTCCTGAGCTTTTATCAATGTTACCTACTACTCGTGTTATATCCCAGAACTTGGGATAATAGGATGCAGGAAGTCATATGGATCAAGTTACTGCAGTGCCCTGATGGTGAAAAATATGCAAATAAATGTTTCAATAAAGGAACCATTTTTTTCTGTAATTGTCGCAATGATGGCAACCAATATCTAATTGCAGATATTGTGTGGCTGATGTTTATGTTCCGGAGAATGAGCCAACAGCTGGGTGACTATTGTTCACAGAAATTTATTAAAAGTGAAAGATATTTTCATCTGCCGATTAGAATGCAAAATATGTACTTCCGTCAGAAAATGCTCCCGGAAAGCTGTATATGTTGATGTACACCAATGAACCTTGTATGCAAGACAGCGAGGATAGAGACGCCCGAATATGTTAATGTCTTTCTGCATTTACATTGCAAATGAGCCTGAATAAACCCAATGCAATAGTAGCATTGACTTAAAAACCACTAAACGTAAAATTATGTGTTCTTGACGGTAGAAGACCTATTCCAGGATGATGCCCAGAACAAGCGCCAATTGAAACTTAAATGCCATACTGATCTTGCTATCATTATTCCCGGTTTGCCTGAATGGAGCGTCCAAGGTTTTTGTCCGGAATCCGCATATAAGAGGAGGCCATCCACTCTGGCCTTATTTGGTTTTAAAATTCTCCTCTTGGTGTACCTTCCTGGATTACCGTATAAATCGAAAAAATATCCCATGATTCTGCCAAGATACTTTTCTTAGGGTATGCTCTTCAACCATTTGCGCCACATTTCGTTTCGGATGTTATCCCAATGTTGATAGGCTCCCTGACCATCGTCCCATCCCGCGTAGAATTATCGCTAAGGCTCGGTGTTTTTTTCTTGCCTTAATTCCCTATATGTTAAAAAATCTTTTATAGAACGTCATTGATCCCACTGCAGATCATCCTCTTATCTCTATAGATGGTCCCAACGGGTAAAATTTATCGTTCATAATGGTAAAATGGTGATGGTAAGTGACCTGTAAAATTCCCAGATTAGGGCGCTAGATAGATCTTTCAGGATCGAGAGTACAGAGGGGTACATCCCTGGGTCGTGACAAGTGATATACTGAATTGATACGGTTAAGGGATCGACGCCAATACAACCACATCTCAGGATTCCTTCCCATATTTACAAGTATCCAGAAACCGAGATGTGCCTTCAAATCCTATATTGCCTGATTCTATGCCTTCACTGAGCAGAACTGATCATTCATGTATTTCAGGACGGATACGTAATGATGCCGTCAGATTTCAAAGGAAGAAGACCTTCTCATTCCAAAAAAATCTTGGATAAGCAATGTTTTTCCAATCATTGCTCGGCCACCATTAGTCACCGGCAGAAATGTCCAAGGCCAGTGGTCTTGTGTGGCTTTACCCAGTGAAATGCTGTCTCAGCAGATGATTGCACCAGACGAAATCAGGTCAATATAAAGGCCGGTTACATGAAGTGGCCCGAAATAATTCCGGCCAGTGAGCCAGTGGCATGGTTATGTTCTGCAAATCGGCTTTTTTCTTGGCTTTCTTGACATGCACCGTGGGAGCCAACATAGGAGCCAATATGAACCAGTAACGGAGCCACTATCAGGTTGTGACACGCCATCGTAAAATAAGCATTTGCCAAACGATTGTATGGGTTCAATTAAGGCCAGTGGCCTTCAAGGCCAGTTTTCCGGCCAGTGACGATGACCTTAAATGTACCGGCATCCATGGAGTCCATAATTGGCCTGAAAAACCAGCTCAATACTTGCAGTTTCTGGAAATTTTCATTGCGATGTTGTTGAAAAATGAAAAGCCCATCAGTGGCCCTGATCAAGCTACAACCTTACCGTAAGCATGATACTCCAAGAACAAAAAGTATGTTTTAGAGTTTTTCAAATGATTCGAGAGATCCCAAAAACACCCATCCTTTGGTATTTTGGTTGATTAAACGCTTGGTTGAGATAATATTGCCTAAGATTTACCATATTGGAGGTGATACCATCGTTGTTTTCACTGTTATTTTTGCGAATGTCCATAGTTTGCTTTATCCTGCCAAGGAATCTTGCCCTTACAAGGTTGTAGCACATGGCAGTGAAGTATGTCTTCACCATTACTCTCTGCACTGTCGTAACCATGACGTGAAAGAAATGGAATATACCTTTCATGACGGCGTAAGGATGTCCCACCATTGATCTAATGCGTGAAAACCGCAGGTTCCTTCTTATACTCTTAACCTGAAGAAGATGCCCTCTCACTGCATGATCCATGGTTCCATTGATGCCTTTGTAATCAGATCCGAAATATCCCTTATCACGATAGCATATGATTCCTGGAATTGAAAGATCAATCTGCGAATAATGTACATTTGCCGGTGTCACTGACAGTTTTTCAATGATCTTTATCTCATTTACAATGGTATGTGCCCCATATTCGAAATGTTTCTCATGATTATTCTTTGCTGATGTGCCATCCTTCGATCTGCTGGTCTTTGCATGATCTCCCATGGGTTTGCCGTATTCTCACTTATCTGCCTATATTAAGGAAGCATACTGCACTTTACCCTTCTTGATGCGTTTTTTTTAGCCGTTATCTGATCCCTTATTTCATTGAATACCAGGCGATCCTTTCCTGTCTTTGATAATCATTCACGGAAATGCAATATTGTCTTCCTGTCTGGTAATTTATCTTGATATCCTAGGAAATTAAGAATGATATCCGATCCCTGATCTCTCTTTCTATTTGTGGAACTGAAAGGTTGTACCACTGTTGCAATAGTGGAATCTTTACCATAAACACTGGATCATAATTGGGCCTTCCTCCCTTGTCTGTATTGTTGTCACAAAGATCCGAAAGTATTTGTCCTATCCTTTAGAAGTCAATGCGATCTGATATGCCTGTGAGAGGATAGACAGGCGGCTCTATCTCCCCGTTAAGTTCCGATAATCCTGTGTGGTAAGGTTAATGGATATTGATCATGAGGTCATGAAAAAGGGCTTCGGTGGATGTTTTTGGAAAACCTTTGAAATCACTGATCAGAAAGAAATGAAGAAATCGCTTGGCAAAATGAAATCGCTGGTGAAGTCCACAAAGAATGTAACAGTACTAAATGAGAATAGAATCAATACACTGAAGAAGATTGCAGGGAGGCTTCTTATTGTTACTAATGCTGATTTACCGGAAAATGAAATTGCATGTAAATACAAGGAACATTGGCAGACTGAACGTTCCTTCAGGACAATAAAGTCATTTATTGAGATAAGACCTGAATATCACAAGAAAGTGGAGAGAATAAGGACACATGTGTTTGTATGCGTATAGCCCCTGCTTCTTTAAAGGATAATTTAGAAGAGGCTCACGGTGCCATACCTCATCGCAGAAAAAGCTGCCGAAATATTGTGAGGAATAAAGTCCAAACCCGTGAAATCACCCATGAGGATTGTCTTTGGGTCCGAATTAGATAAGGCGGTCAAAATACCCAATGATATGGAGGGGTAAATCCACAGGATCGTATACTAGTTGGTGCCCTGTCAGAATCAGGTTAGGAATATAAGGAAATCAAGGATTCGTCTGGATTAGGATAACATATTTTGCCGCCATTCTTGCGATACTCCAGGCCAAAAGAACTTTTTATATAAGGGGACAAAGGACATTTAGGGTCCGATTGCAAAGGGATCAATTGGACAACGAATCTATAGGTAGGGTGCCTTTCCGTGCTGGTTAAGATCATATGCAGGATCTCTAAAAGGCGCTGATAAGATCTGCGGTTGAACATCCCTGTGTATTCATCAAGGAGATGTCCCATTTCTTCCATTTGATGGTGGCAACAGTCTGAGGATGAGAATGAATTATGTCTTAACTGACGGGTGCCATGTTTAACTGGTACCCCGCAAACAGCCTTATCTATTGTAGTTTGTCCGAAGATCACAGAATGCAATTTCATGGTCAAACAAAATGTTGAAGTTTGATTGAACCCTAGGACTGTTAAGAAAATCATCGGTTGTTAGAACATGAGAAACATTATAAAAATAAATAAAAAAATATTTGTGAAATTTATATTTGTGTTCAATCTATGTAATTAAGCGCTATACTGGCCTCTCCAGGGTTCGTTCCCAAGCCGTTAGGGCTTGTCTCAAAACCTACATGTATGACTGTTCCTGATGAAACTCCCGTGTACTCCAAGCTGTACGTACCTGCTGCTCCAAGGTTAGCGCTGTAAACTCCGCTTGAAGTGCCTAGCGTTGTGGTAGAAGATAGTGCTGTAGCAGTAGAAATTCCACCAAAGGTCATTGAGGATTCAGAGAAATACAGGTATGTACCGGCGTTGAATGCGTCGCCAGTGGGAACGGTAACGTTTATGAAGAAGTTTCCGGTGTTAATTGCGCTTGTGAAGTTCACATCAAGAACATTGACGGCGTAAAGAGTCTCATTTGTCATAGTTGGCAGGAGTAATGTTCCAATTTCTTCAGCGGAACTATAATGCATGGATGCCCATATGCTTGTTCCTGATGGCATCAGAGCTTGTGCTGCTGCATAATTCGATCCCTGCTCAGCAAAAAATGCCGGACTTCCTACCGTGCTCTCCACGCTTATACTTCCCTGTACCATGACATCGGCCACCGCAACTGCGGGCAAAATAGTAGCCACCATGGCAACCAACAATATTATTGTCTTTCTATTCATGTTCCTTTCTCCTTTTGTCCTTCGTCCTAAACCTTACCAAAAAGCCATAAATTCAAGCAGTATTAGCATTATGAAAGTAAAATATGAACTAATTGAAGCAGAAGCTTCATATAGTCAGATAAATGTATAGGTAAGAACAATGGTGGAATGCTGGCCGTGGCTGCTACCAGCGCACATGTGTCATAATCGGCATGCTTTTCATTGAAAACTGCGTAGAATTGGTTAATGATTTAGAATTGCAATCATTTCACTGAATTAATAATCTGATCGAACCATCTCAGATTATGACTACCAATTTTGATATTGTCCCCAAACAGCGATGAGCGCATCTCATTGAGAGTTCAACGTTCGATCCAAGTGGCGAAATTTTTTTAGCAATATTATAGCCTACAATGAAAAGGAATTTTCGGTACCTGCAGGTGTGAAACATTCAGAAGCCCAAAATACCACCAGAATATTGGTGCGATATGTCAAGTCTGGTTGTTTCCTATTTTAACAGGCATTCCTTATGGAAAAAGCATCAGCCTTCCCATACCCGCCAGTACAGTATTCTGTATATTGACCGTATATGGCTCTGCATGCCAATGAACTTGAAAATTTAGTAACATTTTTTGTATTTTCGCAAAATTCCAATTGTAAATTTCTTTCATTCTCAATGCAATTTTAATCATTCCTGCTTTTTTATTGCAAGCCAAACACCGTGCACTATTCTGTATGAGATGAACGCCTGAACTGTACCCCCCTCAATTCTGAAAGCCAAGCTTGTTGCACCGCATTGAATCGTAATTACGATATTCACAACTTATCTGACTTTATAAGTATGGTTTTGTTTGATAGAATCTTACAACAACCACAGGTGTAGTGCAATAATTATCTGACAAAAGCTCAAAGTTGAAGCTTCAAGAGAAACGCAAATTATAATTTGCCTAATACAATCAAAGTAACATGGCATGGTATAAGGTAGCCAAGGAAGGGGCCATGAAGGACGGGGACCTTTTCAAGGTGAACATAGAAGGAAGAGAGGTACTGCTTATAAGAGATGGAGCAAACTATTACGCAACATCGTGTTACTGCACGCATGAGGATTATGATCTCTCGGAAGGCTTCATGGATGATCATACTCTCATTTGCCCCAACCACTTTGCTGTTTTCAACCCAAAGGACGGCTCCGTGATCAGCCCGCCGGAGGGGTCAGGAGATATCGGCCCACTTCATTCCTACAAAACCAGGGTGGAAAACGGCCAGATAATGGTGGAGCTCTGACTGAAGCTGTTGTGCCTGGTCACGTATCTCAGGGCTGGAAGGCAGGATCCCCTGATCTTCACTCCCTCAATTCTGGAAAATTCTGAAAGCAAATTTCTTCATATGTGCAAATGTTAAAATTTTATGTTCAATAACTTACAAGCCTCAAATGTCCATAACTTCTGAAAATATAGCTGCAGAACCTCTAAAAAGACTGCATTTTCTCTGTGAAAACCTTCTTGCAGAAGGTGATCTCAATAAGATCAAGGAAGAAACCGCTAATGCCGTCCTGCTTGCTGACGATATTCCGGAGCCGCTGAAGTCGGTCATTCTTGACCATATGCACAGGATTCTTGGTTCCAGGGGGATCGACCGGGCACATTATTACGTAAGATCCGTCATAAGAGACATTGGCAGTTCCGGAAGTGCCAGTTCACTGGAGTTCAACATAAATCTGTGGAAGGCCTACGACGAGATCAGAACAGACAGCCTCTGGATTCTTGGGAAGCGTGACCGGGAGGCAGGTCACAAGGGATGGTACTGGGGAAATTTTGTCCCGCAGATTCCACATCAGCTGATGATGAGGTATACCAGGACATCTGACTGGATCCTTGATCCGTTCTGTGGATCAGGAACAACATTGATCGAGGCAATGAGGATGGGAAGAAATTCAGTTGGCATAGAGATAAACCCCGAGGTCTTTTCAAGGAC
>DAHWLW010000085.1:0-7629 GCA_027343465.1 Thermoplasmatales archaeon | reverse complement strand
ATCAAGCCCAGCGAGGGGAGACAGTTATTTGCCTGTCTGAGATCAACCTTGGCGAGGCGGCTGTTGTTTTTGACAAATACTCAAGGAAAACGGGTATTGACGCGAGAAACCGTCTCCAAGCAATGCTAAGTGAGTTGGGCTCACTTGAAAGATCCTCCTCGGTTGAAATATAACCTGTTAGTAGCCAGATAATAAGGAAAGCTGTCGAGGCAGTTCTTGAACAACACATATACATTGTAGATGCAATTCAGCTGGAAACCTGTATTGAAGCGGGGACGACTGTGTTCTGCTCTGCTGACAGGGAACTTAATGCAGCAGCCAAGAAGCTTGGTATAGAAACAGCCCTGTGAGTGCTGTAATATGCTTTTTCTTTCCTATTTGGGAAACTTCTAATCAGGTATAAGTATCAATCCCAAGTATAATGCTAGAACAGCAACTAGCTTCTTGTCCTAAGAACCTTCAACAGTATTCGCTTAAAACTTTAATCAAATCCCGACCGGTCCATTCGAACCAGTTTATCAACAAACGGGGCGGTGTCTCGAAAATACCTTTTCCCTTTGTATTATGGAATTCCTCAATGGTACTCTGCAGGTAATGTGGTGATGGGTTAAGTGCTATCAGGTTTAGCTTGAGAAACGGTAAAAATTCATCAGATTAGGTTCACAGCGAGAATTCTAAATGTTTAAATGGATTAACCATTATACAACTTAAACAGTTATAATGATCGGTAACCACGGCAAAACGCTATTTAGGAACACCATTGCAGCATCTATATACTGGATGATACTTGGTATATTCCTGTATTCATATTTGCATACCGGAAACCCCTATATCTCTCTGTTGCAACAGACGGGACTGTAGATGCTTTATCCATATCATTTATCTTCCTAGTCAACCGTATAGCGAGAAAACCTGGTGATGCACATCATTCATATGGTTTCCATAGGGTTGAAACTTCCTCAATACTTCAGTAATATTAATTTTCATATCAATGGTGGTGTATTCAGCTCTGGTAACTACCCGGCTTCCTCTGACAAACGCTGTTAGATCACCGGGTTCGGCTGTTATACCATCAATCGCGGCCCTTGTACTGCTGCTCATAGCTGCGTTTTTCATGGATAAGAATGAGAGATCAAACTTCAGTGTTATTTTCAATCACACAATCCAGTACCTCGGTGCGATAATTTTAACATTAGCATTCTCCCTAGCGTCAGGATATTTTAGCGGACTGCCTTTGGATTATATTGGAATCTATGCTGTCCTAGTCATCATAATTTATGGAAACAGGAAGATGTTTGGAAGAAACATAAACATACTCCTAGAAGGTTCACCTGTAAATATAAAGGAGGTGGAGGACAGGATCAGGGAAGAATTTCCCAATGCTCACCACATCCACATATGGGACATCTGTCAACACGAGAGAGTTGCTACATTACATCTCAGCGTACCTTCCTTCATGAAGATCGGCGATCTTTATTCTACTAAGGCTACGATCGAGGATCGGCTTTCAAAATACGGTTTAAATCATGTCACGATCCAGTTTGAATCGGAAGACTCCGCCAAGCCATGAACAGACACCCTCTAAAAGGCAGTTTCGTTTAAAGACCGTTCATAATCTTTGATGGGAGTGAAATACAATTATTGTTATTTCAACGGAAGTATTATCCTCTTCCGCTAGTCTACACATTTTAGATCTATTTTTTCCTTAGGTTTTTTGGAAGCCCGTTGAAGAGGCAAAGTTGATCAGGATTCCAAGTATTCAGTTAAATATTCTATCGAATACTTTTTATATTCATTCTACTTGGAGATATGCAGCTTTGGATTCAAACTTTCTTGATTTTAGCTTCTTTACTTCACATATCTATCTACGAACCAGAAAAACAGAAAGCAGAACAAAAAGACATCCACTTGCCTGAAAGTTAGTTACTGCTTTATGAGTTTGTATCCCATGATCAACGACCAGCTCATGGCAGCAGGTTTTGCAGATGCCAAATTTTAGATCCGCCACATTCTGACATTCCCTCATTCATTTCTGTTTTATCCAATGTATTCAGGAAGCAACTGCAACTAAGGCCGGATAATTTACGTCGGCAGATCCGCACTCTCCCCTTCTCGCATAGCATGTAAAGGCTCCATGTATCTTGTTCCAAGATACAGAAAAAGAAATGAGAAAAGCATTATTCCAAGGAGAATGTATGATACGCGAATTGCCGATTCCAATGAAAGATTTAGTGTTAAAACGATACCGGCAATAATACTCCCCACAAACTGGCCAGAGTATTGAATTGTGTTGTAAATGCCTATGTTTGCTGAATAACTGTTTTTTTTAGATATCTTGGAAATCAGTGGGACAAATACAGTCTCTGAAATGGAATAGCCTGTGAAAAAGATGATCAACCCAATATAAAAGAAATTCCTGTTTGCCAAGGAAATGGGAAGGAAATAAAGGAATGGAATGCTGATCGATATGATTGCCAGCGATATCAGGGAGAACAGAACCATTTTCCCCCTGTCCGCAAATCCGGAGGATAGTACGGCTACAATTCCTCCGATTACCACAGGCCAGAGAAGGAGAAACTCATAACCATTTGAACCGTATACACTGGTTCCAAATATTGGCAGGTAATAGAACAGTACAACGCTGAAAAATGAAAGCTGGAATCCAACCCCTCCAAGAGCCATTGATTTCACATCAATCCTTCCGGCGCTCTTTCTTTCTGTCTTATGAATAATTTTACCGTCATGTTTCACGGCCATAAATGGAAATATGGAAACGATTCCAAGAATGCCCGTAATGAGGAAGAGGAAGTCAGCCCCAATCTTTGTAGCAATATATGGGCCTAGTACTACAGCCACCATGAAAGAAAAACCAATTGGTATGCCAAGGATGGCCATTGCCATGTTTCTTCTATCCGGCGGGACGTTTTCCTGCACCATGCCCATACCAGATGATGTTACTGCCCCTGAACCTGCGATAAGACGGCCCAGGATAAGACCCGCTATGGAACCTGGATGCCATGAAATGAAACTTCCCACAATAAACGGAACCATTCCTAGAATAATCACCCTTTTTTTACCGAATTTGTCTGCCAGAATTCCTATAGGTGCCTGAAAAATGGCCATTGTAAGGCCGTAACTGCCAAGAGCTAGACCAACGAGGAGTGGGGAATTCGTGAATTCCTTACCGTACAAGGTAAAAACTGGAAGTATGAGAAAAATGCCAAAAGCTCTAACGATTTCTATGAAACCTACAGAAACTAACATAAGTTTTTGATTTCTGTCGAATCCCAGTCCCCTGTGTTCCTTAGAAGCCATATAAACACCTTTACTTTGGTAAAAATTGTTATGTATATTTTCGGAAAATGGTTCTACCGATTATGGTTGGTAGTACTTAAATAGGTTTTTAATTCCCGATACGTTTGTAGTAAAATGCAGAAAATAGTACTGGAATGCACGTTGAGCGAGCTTGCAAAACTGGATGGGGAGTCCCTTTCCATACCATTTGATAAACTAAAGTCACTGGAGGTACTGCATTTTCTTAAGATTGATGGGAGTGAATTCTCAACAGTTAGCAGAATTAAACTGTTAGATCCTACAGAAGACATTGAACATGTTTTCAGGGGAAACCATATTGAGGTGAAACCGTTGATTGAGGAGGCCCCAGGCACATACATATGCTTTACAAGAGGTGAAAGGAAATCTAGAGCACATTATATAATGAGGACGGGTGTCTACTTCACCGGTCCCTACATAATCAGGGATGAAAAAGTAACTTTTGGGATATTGGGTGAAAGCGCGAGCTTAAGAGAATTTATGAAAGATATGGAAAATAAGATAAACGGATTCAATGTGATTTCCGTTGTAAGCGGAGAGAAGTTAAGTTCGTCGCCTCTTAAAATACTTACTCAGAAACAGAGAGAAGTCATAATCAAAGCGTTTCGGCTTGGTTATTATGATATCCCAAGAAAAGCATCTTGCTCTCAAGTTGCCGTTAAACTTGGAATGAACCAGTCAACCTTCACAGAACACAGAAGAAAGGCAGAGCACAGGATCATGGAGTGGATAAATTCGAATTACTCTCCATGACATATTATTCGCTTACGACAATAAGCAAATACAGACAGGTTCATTCTTAGTGAAATTGGATTTCGCGATTTTGAAACACAATCTAAAAAGGGAGGCGTTTCATTTTTAGATCTTCCTTCTGAAACTGTGATCTGACAATTATGATTTCTATATTTTCATCAATGTCAGCAATAACTCGGTATCCACCGACTGCCATCCTGTGCCCTGCTCTCACGGCCAACCTTGCAGATAATTCTTGTGGCTCAGTTCTACTGATTTCTATTTTGTTGATAATCAAGAAAAAATAGGATAATACCGACTAGGTGACTAAATAGATGAGCTGTCAACAGTTGTTTCCTGAAAAAAATAGAGGCCGGATTATGCGGGAAATTTACCCGGCATTTATTGCTTAAGTGCAGAGTACCCATATTTTAGATACAGGAAAAATAATGACAGTGAAATAGCAATGAACAAACCAACCGCTAATACCAAACTAAATACTAAACTAACTAGAGGCATTTGAATGCTTCCCTGATCTACAATGAAGAAAATTGTAACTGGTATAAAGTATATTGTTGAAATTGCAGTGAATAGCATTTTACGATACATGGTGGGTGCATTTTTCTCCGTGGATCTCTTGTAAGCATTTGCAAAATAGAAAAATAACATTAAAAAAGACGCTGAAATGGCACTTAACGCATATATGAATATTTCATTAAAATCCATCCAGTCCACCACTCCCCTCATTAAATTTTCAGGAATATGACCCTGCATATCCCCAATTGTTCCACCCTATACTGTTTGCAATTCCATGAGCTGAACCACTTATTGAAGCAGCTATGGCTACGCCAGAGATGGGTACGGCTAAGCCAGAGGTGGCCTCATATGTCACCAGGGGAACGTTAGGTATAAATGTTATGGTGTTCATATTGCTCAGATACCCATACATCCCTATAGATGATGCAAGACTACCAACTACAGTCACCGATGGATAATAGTAATTGACACTATCGAACATCCATATATATTTATCTCCACTATGCTCATTCGCATATGTAGACTCGTATAGAGATGTGAAGTCACTAATCCAGACCGCAGTTAGAGCGCCTACCGCAACACCGGCAGCAGTAAGTGCTGCGGCCACTATGGCCCCTCCTAATGCACTCAGCCCAAATGTTGCAGGAGAAACAGATATAGCAACGCTTAAAACCAAAGCAGCAATAGAAAAAAGTATGCCGGAATCAGTGGTCAAGCTAGTCACGTGATTGTAATACCTCTGGGCGCTGTTTCCGGCATATAGGCTGTTGATAACATCATGTTCACCATAAGTAACTGACCAACCTCCAAGCCACCATGGAGCATGATAAACGAAATAATTCACCGTCACCATTACCCACGTCCCACTATCAAACAAAACCCCATTTGGCAAGGATTCTGGTGAAATTTTTAAAAGTATAGAAGAGACCATGCCTGATCGTTCTTCATAATAGGAATTGGCACCGAGAAATTTCTTAGTGAAACCAGATGGGTACTTCTTATTTTTTAAATACCAGAATGTTTTGTTGACCAATTTTTTATCCAAAGAATTAAAACGTGCCAGTTCCTGATTTTGATTGATACGTAAAAATTGCACAGAACCTGGTTCATCCATGAGAAATTTCTTAACAATTGAATCCCTCTTCTCCGAACTAAAATTTTTAAATTCATATATCGAGCTTCCTGGAAAATTCTTAATGTACCAGGAGTCAAATTTCTTAGCAAACATAACTGTCGCATTTTGGCTCGCAGTCTTCAACATTGCCTGAGAGTCTCCAATCTCTTCCTGATTGTAATTGTTTACTGCAGCAGAATGTGAAATTCCAGAAAAAGCTAGCAATAACATCGAAGCTGCCATAAAAATGGCTCCTAAATACTTCACTTTTAGATTCATATGAATTAAAATATTATTATGTATATATATTGTAGCTCCAAGTGTTACAATCTTTAAATGGAGATTCTCAAAAGTTTTAAAGAGTGTTTCTCAAGACAATCTTACCTAGATAGTGTGTCTCATTTTTTAGAAAGCGACGAGTTCCATTATCTCCCTTGGCTTGTTTCCTGTTTTGATGTTCGATTTTATCATGAGATAGTATGCAATTGCCTTCAATCCAATTGCAGTATCATATGATCTGTTCCTGTTGTACCAGATGTTCTCTGCCCTCATGATCTCCTCCAGGATGGAGAATGTCCTCTCTATTTCCCATCTCAGGGAATATAATGAAGAATATTCCCTCCTGAGATTAATACCAATTCTGAGGTTCACCGACAGACGGTCAGTAACAATGCCCCTTCTTCTGTTTGTGTCAATTATTGGTAAAGAATGTGTATTCTCAAACACATAGTCATATATGCCAGAGGTATCATATACTGAATCTGCAAGAATGTAAGAAAAATTCCTGACAGAATCCACCATGTCATGGGATACTCGGGAATCATGCATGTTTCCTTTAGTAACAATCCAGTCCATGATCAGGAGGGAATCTATATCCAGTGTCATATGGCACTTCCTGCCATATGACCATCCCTTTGTTGTTTTAGACCATCCGCTATATGGATCTCTGTAATTTCCCCAGTATTTTCTCCTCATTGCAGTGGAATACTTGCATGTGTGAATCATGAAAGAATCAACAGCTGCAAATTCCTTCATGGAATACAGGAATACGATCTCGCGGTTTATTGCATGCAGATCAAATGCTCTTGCTCTGCTTGATAATGTCTGGAATGATGGTATTTCATTAAGGCCCGCCATTCTGAGATATGGAATATCTGCAGAAGGATGAGGATCTTAAGGATCTCCCGATCTGAATACTTCCTCCTCCTTTGGTCGGGCGAAACTATATTGTCTATCCGATCATGATCGGTGGGATATGCTATTCGGGCATATCCCAATATTATCCTTCTGTTAATAGTGCTCAACATATGTCTGACTATTCATGAAACTCAAGAAACCCTAGAGTGACAAAATGAAAGATAATTTTGGAAATGAAGTCAGTCCTGTTAAGATAGGTTTTTTCATAGCTTTCGTAATAGTCTTGCTATTTGGTCTAATATCAGTCTTCATTATTCATTCTCATTTGCTTGCATTCATAACTATTCCTCTGATTTTTATACTGTTCATAAATTCAGTTTTTCCTCAATACAGGGATGTTAAGAGCGGACGATTTCAAAAGAATATGGACAAACTATGGAAGGAAGTAAGCACTTAAAGGATTTTTTGAAAAAGCTGATATCAGAACAGTTGTATATTCCTTTCTCTGGGCATAATTTACAATTGCCGTTATTCTCAATATACAGTCGTTTTATGCGTGGTTGAACACGTTGATGCTCCTCAAAAAATATTTAACAGGAAAATAGACGAGAAAAACGCGGTTCCATACGCAAATCTGGGAATAACAACTAAACGAAATACAGGGAGAGAAGCGTGAAGGTTAGGACAGGCAGGGCAATTATGAATCCTACCTTCATGTAGTATCCGTATCCAATTTTTATTCCATTTTTACGATCAAGGGTGTGAAGCCATAAAAG
>DAHWLW010000126.1:0-5071 GCA_027343465.1 Thermoplasmatales archaeon | reverse complement strand
AGGCAGTGTGAGACCAGTGATCTGTCCGGCGTGTCACTGGATGAACCGTTCCAGGCGGAATTCCTGAATTTTGATGGTTCAACAATAACAGTCAGGACAGAAAAATACCCCTGCCTTAAGATAAATATAAGCGACCTGGAGAACATTGTCCCACTGGGCGCAGCCTAATCAGAGGGCTACACCCAGTTCCACACGTCCTTGGAGTATGGCCTTGCCGCAACCAGCGTAAAGCCGGAATCGGGATACTTTCTGGCTGCACTGCACAATATTGAGAAATGAGTACTCCCATACTACATAACTGGAATGTGGATAATCTGCGCATTCGATCCACTGTTCTCCTAAGGATTGTCACCTTTGTAATCATTCCTTCCACCGATAATCGATGAACTTACCTGAAAAATGGAAAACCCAGGAACCCAACCTCTGTATCATTGCGGGAACGGACAATCGCCCTGAAACCTCTCTTTTCCTCCTCGGGAAATTGTATTTGATGTAGCAATCCTCATGATTTATATGCAGACCCTGAATTATGACCACTTCGTATGAAACCACCGAAAGCGGTATTCCCGAGTTAAAGATCTCAATGCTTTCAATGCCGCTAAGCTCTACGAACCTACTCTGCACCGGTGCAAATATCAGGATGTATTCATTGTGGCACCAGTCATAGGATTCATTTATCCTATAGAATAAGACTCCTCTTTCGATTTGAGAATTCGTCCTAAATTGTAAAATGATAACCCGGTTCACTTATAATCTCACCAGAAAAGTTATCCCCGAAAGGAATGACAATACTAAAATACCCATTTGACAATTGAAAATTCGCTAAAATGCCAAAGGTTGGTATCACTGAAGAACAGCTAGAAAGACTCTACCAGGTCATTCCTGTAGTCAATTATGAAAGGGACGTTCTCCTATACAGGATGTTATGGAACTTAGGTGGCCGAGTCAGCGAAATCCTGGACATCAAGGTTGAAGATCTTAACAAGCACGTTTCCCAGGGAAGGATGGAATGCTGGATCAATATTCGGGTCCTCAAGCGCAAGATTCCATATGAACACCGGGTGTTCATAAATGAAGGCCTTATGCTGGCCATTGAATCATACTGCCAAAAAATTGGAATAACTTCCGGTTACATTTTCACCATAACCAGGCAGGAGGTCTACCACATATGCAGGCGTGATGGTCACCAGATCGGGATCCCGAAACTTGGCCCGCACAAGTTCAGGCATGGCCTTGGCCAGTACCTCATGAATACCAGGAGAGTCTCTCCCAATCTTGTCGCAGACAGATTGGGTCATTCCTCACCAAGGATGACAGTGCAGTTTTATGGTTCTGTATCAGATGATGCCAGGAGATCTATAGTTGGAGATATCGAGCCACCGCGGAAGGAAAATGACCCCGACCTTATGAAGGAAAATCTTGAAAAGAGATGGAAAAATTAACTTGAACGCTCCCGTAGCAGAAATACAACAAAACTGACTACTCGGAAATATGGCCTGATTTATGCCATAATAATTTACCGGTCCTTCAGTTATGGAACGATGTTGTTTGGTTCATCTGTCCTCGAGGAGATCATGTTCCTGGCTGCAGTATTTTCTCTTATGATCCTAGGGCTGAAAAGACTTGTAAACTCTTGAACCCGGAAAGCATAAGCTACAAGACAGGAAGCTAATTCAAGTTAGATGCTCTCAAGAATGGCGAGGAAATTGCGAAAGAGCATCATAACAGGTCTCTCGTAGATGCCTATGACTTTGCCATTGAAGAGCACAAAGGCAAATTCTGAGGTCCAAAAAATTTAACGAATATTCCTCATCCTGGAATTAACCTGCTTTAGGTCATTCCTGAATTCTTCTCTTTCAAGCTTTGTGACAGTATCCTTCGGGTCACTAATGACTTGTTCTATTGCTGCCTGGGTTTGTTTTGCATTATATATTTCCGCCAGTCTCTTTTTACGATCAAGAGATAAAGTTGAGTCTTCTCCAGACACTTTACTGACCCAGTTTTCAAACTCGTTTGACTTCATAAAGTTAGCATATTGGTAGTATAGAAAATCACCTTGATTCAGGATTTTAGGGTTGAAAACTTGGTTTTCTTTTAGTTTATCCAATATATGCTTCGGGAGAACAGGCCTTTTGTGTGAAGGCCCTACAATAGAGACTTGATTCATTAGTGCTAACAGATCCTCAGATGACACCTCCTCGCCTGCCTTCTTCTTCTCTTTCTGACTGTAAACGTAAAGGGAATAAGACTCAGAACCTGTGTCTTTTTGGAGTTTTCTGGAAATTTGAGACACGAGAGAATAGCCGGTCCCCGAAAAAGTACCGCCCTCAAAATCACAAATATATACGCCATCCGCCCCAAATCTGGAAACATAGCTATCAATCAATTTTGGAATTCCATCCCTTGTGTAATACGAGGGCAAGAAATATCCTATCTTACCGCCGCCTTCACCGAGGCTGGTCATCTCTGAAATCCTTTGACCTATTAAGTTATCAAATTCTACAAGATCATCTGGCGAATCATTTTTGAGAAACTCTATGTGAGGCAGCGTAACGATGTCCACCATGGGGTGACTATAAATCATATCAACTACAAATTCAGCTATCTTGTCAAGGTTCTCTTTAAGGTTGGTGAAACCTGATCCATCTGACCTGGAAATCCTAACAAAAACGATATTTATTCTGTTTCTGTTCAGGTTTCCTCTCACCCGTTCATTGATAAAATTGTTTCTCAAGCTATTCTTGCCATCAATATCCTCTATTTCCTTGAGTGTGAGAGTTATGACCGCCTCATTAATTGGTGAGGTAACTCCCAACTTCTTGCTTGGATAATGAGGAATCTTTACTAATCCACTGATTGATTTTCCACCAGTAGCAAGTTCAGTTTTCCTAATCAGATAACCTAAGTTACTGTTTTCTTCTTGGTCCCTCAGTTTGACTACATATTTTTTCATTAGATTTCACCTTCATCCAAAGAGTTGCCGTATTTGTCAATAGTGGCCCACTTGACTAAACCAACGCCATCGTTTAGAATATGCCTTACCATCAGGATAAAATGCTTATATTCATGAACATAGAGTTCATTTGGTCTAACAGGAAATGATAGTAGTTTTCCCTTGTAAACAAAATTAATTTTTAGTTCTACAGGCGAGAATGGTTGCAGTGAAACGCTTCCACCTGCTTTCACTTCTCTTCTATCTTCTTCCGGACCGCTTGCCATTTCTACTCCATTGTAAGTGTTACTGTGTCCCCTTCTCTGTTTGCTTTGATCTTGCTCTTGGATTTTAGTTCCGACATCATTAACTCAATTTTTGGTTTGACCCTAGACTTAGTTGCCATTTCAGGAAACATGTGGTATGTTAGTACCTCAAGTTTCTCGGCACTGAAGCCTCTCAGCAAGTTAACCAATGACATTATAGTGGACCTTGTGTCAGGATTAAGATAATCGACAATTTCATCGTATATGCGGGCCCCTTTTGTGGTTAGAGAATATGTGTCGTTATTGACTGAATATATGTTCCTATTGAGAGGAGACTGAATTTTTTCCATTATTGATTCAGAAAAATTCCCATAGTCGTGTGCGGTGAATTTGCCCTTAAAGTCTGTCACATTCGAAAGAATGTAAGAAATTTTCTGGACTTTAGTATGAGACATTTTACCTTTCCCTATGGATAGGATTGCAAGGTAATCCTCATCATCAAGATAATCCGGGATCTTGTCTTTAGACATATCAATCAAACCAATATACCCTCCAAAGATAGATAGTTTCCGTGCTATGAAGGACTACGCCAACACGCACTCGGTAAACTTATAAAGTTAATGTCCAGTCATTAATATAAAATTTTGCAATGTTTGTCTTTATACAAATCTAAACTGGACTTTTGATAGGTCTCCTCAACCAAAGGAGTATATTTATCAAATCAGATGCCTCTTGCATAGTCAAGGCGCTAATTCCCTTATTTTCATCCTTCAGATGAGCCATGAGAGATAATCCGACGGTTTCCTGTGTCTCCCAGGTATCCTCGAGCTGCACTATATACATGATTTGCTCAATGGTACTGGTAGCTTCCTTTAAAACGATATCCCTCATTGAATTTTCCTCATAGCATTTGCAAATCTTGCCAGTGCAGGAAATACAACAATGATCACTACCAATCCGCTGAGAAGTGGCAGCATGTATCCAAACCCTGTCGATATGGCAGTCTTGTTGGCCACGTCAGCAAAGTAGAATAGAATTCCTCCCAAGGTACCCCGATTATCTCCTCGATGATGAACTCAATGACATCTGATGCTCCATAGCCTGTCACCATATAGTATTCCCATAGAAGTTATTCTAATATTCGTTCTCATATTTTAAAGGATTTTAAGCCGGTAATGTCCCCACTTTTCCATCATTTTACTGGTTAGTGTATCTGCGATTTGATTTTCGATTTCATTAATTAACTGGCCTTAATGCATATAGTTTAATGCTCAGCCATTGCGCTGTCTCAATTTCTCATTTCACTTGCTCACCACTCCGTTAATTCATTTAATCGAATATCTGGCTGCCTGTGAAATCAGTTTTCAGGTATTACGGGGGCAAATTCAACCAGCTCAAGGACATACTTGCAATTCTCCAGGAAAATCTAGACCAATTTGATGTAGTTGTTGATGTATTCGGGGGTCAGGTAAGGTATTGCTGAATATACCGGACGAATGGAAAAAATTGAGGGTTTACAATGATATAAATGAAGACCTTTACACAACATTCCAAGTCCTGCAGGACCCAAAAAAGAGATCTTCCCTGGAGAAGAAACTGAGGATGGCCTTTGCGCATGAAAAAGTGTTCAAGGAAATGAAGGCCACCAGGTATGGGGGGATATGGACACGGCTTTCAGCCTGCTTTACCTGCAGACATTTTCATTCATGGGTGACGGCACAACCTTTGGCAGGAGATACAAGGGCCGCACCAGGATGTCAAGGTTCACCATTGAGAATTTCATTTATGTTAAGGACTGGACCATTGAGAACAGGGACTTCTGGAACCTTATGAAGTTGTACAACAAGCCTCGGGTGTTGTTTTACCTGGATCC
>DAHWLW010000111.1:0-12095 GCA_027343465.1 Thermoplasmatales archaeon | reverse complement strand
ACCTCTCCTTGCAATCGTTGGAATCATAATCCTTGTTCTGGGCCAGCTTTTCAACCTGGTCATAGCAATATTCGAACCAGGTATTCAGGGTGCAAGGCTTCTTTATGTGGAGTTCTTCTCTAAATTCTATAAGGGAAACGGACACCCCTTCCATCCATTCTCATCAAGAAGGAACCATACAATTCCCAGTTACTCCCTGGAGGAAGATGCTGGAAAGAACTGATCATTTTCTCTATCCAAGACCAGCATATTTCCTGAGTGTCATTAGCCCCCAGGCAAGCTCTATGACTCCGAAAGGCCACGCTCCTGAGAGAAAACCATAGGAAGATGAGAAGAAGCAGGTTATACCAAAGAGGAGCGTGTAAACTTTCCCTCGGGATTCGCGGAAATAGAACAGCATCATTATAACCAGAACAATTGCCCCATATATGTTTACAGGCGAAAGAAAATTCATCGCCGTGGAATGCGGGCTAACACTTTAAAGTAACTCAGCGTGTAAATACTACCAGGCGATCAGAATCCTATGGATGAGTCTGAGGCCAGAGAAATAGCTGCAAAACTGATCAGAAAATTTCCGCTAAAGGATTTTCCTGGTGATTTCCTTCCGGAGGGATATCCCGGAAGGGATTTCAGCGTTCATGAATTCAGGGACCTCAGCATGTACAGGGAGCTTGAAGGCGTGAACCTCTTCATAGACGGTGAGAGAATATTTTTCAGCAGCATTCAGCAGGCAAAATTTGCAAGAATCTGCCTCATTTCAGGAAAGCTCAATTTCAGAATTCCGGATGATCAGGACTCAAAGATGGCTGTGAGGCACTACCGCCAGTATCTGGATTCAATTTACGTGGATTTCGTGAAGGCTGCAGTTGAATCAGGTCTGGATGAAAAAACGTCTGAGGCTGTGGCTGAAAAATGTATTGAAATACTAAATGGCGAGGACGATATGTCTTCAGAATGAATCTCTTTCGCTTGGTATTCTGATGAAATTGATCAGGTTCCCAGGGTTTCTGAGGATATCGTCTGATGTTGCATACTTATCAGTCCTCAGTTTCCATCTCGACTGTTTCCTGAGGTTCAGCATCTCCCTGAAGACCAGTTTCTTCACCTCTCCAAGGCCTTCCGGATCTGAGGTTCCGATTCGGATGAAGAAGTTGAACCTGTATCTTCCATTGCGAAATACTCCAGTACGCAATGCCACCTCATATATGACAGACTCCAGATCAGTGGCTGCCTGAAGATCGAATAGGCCCCTGACAAATGAAGGGGCATAGAAATCCTTGATGAAATGTGATCCCAGGCTGTTGGTGAGAATCATGCTGTCAATGCTTTCCTCGATCTCCGAAACAGGCTCTGATGCCACTGCCGAATAAACCCTGTGGAAGAATGCCTCCATTCGTGTTAATGAGTTCAGCCCGTCTGAACCTATGAAGAAGCGTATGCTGTCTCTGGCCATAATGGCTAAAAAACTGTTAATTTCACCTTTAGATGGGAGAAGAAGATGCGACTTTTCCCTGTATGCAACTGAATCGGTGTTCACATCTTGTTCACTGAATGCAAGCTCCCTCCATCTGATTGAACTGTTAGTCAAGGCACAGAAATTCGCTGTAAAGATAAAATAGTTTCAGCGGCATTGCCTGGTATGCAAATCGAAAAGGGCATTGAAAGGCTGTTTGCAATGAAGAGCATTTCAGGCTTCTCATCAACACCTGATGGAAAATACTTCGCGGTGTCAGTATCCAGCACTTACAGAGAAAAGGGCAAGGATAACAGATCCTTCATAGAAATGTATAGCGTATCCGAGGGAAAGAAGATACTCTCCCTCAAGGATGAGAAAATAAATTATGACCGGCCTTCAGTGTCAGATGACGGGTCAAGAATTGCATTTGCCTGGAAGAAAGGATCTGAATCCGGCATAGGGCTTGGTTCAACCATTTCATCTTCCGGATGGTCGCCTGAGCTCGTAAAACTTTCATCCAAGCCTCAGGAAGTTCTGATGTCCTCAACTGTAGGCGTTCTCTTCATAATGAAGGACTCAGATAATCCTCAGAGCACTAAGGAGAAAGAGGAAGGGAGCGACCAGTATTTCTTCCTGGAGGATGATTGTTACAGCTCGCTCTATCATTACCTTCCAGGAAGAGGAATAAGCCGAATCACTGAGAATCTGCAGGTATGGGATTTCCATGAGCAGGCTGGAAGGATTGTCTTGTCAGCCTCAAGGGAAAAGGGAGAATCTGCCTGGTATAATTCCAGGCTCTTCACACTTAATATTGAAGGGAAAAATATGAAAGAGATTTACGACCCGAAGTGGAGGGAACTCTCATGTCCGAGAATATCTGATTCCGGAAATGTGGTTTTTCTGGAAAGCATATGCAGCGACAGAGGGCTTACTTCCGGGGATGTCATTCTGTATAATGAAAGAGATGGAACTGTGAAAAATCTCACAGAGGGGCATAAGAGATCATACACTTACCTTCTGTTCAGGGGTGAGGAAGTTCTTGCCCTCTGGAGAGAGGAAAACACCACAGGAATCAGTTCATTTAAAGGAAAATGGAATGATCTCTGGGAATATCAGGGTACTGCAGTACCAGGTTTTGCCCCATCCTTCATCGTTTCTGGAAAAAATTTCATCATGCCATTCACGGACCCTGAGTCACCTCCGGAGGTGTATTCATTTGGAAGTGATGGAAGAATGGCAGTGACGGACATCAACCATGAAATCAAAGGGATCAAAGCCCATAAGGTAGAGTTTCTGAAATGGAAGTCAGAAGATGGGATGGAGATATATGGGTATCTTATTTCAGACAGCCCGGAATCTCCACTGATTGTGAATGTCCACGGAGGCCCCACATCATTTTCATATCCTTCACTTGTTGACAGGAGCACAATTTATGTGGACGAGGGATTTTCAGTATTTCTTCCCAATTACCGCGGGAGCACAGGAAAAGGTAGGGAATATGCGGAGGCAAATATCGGCGATATGGGGGGCATGGATTTCCAGGATATCCTCTCAGGCATTGAATTTCTGAAGACCACAGGAAGAGTGAAGACAGAAAACATATTCATAAAAGGAGGATCATATGGAGGTTTCATGACAATGTGGGCAGTGACCCAGACTGACATTTTCAGGACTGGAGTTGCACTTTTCGGCATTTCAAACTGGTTAAGCTTCCACGGCACATCCATGGCTCCAGACTGGGACAGAACACACTATAATGAGGACCCATACAGGCGGAATCTTTACGAGAAATTTTCCCCACTGAATTACATAGACAGGGTGAGTGTTCCCCTGTTAATAATGCAGGGTCTGGAGGATCCTGTTGTACCGAAATCCCAGGCCTTTGAGATGTACCAGGCCATGAAAGACAATGGGAAAGATGTGCATCTTCTGCTCTTCCCAAGAGAGGGCCATGGATTTTCTGAAAAAAAGCACATGGAGGCAGAATTCAGGGAGACACTGAAATGGTTCAGGAAGTTTCTCTGACCCTTAATTCATGGTCTCAAGAAACTTTCCCAGGGCCTCAAGAGAGTCCGCAAATTCCTTCTCATTCTGAGTAAGACACATCCTGAATCCCCTCTCTACGCCAAAGTATGACCCGGGAGAGAGGAGTACTCCTGTTTTCTCAAGCAGGGTTGAACAGAATGCTTCAGAATCCATATTAAATGAGTACTTTATGAAGCAGAAGCTAACATTTCCAGGATCTGCCTCCAGCTTGAGTTCGGAATGTTTTGAAAGGAATGAGCGAAGTAATGAAAGATCCATACCAACAACATCTCTGGCCCTTTTCTGGAATTTTTCCCTGTTCTGAAGGCATTGCGTAGCAATCCACAATGGATATGATGGATTCTGCGCTCCAGTTATTGATCTGAGGGTATCGAGCTGCCTGATCAATGGTTCAGGTCCAACTATCCAACCAACCCTGAAGTTTGAGAATCCATAGAATTTTGTCATGCTTCCGTTTATTACAATGTTGCTCCCATCTACGAAGAGGCTTTCTGGCCGGGTCTGGAGCATGAATTCAAGAAAAGCCTCATCTGCGTAGATCCATGGCGCATCTCCTCCTGATCTTAAAAGGCTAGAGACCTCCCCTTTTTTTATGTAGCTTCCAAGTGGATTGTTTGGATTTGACATGAACATTACGTTTCCGGGGCCTGAAGAGCGGTGTTTTTCCCTTACAGAAGAATAGGGGTGCTTCGATACTTTCCCACCCAGGGATTCTGGAACTGTGAAGAGTGGAGGATATTCAGGATATCCCTCTATTATGCTGAAATTCCTGTCAAGAAAGTATTTACTCAGGAGGAAGATGGATTCAGAACCGCCCGTTGTAATCAGGACGTTCTTCTCAGGGAAGCCGTAAAGTTTACAGAGTTCTTCCATGAATAGTTTCTCCATGCCTTTTCTGTCTCCCATATCTGGATGGTATGCAGTATCTATTCCGAAATCGCTGAATCTTACCTCAGGAAGCCCACTGAGGGACATGTTGTATTTAGATACCGGGGAATACCTGACCACCCACCTTATGAGCGGATCATATGAATAGTCTGTAGGTTTCATGCTATCCCCATCTGTGAAAGTGTTTCCTTTGTAGCCCTGATCACTGACTGCTCACTGTCAAGGGTGTTCTTCCAGCCTGTAGATAGCATCTTTGTGATGTCCAGCTGAGCAACCTTAACATCCCCCTTCCATCCACGCCCTTCTTCCCCTCCTGTATAACGGATCTTTGTTTCTGTTAATTTCATATGCTGAAGGACTATTTCCGCAATCCTCTTAACTCCTGTTGTTCCCGGGTTTCCGAGGTTGTATATGTCAGTTTTCTGTGATCTGTCATGGATATATAGCATAGAATTTACACAGTCGCTAACATGAACATAGGATTTTCTCTGGGTCCCGTCACCCAGGACCTCAAGCTCTGACTGGTTCTTCTGTAGCTTCCTGATAAAGTCATATATAACACCGTGTGTGGAATTCTTCCCAACAATGTTAGCAAAGCGGAATATGGTGCTTCTGAATCCGTAATAATTGGAATATGCTGTTATAAAACCTTCACAGGACATCTTGGATGCGCCATAACTTGAGATGGGCATGTACGGGCCGTATGATTCAGGTGTTGGGAGGACAGCTGTCTCTCCATAAACCGTGGAGCTGGAGGAGAATAACATCTCTTTGACATCCTCCTTCCTCATGAATTCAAGCAGCCTGAATGTAGCCTCCACATTATTCCTGTAATCTATGCCAGGGTCTCCGGCTCCGTTCTTAACATCAGAGTTCGCCGCAAGATGGATGACAACATCAAATTTTCCAAGCCCCTTGTATGAATCGGACTGTGCAAGATCCCCCTGGTGAAGGGAGAAGTGTTTGTCCTCTTCATATTTCCGGAGATATCTGTTGTCGACATTTGAGAAGTTGTCAAATACAGTTACCTCGTTGTCTCTGATAAGGGTTTCAAGCATGTTCGAGCCAATAAACCCCGCCCCTCCCGTGAGGAGAATACGTTTTCCCTTCATAGTTAACCAGTGGGATCAAGAGCTACTTGGGTAATAAATCATTTGAGCCAGGTAGAGCTTTCTAAACAAACCATAAATGAATGGTAAAATATTTACTGATAAAACTCATAGTCATAAAGAACCATGACTTCTGCTCCTGGATCCTGTTCCCTGACTTTTGTAACACTGCTCTTCGCTGTCTTCAGTGAATCAGCATAACAGAGGGCAAATCCAGCTGACGCATCTCTTATAGCGAATATTGTGCTCTGTGCAAGTGAAGGGAAGAATCTGTCCACAGATTTGGAGAATATGGAATACAGGACGAGCTCACCTCCGGAAAGATCAACCTGAGTGATAACACCTATAACCCTGTTCTCCTCCATGAGGTTTATTCTTCTCTTTACAGACATATATGGAACATTAAGGGCGGCAGCGATATTTGATATAGACATCCTAGGGTCTTTTTTCAGCAGTTCTATGATTTTGAAATCAAGGTCCCGTATGTTCATGGAAATCCTTGGAGGGGGCGGCATGTATCTCATCACCGGGGGTCCAAGTACCTCAGTCGCTCTGGCAATTTTCTGGTTCAGTTCCTCCCTGGAAGCACCAAGGAAACCGTAGAGCGTTATTTCCTCAAGGCAGTTCAGTTTGAGGGAGATCTCTCCATCATACTGTTTTTCTGTCTTGAACGCTGCAAATTCCTCCATTTTCCCATATATCTGTTGGTTTACGTGAAGGAAAAAGTTTTTGATTATACCATCTTCAATGAGCTTGTTCATTCTGTAATTTAAAACCTGGGCTGAAATTCCCAGATCTGAAGCAATCTACCTCTGGGACACCCTTCCGTTTTTGAGAAGGTTAAAGACTATCCGTTTGTCGGTCTGATCCATGCAAATGCCATTAACCAAATTCTGAATTAAATATTTCGCAATGCCTCCAGAAGATTAGGTTCAGGGTCAAGTTATTATGCTACAGTTTCCTAGTGACTTCATGGAATCTTCAGAGAACAGTCAGGGAGAAAAGGAAAAAAGCTGCGGCATTGTTACTTTCAGGGTTAGGGAAAATGTAAGGGAATATCTGTTTCTGGAGCGATCACAGGGTTTCCTTGACTACACAAAGGGGCACATCGAAAACGGGGAGACTGATCTTGAGGCTGCCATAAGGGAGACTCGTGAAGAATGCGGGTTGGGCCCAAAAATAATTGAGGGATTCAGGGAAGTAATGAATTACAGATACAGGAGATCTGGAAAAACAAGTGATAAAGAGGTTGTGATGTTTCTAGGCGAAGTTGAGCCAAGATCTCAGGTGAGAATATCCGATGAACACATTGGGCATGTATGGTTGACCTATCAAAAGGCAATGGAGTCACTGACATTCAAGAACCAGAGAGACCTACTGGAAAAGGCCGAAAGGTTTCTCAATGGCAGTTGAAGATAAGTTATGGCTGATCCATTGCAATCTGATAAACAATGGTCATAATTCATCATCATAGCCGCCATAAGAAAGAGGGGATTCTCCATTTCTGAATATTTTAATACCACCTGTAATCAATTCTGTTCACCCATATTTAAATAGTTAAAGACCATACAATTCATAATCATGGAAAATGTGGATCTTATCCCTGAATTAACACATTCAGCATTAAAGGTATTTGAGTTTATCAGGTCAAGAAAAATAGCTAGGCTGAATGAGATAATGGAATTTACTGGCCTTTCAAAGCGTTCAGTGCTCTACTCCATTGAAATGCTTAAAGGGATGGGATTCGTTGAGGCACAAATCTGCATGACTGATACGAGAAGAAGATTTTACTGCTTTAGATCCGTTAAATAATGCATATAGCAGCACAGATTACACTTAAAAGTGATCCAGCAATCTCCTCATGATGAATCTAAGCGACAAAGTCAGATTGGGCAATCTGGATCTGAAGAACAGGATCGTAATGGCCCCAATGATCTCAAATCTTGCCAATCCTGATGGGAGCACCAACGAGAACCATATTTCCTACCTTGAGCAAAGGGCGAGAGGTGGCGCAGCCCTTATAATAACAGAATATTCATACGTCAATGACAGAAACGCCCGTGGTTCAAGAAATGAGATGGGCATATACAATCCAGATCACATTCCAAAGTTCAGGAGACTGACAGAAAGAATACATCTTCACAATTCAGCTATATTTGCCCAGCTTGTCCACGCTGGCGGGAAGGCATTCCTGGAAACAAATAGAATGTCAGCATATGCACCATCTTCAGTGGATTACGCAGGTACAAACCCCGCAGAGATGACCCTTGATGACATCGAGCAAGTGATAGGAGATTTCGAGAAGGCTGCAAAGATAGCAGAACATTCCAATTTTGACGGCGTGGAGATACATGGAGCACACGGGTACCTTGTGCAGGAGTTCCTTTCACCCTCCCTGAACAGAAGATCCGACAGATACGGTAATGACTTTAATGGGAGAATCAGGTTCGCTCAGGAGATAATAGATTCCATCAGAGACAGTACTTCCCTTAATGTGGGAATAAGACTGAGCCTCTATGAGGACGACCCCGATGGATACGGTCCGGATTACGGGCTAAAGGTGGCTGAATCCCTTAAGGGTATAGACTATGCCCACTTCTCTGCCGGAAGATTTGCACCTCCAGGATCATCCTCTTCTTTCTACTCCGGAAAGACCCACATTTACAGGAAACTTCCAAGAAAACCATCGGTTACGACAATAGTGGTAGGTTCTGTCACAGACAGAAATGATGCTGTTGAGATTCTTGGAAAGGCTGATCTTGTGGCTGTTGGCAGGGCTATGTTAGCAGACCCTGAGTTTGCCTCAAAAATAATAAGAAGTTCCAGCACAGTCAGGCCATGCATAAGGTGCAACCAGGCCTGCAGAGATCTTGGATACGGGGAAGTCAGATGTACAGTAAACCCTGATCTGGGTCTTGAAGCAACATCTGTATGGGATCTGAGACTGGAAGGGATCGAAATTGACATAGGGGGAGCAGGTGTCAAAGGATTGGAGGCAGCTGTATTTGCCGCGTCAAGAGGTGCCTCTGTTACAATTTACGAAAGGAACAGGCAGATAGGGGGCCAGCTCCTGAGCATTTCAGATCCTGAGAAGAGGCTAGAATTTCTCACACTCATATCCTATTATCAGAAGATGATTGAAAAATATGGAATTGTCATGAAAGTCGGTCAGGAACTTAATGGAGAAGGAATTGTCTGCAATCCGGATACAGTTTACCCAGATCTTCCTGATAAGGATGAGATCAGGATAGATTCCAACATATACAAGTACCACGACCAGGCTTTGAAGATGGCTGGAGAGGGAAGAAAGGTAATAATGTCAGAAAGAAGCCTTTCCAGTTTGGACAGAGTAAGGAGGGATGGATTTTCAGAGAAGGCAATTTCTGCAGGAATAGTTATTTCGAAAGAACCTATGAAAAACCCAGATGTCTTTAGAATGCAGAGGTTTCAGTACGATATCAGGTCCGCCATGATATCAGGCAGGAATGCCGTAATAACTTATATGGCTGGAAAATCTGATTAAAATTAAGGATCAAAGAGGAACCAACCTATAACAACATTATGGTTCCATATCATTTCTTGTCTGCCTCTTCCTTTCCTGCCTTTCCCTGACATGAGTTAGATCAAGTGCCTCCTCCGGAGTGGGTTCAAATGTCTCTGATATCTTTTCTCCAACAAATTCAGGGGGTATGTTATCAACTAAAAAAACATCGGATGTCGCTCTGTAAACATTTATTCCTGACTTTATCAGGGCTTTTGTGTTAACTGGAACAACAGCTGGGGCCTCTATGTGAAACAGCCCTGAAATATATGCCTGGCGTGGTGTCAGGGAAAGATGAACCCAACTCTTGTCTGAAGGGCTTATACCAGTCTCCCGTATAAATTCCAGTTCCTCATCTGTAGTCTGGTAATAGAGTATTTCAGGAATATCATCAGCTGGAAGATCATCAAGATTAACAGGTATTGTATGGCCGTATGTTGCCCTTATTTCCTCCTTTTCATTGATCTGATACCTCTCCTTTGGGTCTGTTTTTACCAGTGCCTCTAGATGAAAGGGTGTAAGCCACCAGAAACTCTTCTTCTGGGCCCTGATTACTGTGGCAACTGAATATAACTTCACCCATCCATGGTCATCCATCCTGACACCATAGTTTTCAGGGAAATGCCTGAGCATACCTGCAAGTATCCTGCCAACGCCTTCAATTTCACCGCCCTTCATCAGGAGCCGCCCTCTTGATCCACAAACAGTGCACTCCTCACCACGGAAAGGGCCATCCTTCTGACAGTTTCTGAGTTCCTCTATCATTTATTTCACCTATCCAGTACCTTTGCCAGATCCCGGGCAACAGATATGGAACTGAATTCTCCGTCGATTGTATCAGTCACCCAGAGTCCATCGGATACAGCTGAAATCTGGCTCTGGGATCCGGATGCAAATACCCCATGGATTGCGGTGACATATATCCGGCCGGCAGACTTCAATTTTAGAAGGCCAATTGCCTTAATTATAGTGCCGCCAGTGGATATTATGTCATCAACAAGAAGGATGTTTTTCCCAGAGAAATCATCGTCTGGGAGGCTCATTTGAACTGTTCTGGAATCAATTCTCTTCTTCTCAATGTAGAGTGCCCTTGATCCAATACGTTCAGCCAGTTTCTTTGCCCGGCTAAAACCTCCATCATCCGGAGATATTACAATGTCTATTTTCCTGTCTCTGAAAAAGTCTCCAAGGGAGTCTATAACCTCCACATTTGTGAATGGTTTAGAGGCAAATCCAACGGTGGCAGTATCATGTATTTCAACACAAATGATCTCATCAGCCCAGTTCTCCATGGTTTTCAGAACTGCCCTGGAGGAGACACTCTCCCCGGGCTTGTATATCATGTGCTGCCTTGCATAACCGTAATATGGAATTACAAGCCTCACAGTCGATGCTCCATTTTCCTTTGATGAGTTGATAAGGAACAGGGTCTCAAGGATATCGGAATCACTTCTTGTATTTCCAATCACAATAACATCCTGGCCTTTCATGTCGGACTCTATCCTGACATAAAGCTCGCCATCCGGGAATCTCCTGGTGCTGCAGCCCGAAAGCCTGGCCCCAAGAATATCGGATAGTTTCCTTGCAAGTCCGATGGAGGAATTTGATGCCACAATTAACATGAATAAGAGGTTATTGCAGGTTTCTTAATATTTTTGTTCACATTCATTATGATCTGTATCTGGATTTGCCAGTTTTGGTTCTGTATTTATATGAACAATGAATTTACCTGCATGGCACCAAAAGTATGGTATGACGGTAAACTTGTTGACGAGTCAGAGGCAAAGGTCCCTCTCCTTAACCACTCCCTACAGTATGGGAGTGGTATTTTTGAGGGCATTCGGGCATACAGGACAGGTTCAGGGCTGTCTGTATTCAGGCTATCCGATCATGTCAGGAGATTCCTGAATACAGCCAGGATATACCGGATGAACATAGGAAGAACAGAAAATGAGATTTCCGACGCTATACTTGACACAGTAAGGGCAAACGGCCCTGAGGAATGTTATATCAGGCCATTTGCATTCTTCAATTCTGAGAGTGTATCCCTTGTAACTGATGGAATGAAGGTAAGCCTTGCAGTCATGACGGTGAAGATGGCTGGGTATTTCCAGGAAAAGGTAGAGAAAGGGATCAGATGCAAGGTTTCATCCTGGAAGAGGATAAATTCTTCAATACTTCCCGTTGAGGCAAAGGCTAGCGGCAATTACCTCAATTCAATACTTGGAAGCATGGATGCACGCACATCAGGGTATGACGAAGCTATATTCACCTCCGGGGATGGGTACGTAGCTGAAGGGGCTGGCCAGAACATTTTCATTGCAAAAAATGGAGAAATTGTGACACCGGGTGCTGAATCAGCAATTCTAATGGGCATAACAAGGGACTCTGTCATTAAGATAGCAATGGACAAAGGCTTCAATGTAAACGAGCGGCTCATTCTTCGGGATGAGATCTACAGCGCAGACGAAGTATTCTTTGCAGGTACGGCGGCCGAAATAACACCAATAGTTTCTGTTGACGGTATAAAGATCGCAGATGGAAAACCCGGAAAAATTACAAAGGAAATTCTCAGCGAATATAGCTCAGTCGTTCATGGAAAGAATGAGAAATATCAGAAGTGGCTGTATTCGGTCTGAAGTTAAGATTCAGTGGGGCCGTCATTCTGGATAAACCACAGGCAGAGATCTGTTTATCCAGTTTGCCATACCGCCCACAACAGTGGCTGCATGGAATCCGTTATCACTGAGATAAAGTGCAGCTGCCTCACTTCTATTTCCATGTGCACACACGATGGCATACTTATTGCTCCTGTCAAGTGAGTTCACAAGATTCTGTACATCTGACATGGGGACATTTTTTGCTCCCTCTATCATTCCGTAATTCATCTCATAGGGTTCTCTCACATCGATAATCTCCCACTCTCCCATCTCGCTCTCAAGAACATCCGGTTCAATTTCGATGAGCCTTGCAATTGGAAGGTTTTCATCCGCCCACTCCTTAAGATCATCTGAAATTGCAATTATAGGCTCTATCTTGTGTGCTTTCAACTCAT
>DAHWLW010000096.1:0-18884 GCA_027343465.1 Thermoplasmatales archaeon | reverse complement strand
CCACTTCTTTAACCAGAACAAGACAAAGAGGGGAATTGTGGGCTTCTGCCTGGGCGGAGGGCTTGCCTTCCAGCTGTCTACCCAGAAACATTTTGACGCATCTGCAATATTCTATGGCGCAAATCCCCACAACATAGATGACCTCGCAAATATTAAGGGTTCGATCCTTGGTATTTATGCGGGAGAGGATGGATCAATCAACTCTGGACTTCCTGCCCTCGTAGAAAATGTAGTTAAGCACAAGAATGATTTTGAGATGAAGATCTATCCCGGCACCTATCATGCTTTCTTCAATGATACCGGTATGAGCTATCACAAGGAAGCAGCTGAAGATGCGTGGGACAGGCTACTTACATTTTACAGGAAAAAACTGGGTGATTATCATGCCTGAAGATGAGGGTATTGTCGACGGATGTTTCCTCACCTGGGTACAGGTGACGGATCATTTCAGGGATCAGGGAAAGATAACTGAGAAAACTAAAAACTTCAGGGAGGCAAAACATTAATTCTTTTTATTTTCGTTTCATGCACATACTACCATAATTTTTATATATTATATGAATTAAACATCTGAATCATGAATACAGAAAGACTTGAATATGGAAGCATGGGTGCCGGGCTTATCGTTGGAATATTGCTGCTCGTGCTCCTTGGCTGGATCCCATTTACAGGCTGGATCATTGCCGGCTTTGCTGCAGGTCTGGCTGCTAGAGGCTCAATCAGAGGCTTTTTCTCTGGGCTTATTGCTGGAGTAATAGTATCAGCTGTCCTGATTGCTGTGATTCTTTTTGTCAATGTAGGGGATATCAACACAATATTCAGCTATTTTGGCACCAGCAGCCTGGTAGTTTCAATCTACACAGTTGTAATGCATCTGGAGAACTTAAGCTCAGTTGCACTTATCAAAGCTATTGTGATAAATGGTATCGCAATACCAGCAATTGGTGGTCTGGTAGGTGGAAGCATCCTGTCAAGAGGATACATGGTTGTGGAGCAGGAAGAGCAAGAGCAGCCTTCATCATCACCTACCCAGGTAGCACCAGAACCTGCAGGAAAGGATTAAAATTAAAGGAATCCAGACCTGCTTCCGAATATTTTTTCCGATAACCTGAGGTTGTCGTACTCCCTGTCCATCATCATTATTGAAAGACCATACGAATCTCTGTAGAATTTCTCGACACCGAAGTCTTCAAAGTATCCGTAACCCCCATGGTACTGAATTGCCGCTTTGGTGGCAGTTCTTGCGAACCCGGTGCTTCTGACCTTCAGTTTAAGGGCTTTTTCATCGTCCATGGATTCCATGTTGTCCAGATAGAATTCCATTATATCCAGATCAGCCATGAGTTCAGATATCCTCCTTGAGACGGGGCTGTAATCCTTCAGGCTGTGCTCAAAGGTTTTTCTCACAGTTACGTAATCTGCTACTTTTCTAAGAGCACCTCTTGAAATTCCCAGAGCTATAGCCGAAACACCGGGGTCCATGGTGGACAGTATCTCTTTCATGAATTTTCCCTTCCACCCGTCTATTATGGAAAAATCATCAGAATCCACGCTGACATCCCCATTTTTAAGGCCTCTGAATGAAAGAGGCTTCCTTTCCTCTCGCACCTTTATTCCGGAAAATATTACCGCGGCAGAATCTCCAGAAATAGGTGCAATAAGTATATCTGATCCCGGGGAAGGTACGTTTTTGAGCACCCCCTTAAGTCTGCCACCAGTTTCACTCAGTGACTGTCCCGGTATCCTTTCAGATACAAATGTACCAGGAATGCATGTTACTTTCAGATTCCCCTGGGCAACATCCTGAATCTTCTCTCTGGAGGCATTTAGGATGAACTGGCCAGCAATGGAGTTTGTAATCAGCAGTTTTGCAGCAGAAGATGGGCTGTATGAGGCAAAAACCTCAAGCATTGCGAAGAATGAGGACCTGTCGATTCCAGATCCGCCGTCTTGAGGATCGAAGAGGGCACCGAGAAAACCCTGTGAGGCCATTGCCTGAAGCATGCCGTCGTCTATGCCCTTTCGCTCAATTTCCAGAGCTCTGTTTGCTATATTCTTCTGGCAGAATTCCTCTACCGCACCCCTGATAAGATCAGAACTTTCTGACATTTTACATCTGGCCTCCTTTCAAAAATGTACGTGCTATGACAAGTTTTTCAATTTCACTGGTTCCTTCCCATATCTCCATTATTTTTGAATCCCTCAGGAATCTTTCCAGGTCACCGTAAAGCCCTGTTTCTCCTGTTATTTCCATTGCCTTCTCGCAAGCAAAAACAGCAGTTTCAGATGCGTAGGCCTTTGCCATGCTGGTTATCTCTGGCTTTGGCTGGAAATTGAAAAGATAAGAAGCGGCCTTGTAGGTCAGCAGCCGGGAAGCCTCTATTCTGGTGGCTATATCTGAAAGAGTGAATTGAGTGTCCTCACTAATCTCTGATTCCCTTCCACTTTCCTTCAGACCCTTCAGGTATTCAAGCACATGATCAAGGGCGCCCTGTGCTATACCTATTGACTGTGCAGCAACATATGCCCTTGAAATATTGAAGAATGTCATTATGTAGTAGAAACCCTTTCCCTCATCTCCGACCAGATTCGTAGCAGGCACCTCGACATTATTGAGAATGAGCTCGGCAGTATTTGTTGCTCTGACACCAAGCTTTCCCGTGAGCTTGTTCCGAGAGAATCCCTTAAGGTTTCCCTCAACAACAAGAACGCTAAGCCCATGATGCCTTTTGCTGTCAGGTCTCGATGTTCGTAGGAGCATAACAAAGAAATCTGCTATCTGGCCGTTGGTTATGAACATCTTTGAGCCATTTATGACATATTTTCCATCCTTTAGCTTTGCCTCTGTCTTGAGACCTGCTACATCACTGCCTCCACCGGGTTCGGTGACTGCGAGGCCCATAATTGCCTGACCTTCCTGAACTGGCTTCAGATATTTCTCCTTCAGCTGATCTGACGCAAAGAGCATAAGGACTTCTGACCCGAAAAGGCTGACTGTGGCTGCAATGCCTATTCCTGGATCCACTCTGCATAGTTCCTCTATTGTGACAAGCATTGACCAGGGATTTGAGAAATCTACCATCTTTGAGGCCATTGCCTTCTTCCAGACCTCCTCTGGAAATTTCTCTTCCAGATCGTATTTTCTGGCGATTTCCGGTGTAATTGCAGAGAGTGCGAATTCTCTGGCTTTCTCTCTGGCTTTATTTATTTCCTCAGAAAATTCGAAGTCCATCTACTCACGCTCCAGTAGAAGAGAATAACCCTGACCGCCACCGACACAAAGCGTGGCTATGCCCCTCTCCTTGCCCTTTTCATGAAGCTCTCTGGCCAGTGTTCCTGCTATCCTTGCACCTGTTGCTCCCAGAGGGTGCCCTATTGAGATTCCGCCGCCGTGGATATTGACCTTACTATGGTCAAGAGACATTTCCTTCATTGCATTTAATACAACAACGGCAAAAGCCTCGTTTATCTCCCAGAGATCTATATCGTCGGCTTTCAGTCCTTTTCTCTTGAGCAGTTTCCTCGTTGCAGGAACGGGTCCTTCACCCATTATTGTTGGATCAACTGCAGCCCAGGCAAATCCAGAAACTCTGGCAAGCGGTTTCAATCCATATTCCCTCATCTTTTTCCCGGACATGAGTATGTCCATGGATGCTCCCGCATTAAGTGGAGATGAATTTCCTGCAGTAATAACCCCATCACTCTTGAAAGCAGGCTTAAGTTTCGAGAGACCTTCCACTGTTGTATCGGGCCTTATACTTTGATCCGTGTCAACTGTCACCATATCCCCATCCTTTTCGACGTCGATGGGAACTATCTCATCTTTGAAGTATCCGTCCTTCTGGGCCCTGTCTGCCCTTACATGGCTCTCTGCGGAATAACTGTCCATTTCATCCCTGGTAATACCTTTCAGTGCGGCCAGTTTCTCCGCTGTGAGGCCCATATTGTAGGATGTGTTCATATCATACTTCCTGTACTCTGGCCTGAGAAGGAGTTTCAGGTTAGGCTTAAGAGCATCATTATTTGAAAGCGGTACATGTGTCATATGCTCCATTCCTCCTGCTATTACAATATCTGATGCCCCGGTCATGATTTCCATTGCTCCAATTGATATTGCATTAAGTGAGGAGGAGCAAGCCCTATCCATAGCCATTGAAGGCACATTGAATGGAAGTCCGGCCATGAACACTGGATGGCGCCCGCCATATAGCCAGTTCTCCCCCGTTTGAAGAGCACAGCCTACAATCACGTCATCTATTTCACCAGGGTTTATTCCTGTATAGTCAACCCCTTTCTTTATGAGTTTGCCAAGGACCTCATCCATTCTCACTGAATTGAAAACATCCTTGTCCGGGTCATTTGGCCTTGACCTGGAAAATGGGCTTCTGCTGAATTTTACGAGATAAACTTCGTTTTCTTCTGACATAAGATCAACATACAATGATCAATACTGAATAGATAACACTTTCAGGTAACTTCCTATTGATATTGCGTGACGTGTGCTAAACTAACACAGAAAACTTGGAAAAATATAAGGCTGAGGTTGCCCTAAAGAACTTGAGGATAAATATGCCTTACAACGTGATTGTGCTAATCAAGCAGATACCGGACATAGATCAGATGAAGACAAATCCTGGAACGGGAGAGCCTTTGCTTCAGAATGTCCCGCTTAGAATGGAAAACCTCAGCAAGAATGCAGTGGAGGCAGCTGTAAGAATTAAAGAGAAGAACGGTGGAAAGGTCACTGTCCTCTGCTTTGGAACTGAGAAATCGACCTCAGTCATGAAAGAGGCCTATGCTATGGGTGCAGACGAGGGATATCTTATCACAGGATATGTGGGAAATCATCCATCAGTCACAGCAAATGCACTTGTTTCAAAGATTAAGGAAATCCCCCATGATCTTGTAATCCTGGGAAACCAGTCTGCAGACAGTTACACAGGGCTTCTCCCCGGGAGCCTTTCCGCGCTCTTGGGTGAGCCTCTTCTGGGGAATGCTATTGACATTAAGCTTCAGGAAAAGCAGGTATCGGTTGTTTCCGCACTTGAGGAAAATAATCTGGAAATTGCCACAGAAATGCCTGCAGTAGTTTCAGTTGCCCAGGAGATTAACCAGCCCAGACTGCCCCCTGTTCTCCAGATTATGGCAGCAGGAAGGAAACCGATAAACCAGGTTGCTTTATCCGATGTCAAGGTGCCAGAAGTTAAGACAATTTCAAACAAGGCACCAAAGAGCGACAGGAAGAGAATAGTTTTCGAGGACCCAGCCAAAGGAATAGAGGAGGTTTCAAACGTAATCAGGGAGGCGATCAGATGAAGATTATTGCATTTTCAGACAATAAAGCCATTCTTTCTCAGATCATTTCAAGATTCCGCGATGAAGCAGAGGTACATGCCATTACAACGGACCCAGAATTCATATCGAAATACGGAGCCTCTAAAACCATTGGACTTAAAGGTGACATTCTCTCCGGGTCCGTTTCCAAAGCAATAGGAAAAATGTATAATTCTGGCGGATACGATCTCATCGCCATCGGTTCCACAGTGACAGGCAGGGAGGTCGCAGGGATGCTTTCTGCAATGCTTTCTATCCCTGCTGTTTCAGAAGTGAATTCCTTAAGCTTCAGTGGAGGAAAAACAACAACATCAAGGTTCTTCTACGGAGGAAAAAGCCTTCTGACGGAAGAGTCAGGAGCAAAGATAGCAGTTATTGCCCCGGGTATCGCTGAAGCAACCGAAGCCTCTAAAAATAGTGATATTTCTGAGATACAGCTTGAAACTTCTTCCATCAGGATCGTTTCCAAAACAGATAAGAAAGGTGGCTCAGTTGATATCGAAAAAGCACAGGTAATCGTTTCAGTTGGAAGAGGTCTCGGAAAAAAGGAGAACCTTGAAAAGGTTGAGCCTTTTGCAAAGGCAGTTCATGGTGAGATAGCTGGCTCCAGGCCTGTTTGCCTTGACTATGGCTGGCTCAGCGAAGATCGCCAAGTGGGACTTTCGGGAAAAAAGGTGCAGCCTAAACTCTACATTGCCCTTGGTATATCAGGCCAGATACAGCATATTGCTGGAATGAGAAATTCAAAAGTGGTCATTGCTGTGAACAAGGACAAATCTGCGCCTATATTTGAAGAAGCGGACTACGGGATCGTTGGGGACCTTTTTGATGTCATAGGTAAAATAAAGGACAAACTGGCTCAGTGAATCCCAAACCTATTTTTAATCTATTATTCTACCAGGTTCTCGCTTATTAGCTCAGCAACATCCTTTATTTCCATTTGCCCTGATTTGTCTGTGCCGGACAGGGCATCCTGAAGCATAGGCATGCAGAATGGGCAGGCAACTGCCAGCTTCTTTGCGCCTGTTTCAAGTGCCTGTTCTATCCTCAGAGAACTCACTTTCTTCTGTCCCTGGACCTTGTACCAGTAATTGCCGCCTCCAGCTCCGCAGCACATGCTCTTCTCCCTTGATCTCGCCATTTCAACCAGATTTCCTGTTGAGTTGACAATATTTCTTGTGTTGTCAAACTCACCATTTATCCTTCCAAGATAGCATGGATCGTGCAATGTAACTGTCTCTTGATTTTTCTTAACTTTCAATTTTCCCTCCTGCACCAGCTGGGCCAGAAACTGGCTGTGATGAATAACTTCTGCCTTCAAGCCGAATTTTGGATATTCGTTCCTGAAAGTGTTAAGACAATGTGGGCAGGCAGTGACTATCTTCTTCACATTGTTTCCTGTGAAGGTCTCCATGTTCTGAAGCACCAGTTCCTGGTATCTGCCCTCTTCACCAATTCTTCTGGCCGTTTCGCCATTGCACTTTTCCTGGGAGCCAAGTATTCCATAATTCACTCCAGCTTTGTTCATCAGTGTTAAAATGGTTCTTGCTGTCTTGTTGTCCCGTGGATCAAATGCACCCATGCACCCCACCCAGTACAGTACCTCTTTGGTATCATCAAATCTGGGTGCAATATCAAGAAGTGAGTCCCTGTCTGAAGGGCTATTCCCAAGTGGATTCTGCGTGTTAGTGAGATTATTGAAATACTGCGCAGTAAGTTTGTCGAATCGGTTCTCCATAACAAGGGTCTTCCTGGCCTCCAGTACAAAGGAGTGGGGGTCTATAAGAACCGGACATTCCTCCACGCAGGCCTGGCATGTAGTGCATGACCATGCAGCATTTTCCGTCAGCAGGTTCGGGACTATTTCCACATCTGAGTATAGGCTCTTCTTCACATTTTGTACGAGGGCTCTTGGGCTAAGGTCAGTGCCTGAGAGAAAGGCCGGGCATGACCTTTCGCATCTTCCGCAGTCTGTGCAGGCAAGAGCATCTACCTTTGACCGGAGGCTGATCTCACCTGTGCTTTTTGTTCCAACCTTAAAATCAAAGTTTCCTGATTCTAGTGCCTCTGATAGAACAAAAGGTGTTGGCATCTCTCCCCTCTTCCTTATCTTTTTGGCCCCGATCATTGTGAGGGATAGAATCATGTGGGAAAGCTTTGAGAATGGAAGATAGGCAACTATTGCAAATGCTGTCAGCACATGTATGATCCACATCCATCTGTACAGGGCAATCCCGGAGGCAAGCTTCAAGCTGAAAATTCCATAGAAATAGCTGAGTCCCCATTCTACAAATCGGTACTGGTCATATGGAACTCTCGCAAGGTAGACCTTAAGGGCTCCAAGGAAAAAACCTTCCATTGCCAGCAGAAGAAGCGACAGGAGTATAACATAATCCTCGTTTTTAGTATCAAGCCTGGTCTTCTTCCTCAACCTGCGGTATATTGCCATCCCTATTCCTGCAATAAGAATAACACCGCCTAAATTGGCCCAGACTTCGAAGTTCAGGTAGAAATATCCGACAAGGATGCCATGGCCTGTAATGCTTTTAAGGATGTCATGCGATAGAAAAATCAAAGACGTAGCTATGAAGAGTATGAGTATTCCAAAAGATATCATGAGGTGCATTATTCCTGCATACCTGTTCTTCACTGTTTTCCCATGGAAGAACCCATATCGGAATATCTGGGAGATTATATTTCTCCAGTTTGATGTGAAATATCCCCACATGATTCTGGCATTTACTCCTAGTTTTGAGTAGGTTCTGTACCACCATATTATTATGAAAGCAAGTGCAGCAAAGGAAATCACGTAGTCTGCAATGAGCTCCTGCGTGTTGATGTAGAACAGAGTCTGGCTGGCAATAGGTATTGTCATCCTCCCCACATTCTATAAACAATATAATGATTATTCGTCATCAGCCTTGGATCAGTCAACTTTTAGTTTTTCCTTTACTGGCTGTATTTGGACTGTAGATTTTTTCCGGTCTGAATCCTTTCTGGGTTTCAATCCTGTTGTTCAGAGTTAAATCATCCTGCCTTTAAAGAGATATGAATTGTTCAAAACCTGATGTTTTCCATTGCGGGAAGAATATTGTCAACTTAAATAAACATGATACCGATCAGCATTCATGAAGCCAGTGGAGATTGACAACAGCCTTGAATTCAGAAGATCGAGAAAGAAGATTGCTGGTGCTGTTATCGCTGTGTTCGCAGCAGTCATTCTCATACTAATTGTCGGAGGATTTAATTCCGCAGGTACTGTTAATGTTCTCTGGATCAGGGCGAGTTTAAATGCCAGTGGCATTTCATATACTTCAAATATACAGGAAAATTCTCATACTTTTAGAACGGACGGAGTAACAAACTTTTCAGTTTCACTTTACAATCCCTCCGGGAATACCGTAACTATAAGTTCTGCCTCCTCCAGCACTGCCGGATTCAGCATATTATCGGACAATCTGCCAGTAAGTATTATGCCGCATAGTTCAAAAACTGTGGATATTGAGGTTAAGCTTCCAAAAACAACATATGCAGGAGACCTTAACCTCTCATTCACATAAACAAACTTTGACATTTTTGAATGAAGTAAATATTTTCTCTGCATGATTAAATTAGATGTCTTTAGAATGATAAAATAAATTAATTCCTTATCAATTACTGAAGTGAATATAACTAAACAATAAGATTTCAAGATTAACAAATATATTAAATACCTTCATAATAAAAATAACACTGAAAATCTCAAAGCTGGAAGTTTATAATATCAGAAACCCATTATGGATAGTGCGGCCGGAATATCTTAAGGTTCCTTTGCCTTCCGGAGAGAATTATGTCAGAATCCGGGAGACTCTTAAGGTCAGAACTCTTCATACAGTCTGTGAGGAGGCGAGATGCCCCAATATCGCTGAATGCTGGGGAGCGGGAACTGCAACTTTCATGGTAATGGGAGGGAACTGTTCTCGAGGATGCAGATTCTGTTCTGTGACCCATGGAGGAATGCAACCTCTGGATCCTCTTGAGCCAAAGAAGGTCGCTGAATCTGTCAGGATTATGGGTCTGGATTATATTGTTATCACATCTGTTGACAGAGATGATCTGGAAGACCAGGGCGCCGGCCATTTTGCTGCAGTTGTAAAGGCTGTCAAGGATATGAACGTAAGGGTTGAGGTTCTCATCCCTGATTTCCGGGGTGACCATGAACTTGTTGAAAGGGTTGTATCATCGGGGCCGGATGTTGTGGCTCACAATATTGAGACTGTCAGAAGGCTGACTCCGAATGTTAGGGATGGGAGGGCCGGATACGAACAGTCACTTTCTGTATTACGTGAAATAAAGAAGCGACACAGTACAATGATAACAAAATCTTCCCTGATGCTTGGTCTTGGAGAGACCGATAGTGAAGTAATAGAAGCACTTCATGACCTTAAGGATGCATCAGTGGATATCGTAACAATCGGACAGTACCTGAGGCCCTCGAGAAAACAGCTAGAGGTTGTGGAATACTGCCCAGTTGAACGTTTCAAGAGGCTTGAGGCCATTGCTTATGAGATGGGTTTCTCATTCGTGGCCTCAGGACCACTTGTAAGAACATCATACAGAGCGGCCGAAGCATGGTCAAAAAGGAGGTTGGAAAATGTCTGAAGAGATAGTTGAACATGGAGATAAGGAGAGAATGATCAGAGGATTTGGAGCAATGGTGCTTGCAAGAACCCTGAATAACAAAATAATGACAGCCCAGAGGCAGGGGAGAGTTGGATTCTTCACTCCGACCAGCGGGCAAGAGGCAGCACAAATAGGCCTTTCAATGCATCTCCACAAGGAGGATATCATATACCAGTACTACAGAGATATGCCTATGATGCTGCATATGGGCGTCCCTGTTGATATTATTATAAATCAGATTTACGGCAATAGTATGGATATTGCTAAGGGAAGGCAAATGCCGAGCCATCTCCTCGCCCGGAATTACAACTTCATGTCTGTCCCAAGCCCTGTGGCTACTAACCTTCCACTGGCTGTCGGGACGGCATACGCAAACAGATACCTTAAGAAAGAGGGGATAGTTGTAGCCAGTTTTGGAGATGGATCATCATCCACGCCTGATTTCCATGCTGCAATGAATCTGGCAGCTGTTTATAACCTTCCTGTGATTTTTTTCTGCGAAAATAACGGCCTTGCCATCTCTCTTCCAACCGAAAAGCAGACAAAGGTTGAGATATGGAAGAAGGCAGATGCATATGGAATGCCCGGAATTCTCGTGAATGGAAGTGATATGGTGGACACCTATGAGAAAACCCGTGAGATGGTGGAATATGTCAGGCAGGGGAAAGGCCCGGTACTAATAGAGGCTAGATGCCCAAGAATGGGCCCACACTCAACCTCAGATGACCCGACGAAGTATCTCACGGACATTGTTAAGGAGGGTTCAGATAGGGATCCGCTCATCATTTCACAGAAGAGGCTTGTTGAGATGGGCATAATCACTGAACAGATTGCCTCTAAGATTAAAGAAGACTCCCAGAATTTCATTACATCCAAATTCGATGAACTTGAGAAAATCCCGCCGCCTTCACCTGAGACACTATTCGAAGATGTTTATGAGGAACCCACATGGATTATAGATGAGGAAAGAGGTGAGATAATTGGCAGAAATTAACATGGTACAGTCTCTTAACAGAACTCTTGACATGAAAATGGGTGAGGACAGCAACATAATCCTTCTAGGTGAGGACATTGGAAAGGACGGCGGAGTTTTCCGCGTTACAGAAGGGCTACAGGCCAAATACGGAGAAGATAGGGTCATTGATACACCACTTGTAGAACTAGGCATCGTTGGAATGGCAATAGGAATGTCCATGAATGGCCTGAGACCGGTCCCTGAGATACAGTTCCAGGATTTCATATTCACAGCTTTTGACCAGATCGTCAACCAGATGGCAAAGATGAGATACAGGTCTGGAGGCACCATCACCGTGCCCCTTGTGCTCAGAACCCCATATGGTGGAGGTATCAGAGGCGGGCTATACCATTCACAGAGCGGCGAAAGCTATTTTGTGCACACTTCAGGGCTGAAAGTTGTAACTCCCTCCAACCCATACGATGCAAAAGGGCTCCTTTCCTCATCTCTGGACTCAATGGATCCGGTCATATTTCTTGAGCCTAAGAGACTATACCGATCAGGAAAGATGGAAGTCCCTGAGGAGGATTACAAGATACCATTGGGAAAGGCAAAGCTTTTGCATGAAGGTGACAGCGTTTCAATAATTACCTATGGATCCATGGTGCCGGTAGTCATGAAAACAGTGACTGACAATTCACTTGACGCAGATGTTCTTGATTTGAGAACACTGTCACCTATGGACAGAGATTCCATAACCGCCTCTGCAAGAAAAACTGGCAGAGTTGTGATTGTGCACGAGGCCCCCAGAACCCTTGGGATGGGTGCAGAGATTTCAGCAATGATATCTGAAAGCTCCATAGAGTACCTCTATGCCCCAATACTCAGGGTTACAGGGCCGGATGTCCCATTCCCATACAGGCTGGAGGATCTCTATCTTCCAAATAGTTCCAGAATACTTAATGCAGTTAACAGGGTACTGCAATTCAGGTGATAAATGTGTATCAGTTCAAACTTCCGGATATTGGAGAGGGTGTTTCTGAGGGAGAGATAGTAAAATGGCATATTTCTGAAGGGGAAACTGTGCACAGGGACCAGGACATGGTCGAGGTAATGACCGATAAGGTAACTGTGAGAATATCATCACCTGTTGAGGGAAAGGTTTCCCGCATTCTCTTTGCCGAGGGCCAGATAGCATCTGTAGGTTCTCCATTGATAGAGATTGATACCGGTGAAGCTGATTCCAGGGAGGAAAATGCTGAACCAGCTCCTGAAAAGACTGCTGCCGTTAACCAGGCATCAGAAATTGCCGAAACTCATGGGCACATACTTGCATCTCCGGCTGTCAGAAGAATTGCAAGAGAACGAGGTATCGATCTTTCCCTAGTCGTAGGGACAGCAGAGAATGGCAGGATAACCCTGGATGACATTAATTCATTCACCCAGAGGAAGGGGGAGAAGACTGCAAAGGTGGAGCCTCCACAAAAGGGAACTGCTAGAGTTAATGCGGAACCAATGGTTACAAAGGATAAGCCTCCGGCAAGTGAAGCGATTCCCGGAGATAAGATTCTGGAGCCAAGAGGCCTCAGGAGGCTTATATTTGACAAGATGACGAAATCAAAACAGGTAATGCCTCACTTCACTGTAGTTGAGGAGGCGGATGTCTCGAGCCTTCTTGAAATCGTTAAAAGCCTTTCTGAAATGGATACCAGAGTAACTCTGACATCATTCTTCATCAAAGCTGCCGCAGTCATTCTCAGAGATTTCCCTTACCTTAATTCAACCTATAACGAGGAACAGAAGAACTACACACTCCATGGCGAATATAACATTGGAATGGCTGTAGATACTGAAGCTGGCCTTACGGTGCCGGTGATACATAATGCCGACAGAAAGAGTGTGATTGAGATCGCTGAGTCAGTAAGAACACTTGCATCTAAAGCCAGGGAATCTGGCCTGGAGCTGAAGGATGTGCAGGGCGGGACATTTACTGTAACCAATGTTGGCCCTATAGGTGGGCTTCTTTCGACACCAATAATCAACTATCCAGAGGTGGCAATACTTGGTGTGCACAGAACATTTCAGATGCACTCAGAAAACGGGATCATGCACAAGACCTATCTTTCACTTTCATGCGATCACAGGCTGATCGATGGGGCAATGGCTACAAGGTTCCTCATGAAGCTGAAAGCAGCCATAGAGCATCCTGAATATTTCCTTGTCAGGTGATTGTATGGATTTTGATGCTATAATAATAGGTTCAGGGCCAGGGGGATATGCAACTGCAATAAGGCTTGGGCAGAAGGGTAAGAAGGTCCTGCTCATTGAGAAGGACAGAATAGGTGGAGAATGCCTTAACTATGGCTGTATACCGTCAAAGGCACTCATTGAACTTGCAAGCTCCATGCACTATCTGAAAACAATGCCTGGTTTTAAGGGAGAAGTGAGCATTGATCTTGCATCCTGGCAGGAATGGAAATGGGGTATGATCGGACGGCTCACCGGCGGTGTTGAAACGCTTTGCAAATCTTACGGGGTTCAGATCGAAAAGGGAACAGGAAACATAATTGACAGGAACACAGTCAGCGTGAATGACCATAATTACACATGCAGCAATCTGGTAATTGCGACAGGATCATCACCAGTGAAGCTCCCAGGAATGGATATGGCGATGCAGAACAGAGAAATCCTTGATCTTAAGGAGGTGCCTAAAAGCCTCGCCATCATTGGCGGAGGATACATCGGCATCGAACTTGGAACAGCATTTGCCAAACTTGGCACAAGCGTTACCATTATAGAAATGATGGATCAGATACTCCCAGGTGTGGATAAGGATATTACAAGGCCTGTGGCGAGAAGCCTGAGGGAACTTTCAGTTGAAGTTTTAACCTCAACGAAGGTTGAATCCATAAAGGAGGAAAATGGCTTTTTGCTGCACCTCTCTACGGGATCTGATATTCATGCTGACAGGGTTCTTCTCACTGTTGGGCGTATTCCGAACACATCCGGTTTTGGGCTTGAGAATCTGGGAGTTGAGATGGATGGGAGATTCATCAAAACAGACTTGAGGAAGAGGACATCTGTGAATGGTGTATATGCCCTTGGCGATGTTAGCGGCGGCCCAATGCTTGCCCACAAAGCTTTCTATGAGGCTGAGGTTGTTGCAGAAAACATTTGCGGGAAAGACAGTGTTGTTGACTACCATGCTATGCCATTTGTTATATATTCCGACCCTGAAATATCCTACACTGGAGACATAAGCGGCGAATTCAAAAACTTCCCACTGGGTGCCAATGGAAGGGCCCTTGGCATGAATTCTTCAAATGGCTTTTACAGGATATATTATGATGAATCTGGAACAGTTAAGGGTTCTGCTGTTGTGGCTCCGCACTCGTCGGAGATGATAAGTGAAATGACCCTTGCCGTGGAATCCGGGCTGAACGCCATGGATATTGGCCTTACGATTCATCCTCACCCCACAATATCCGAGGGCCTTATGGAGGTGGCGCAGGGTGTCTACTCAAAACCTCTGCACTTCAAACCTAGGGACTGATTTCGGAACCGTTCCCTACATGGAAGCCCTTGACATTCAGAAATACTTCCACAGGGCGGTTGCTCATGGTGACCTGGGAAGATTTCTCATGATGCTGGAACACCCACCAACTTATACTGGAGGAAGAAAGACACTGGAATCAAGCCTTCGGGGAATTCCCGTAACCAGAACGGACCGGGGAGGAGATGTCACCTATCATGGGCCAGGGCAACTGGTTATATATCCAATTTTTCCTGCGGGTACTGAAAGGGTTGATGTGAGAAGTTTTGTGCATCAGATTGAGGATACCATAATGCTCTCCCTGAAGGATCTTGGATTCTCCCCTTATATAGGCGAAGAGCCGGGAATCTGGATCTCCGAAAATGGAGGAAAAAAGGTCTGCTCCATCGGAATGGCCATTGATCAAGGGGTTTCCTACCATGGAGTTGCCATAAATTATTCTGAGGAAGCAGTAAAAGGCTTTCAGCCTATACGACCATGCGGAATGGATCCTTCTGTCATGGGCAGTTTAGAGATACCCAGAGGTATACTGAAAGATGCTGTCATTAGAAATTTTGATAATGCCTTTGGGAAATTCAGCATTATCTCGCCGTCTGATGCGCTGAGCCTTTTCAGCTATTCTGCCCAGGCCTGAGCGGCCAGATTCTTTCGTCTATACCCTGTCTCTTATTGGATGCAAGGGCCAGCATGAAGAGAAGTGAAGATACACGGTTTGCGTATTTCATCACTACCTCCGGCTGCTTTTTTTCATGCGCATATAGAACAAGAAGGCGCTCCAGCCTTCTGGATACGGTTCTTGCAACATGTAGCGTAGAGGACTCCTTTGAACCCCCTGGAATTACAAACAGCATGATCTTTCCTATCTCCTTTCTATAAACGTTGACACGATCCTCCAGCCATGTTACATCATTCTCGCTCAGCTTCCTTCCATTTGATTCTGTCAGAACATGCTCCCCAAGAGTGAAGATATTGTTCTGAATTCTGTCCAGATCTGATCGGATGTCATCCCACCGGGAGAATTCCATAGCAAGTCCAAGAAACGAGTTAAGCTCATCAACAGTCCCCTCTATATCTATAAGCATGGAGGCCTTAGAGACCCTCTGGCCTCTTGTGTTGTCTGTCTCTCCCGAATCACCACGCCTAGTGAACATGCAGGTTCATCACCAGGTGGATATTTTTGTTTTCCCAATGCACCCTTATTCTGGTGAAAAAGTAATTAATGAATTCACCCATCAGTAAAGATATGTCTGAATGGTTTGAAACTGGAGAAAAATGGTATCCATCTGAATATGGGCCTGATGATGTACTTGGCACTCTGAACGAGATAAAGCCCCAGAACCTTATCCGGGCTGCATCACTTGTAAAGCAGGGAAGATCTTTTTACTTATCACACAGAATGTACAATGGAATGCCCGGTAGATATGAAAACCATGGGCCTTTCTTCTATCTGCTCTCACAGAGGGCTTACGACCACAGGCCTCCATTCAGGGAACAGACTGTTAACAAATTCGGTGGCGCACTATGCAGGGTAGAGATGACTGACCATCTCGGAACTCATCTTGATTCTCTCAATCATATTTCATATGACAATCTCTTCTACAATGGAAACAGCGCCTATGATCTGTCTACAACATATGGTACGCCTAAGCTTGGCATTGACGACGTTCCTCCAATTGTGACTAGAGGGATTATGGTTGACTGTTCCCCAAACGGGAAGATAATGAAAAAGGGGGAACCCATAATGCCAGAAGTTGTTGAAAAATTCCTTTCTGATAAGAATATTGAAGTTCAGCCTGGAGACGCAATATTTTTCAGGACTGGCGTGGGAGAGCTCTGGGACAGGGCATCGGAGTACAATACCTATTATGGGAGCTCCCCCGGAATTGGAATTGAGCTTGCTAAATGGCTATCTGTTAGGAAAGTGTCCGTAACAGGAAGCGATACACCTGCTACAGAGGTTACACCATCACAGATTCCAAAAGCAAGGCTGCCTGTACACCAGCATCTCATAACAAAACATGGAATAAGGCTCATAGACAACATAAACCTCAACGAACTCTCAAAAGAGAAGATATATGAATTCATGTTTGTACTCAGCCCACTAAGATTCAAGGGCGCAACCGCATCCCCTGTGTCACCGGTTGCAATAATATAAACTTCGGTTCAGATAACAATCGAGGGTGGTTTTTTATTCAACCATCCCTGCCAATATTTATAGTCCGGTTAGTACTCATTATTTCAATGTCTCTGAACAGGGAGGATTATCTGCTGGTCATCTGGGAGTTCCTGGAATCTTTCGGCGACATCACTGAGAAGGAAATTGCAGACAGGCTTAAGATCAGCCCTCCGACAGCCCATGAATATCTGCAGAAACTTACAGATTCCAAACTCATAATAAAGAACCGCGGGGACATAAAATTTACTCCGGAAGGTTATGAACAGGCATCCTCACTCGTGAGAATGCATCGGATCTCCGAGGTTTTTGCTTACAGGTTTCTTGAGATTCCATGGGAAGACACTCACGCCTCCGTAATGGAACTGGAGCATCTTTTCAAAGGGGAAAGGGGAGACAAGCTTTTCAAGAATCTGGGGTACCCATCAACATGCCCTCATGGAAATCCAACCGATCCTCTGAAGCCTGAACAGGAAATGGCTGTGGCCTTTGCCCCTGAGGATAGATATGTCCTGAAAAGAATATCATTCGAGGAGAAAAACCTGCTAAAGTCACTGGCTGCATACAGCTGTCTTCCAGGGACTGAAGTGGACCTGATCAAGGACGGCACGAACCTTATTCTTTCCACAGAAAATGGTGAGATAAGAATTCCTGAGAACCTCTCCCTTTCTGTAAGACTTTCGAGGATTTCCTGAATAGCCAAAGGGGACATATAGAGAACTTGAAAGGATCATACCAGAGTGAACTCAATTCTTTTGTTCCTCCTTCCCTTGCTCTGTATCCCGGTGAGAGAGATCATGCCAATCTCCTTCGTGTTTTCCACATGGGTTCCGCCGTCAGCCTGTTCATCCAGGTCCTCTATTACTATGGTTCTGACGTTCTCAAGTGAACGGATCATCTCCCTTCCCGGTTGAGTCCTTGATAGGTTTGGTATGGAGAGGGCCTCTTCCCTTGTTATCTCTCTCTGATAGACACGGTGTCCCTCTGTCATGAATGTATTGCACTCTTTCAGAAGTGACTCAACAAACTCTCTGGAAAATTCCTCCATATTTATGTCTATCCTTGCATGGTCCTGATATATCTGGCCTCCCGTAAGAAGTGCTTCTGATCCATGCCTGGCAGCCAGTATTCCATCAATAACGTGAATGGCAGAATGATGTCTCATGTGGGAATATCTCCTACCCCAGTCTATTTCACAATGGACTTTTGTGCCCGGTGCAATGTCAACTGGGCCTTCGGGAATGTGCAGAACCTCCTCTCCAGACTTTTTCACATCAACAATGTTCACCGTCTTCCCGTTAAATGTAATCTTTCCGGTATCGTTGGGCTGGCCTCCACCCGTTGGATAGAACACAGTCCTGTCGAGAATGATTCCGGATTCGCTGCAATCTGTCGCAAATGCATCAATATCTCTTCTGTACATTTCCCTCCAGTAGACCTTGTCAGTCATGAATTCCCATACACAGATTATCCCTTATAAATATGCCCTGAAGATGAGGCCTGGAAACAAGAATATTCAAATTTGTATACCAAATCTTTAATACTTGTAATCAATCATGTACCATGGCACTTATAAGAGACGAGGACAAGAAATACCTGATGGATGAATTCAGCAAATACGTTTCGAATGATGTGGATATTGTAGTTTTCACCACCAGCAAGGAAGATTGCAAATACTGTAAGGAATCAATAGAGTTGGCAACTGAAGTATCAGAGCTTTCGGATAAAATACACTTTGTTCATTACACCATGGAGGATAACAAGGATATTGCTTCAAAGTTCAGTGTTACAAAATATCCGACAACCATTGTGACAAAACATGATTCAACAGACGGAAGAATCAGGTATTCTGGACTTCCAAGCGGCTATGAATTCGGCTCCCTTATCGAGGATATTAAGAATGTATCAAAGTGGGAGGTGGATGTTTCATCAAAGGCTCTGGAAATAATAAAGAAGATAGACAAACCACTCAACATTAAGGTCTTTGTAACGCCAACCTGCCCGTACTGCCCGAAGGCAGTTGGTACAGCACACAAATTCGCCATACTCAACCCCAATATAACAGGTGAGATGGTTGAGTCTCTAGAGTTTGATAAAGAAGCAGAGGATGCTGGCGTTTCAAGTGTTCCACACATACTGATCAACGGTGAGGTCGAGTTTGTAGGTGCATATCCCGATGACCAGTTTGCAGAATATGTAATGGAAGC
>DAHWLW010000068.1:0-13731 GCA_027343465.1 Thermoplasmatales archaeon | reverse complement strand
GGAGTGAACCTGAGCGTGTCATCAAGAGTGGTCCCATTTCTGGCATAAGGTGAATGCTCATAAAGCGCAAACATGCTATACTGGGCATCTGCATAACCCATAAATGAAAAATTAAGAATCTGCTTTGTCCGGACCAGATCTTCTGATCTCCTTGAGGAAAACCAGAATATGATATCCGAATCCCATCTCATCGATTCATAGTTCCTGAAATTCAAGAGGCCGGAGGGGAGACTCTTCAATGATTTGATGAATGAATCCGTCACAGAGGATGAGACCTCATTCCTGTGCAGATAAAAATTGCTGTTGAAACGGTATGTGATGACCATCGTCTTTATTTCATCATCCATAGAGAAAACTCCTTTATGTGTATCACTTCATCAGATATATCTTGTTTGAATGACAGATACTTCATACGCCGGTGATCTTAATATTATTATCTTTCTGAATTTAAACACCACTGTTATTATTTGTTCTGTAAGAACATATGCCTGTGGAATGCTAACAATTAACTTATATCGAATTAATAAAATATTTATATTAATTAGATAATACATAGGCATGGATTATGGAGATGTTTTCAATTCTGTTGACGCCGTTGAATATTATGTTGGCTCCGCAAGACAGTGGGCCTATTACCACAGGCATGCACTTGGTTTCGACCTTGTTGGATATGCCGGACCTGAAACGGGTGTCAGGGACAGGGTTTCTTATCTGATGAAACAGGGAAACGTAAAAATGATATTTACCAGCTTTCTCAATTACACTTCACCAATAGCAGATCACGTAAAGTACCACGGAGACGGAGTAAGAGACATATCAATGAAGGTTGACAACCTTGGAGACACTATTGATTTTATAAAACAGAAAGGCGTAGCAAAGTATGACGCGCCAAAGAAGATTAAAACTGACAACGGAACTCTTAATGTGGCCACTCTAAGAAGCTATGGAGAAACCCTGCACACCCTGAATGATTATTCTGAGTATGAGGATAATCTTCCTCCTGGTTTTCAGGAGGTTGGCCAGAAGGGAAAACCATCGGGCCTGAAAAAAATCGACCATATTGTGGGAAATGTTGAGGACAAAATGATGGACCCATGGGTCAACTATTACGTAAAAGGACTGGGGTTTGACCAGCTTATTAGCTTCGATGACAAGGATATCAGCACAGAATATTCATCACTTCGTTCAAAGGTTGTTCACTATGGAAACAGAAGGATAATTTTCCCAATAAATGAACCCGCAATAGGCCTGAAGAAGTCCCAAATACAGGAATATCTGGATTATTACAACTCGCCTGGAGTGCAGCATATCGCTATAGAGACCGACAATATAATAAAAACAGTTGAGGACCTCTCCTCGAGAGGTGTGGAATTTCTCAGCACTCCCCATGTCTACTATGAGACTATGCCGGAAAGGGTCGGAAAAATAGACGAGAAGCTAGAAGATCTGGAGAGGCTGAACATACTTGTGGACAGAGATGATGATGGATATCTGCTTCAGATATTCACAAAACCTGTGGGAGACAGGCCAACGTTTTTCTATGAGATAATTCAGAGAAAGGGTGCCACATCTTTTGGGAAGGGAAACTTTAAGGAGCTCTTCAAATCAATAGAATTAGAACAGGCCAAGAGAGGAAACCTTTAATGAAATTATTCAGAGTAGTTACTGACGAAGGACCGAAATGTGCAGTGGAACATGGAGATGCACTTTACGATATAGGTGCTATCCTGGAGAGTGACCCGCCTGACGGTTCACGCTCTTTTTACGGATGGTTTTCTTCCAATCAACAGAAGCTGATCAAAAAGATTGGTGACGGAATTGAACAGGAGGCAGCAATCACACCTAATTCCTATCAGATCCCTGTTCATGGGCTGAACCAGATTAGAGACTTCTATGCTTTTGAAACGCATGTCAAGAATTCCAGAGCCCTGAGAAACCAGGAGGTCCCAAAGGAGTGGTACGAGGTCCCAGCTTACTATTACTCAGGCACATCAGGGGTCATACCCAGCGGACATAACCTGAAATATCCAAGATTTTCAAAGGAACTTGACTATGAGCTAGAGGTTGCTGCAGTAATCGGAAGAGAGGGCAGAGATATACCAAGGGGTGACGTCTGGAACCATATTTTCGGATTCCTTCTTGTCAGCGACTGGAGTGCAAGAGATCAGCAGAGAAAGGAGATGGCCATTGGACTCGGCCCATCCAAATCCAAGGATTTTGCCACAACATTCGGATACAGCCTGACTACAGCCGATGAGATCAAAGCTAAAATAAATTCTGACGGGAAGATAGTTGAATCTGTTTGGGCATATGTTAATGGGAAGGAATATTCCCGTGGAAATCTTGTGGACATGTACTGGACATTTCAGGATATCATCAGCTGGGCATCAACTGACTGCACACTAAAACCGGGCGATGTCATAATGAGCGGAACGGTTGGGAATGGATGTATCCTCGAAAGAAGCAAATCTGGAATGAACTGGCTTAAGCCAGGAGATACCGTTGAATTCGGGTCAGATTCCATGGGGCGCTTAAAAACAGAAATAGTGGAGTGATTGTTATGGTGTATTATGTAAGAAAAGGGAAAATTCCTGAATTCAGGCATACCTATGACAGCAGGGACAACATTCTCAAAGAGGAACTGTTTGGGGAAGAGAGCTTTGATGGCCCGTATTCTCTGCTCTATCACAGGACAGAACCGACGAGAGTTATATCAGTTAGTGGTGAGAGAAAACCGGAAATCTCAATGGGATTAACGGAGAACAGGCTTCACAGGCACATTAAGGGATATGAGCTTAAGCGCTCAGGAAATTTCATCACAGGAAGGGTTGATCTTCTGGTCAACTCCAAGCTCAAGATTGGCATGCTTAAACCGGAACACAGCTCTGTAAATCTTTACAGAAATGCCTATTATGATGAGATATTTTTCATACATGAAGGTTCTGGGAAAATAACAACTCCATTCGGAAGACTGCACTTCAGGAAGGGTGATTATCTCTATATCCCCAAGGGAACCACATACCACATGGAAAACGGGAAATCAGACACTCTGCTGTACGTTCAGAGCAGGGAGCGAGTTTCCATACCGAAGAGGTACCTAAACATTTACGGGCAGCTGAAGGAGGGCACACCATTCTATTCCAGGGACTTTGTTATTCCTGAATTCACTGAAACAGAGAAACTTGATGGGGATTTCAATGTGTATGTAGAATATGACAATGAATTCATTATAGAGAAAAGAGACAGGACGCCATTTGACCTGGCAGGGTGGGACGGATATCTTTATCCATTTACCATCAACGTCGAGAAAATGGCCCCTATTGTTGGGAAACTGCACCAGCCTCCACCTGTGCATGAGAATTTCAGCGCCTCCTCGTTCATGATAGGTGCTTTCCTGCCCAGAAAGTTCGACTTTCATCCCAGGTCCATACCAATCTCTTACTACCACAGCAACATAGATACGGATGAGTTTCTGTTCTATTCTTCCGGGAATTTCATGAGCAGAAAGGGTATATCGCCAGAGTCTATGACTCTGCATATAAGAGGGCTAATTCACGGTCCTCAGCCAGGAGCTGTCGAAAACGCCATCGGGAAGGAGTCGACTGACGAGGTTGCAATAATGGTTGAGGCATATGAACCACTGAAACTGACACAATCAGCAGTAAGCATGGATGACCCTGATTATATGAAAAGCTGGGTCTCTTAGTCAGGGACCAGCCCTTACAAAACCTCCATTTTCCTTCTTAACTATCAGGTAGGAGCAGTTCTGGAATCTCTCTATAACATCATTTCCAAGGATCATGGAATTGACAAATGCCATAACACCACCGTGTGTTACCACCCCCACCTTTTCAGTTCCGGATACGCCGGCAAGGTCTGACAGCCCCCTCAACACTCTGGCCTTAAATTCTGCAAGTGATTCTGATCCGGGAATATGGTCAAGATCGGCACTCAGTATGCTGGTCAAATGAATCCCGTACTTTTCCACTATTCCGTAATAGTCCAGCCCGCTGATGTCGCCGCAACCTCGCTCCCTGAACTCAAATATTTTTCCTCTGTATGGTATGCCTGATGTGCCTGAGATTTCCTCTGCAGTCTGTATGGCCCTTGTCATATCGCTGCTGTAAAGAGACCCAATTTCAAGTTCTGTTGCATTTCTGCCGAATTCCCGGGCCTGCTCAATTCCATGAGAATTTAATGGGACATCGTCTCCACACTGCCAGATCCCCTTAAGGTTGGAATCTGTTTCCCCATGCCGTATGAGAAATACTAGTGCCATTCAAAAAAGTAATAAGAAAATGGTTAATTAGATATTCCATAAAATTAAGGAATTATCTATGGGATTCAACTGAAAATTATTGGTCTGCGAGCCCAAGCCAGAACTTTTCTTCAAGGTCAAGTATGCCTTTGGCCCCTTTCATGAAACTGTCCCTTGCTACTGGATCATCCTTGTGGGTACCCAGTATATTCTCCATTGCCTCCTCATGGTGTTCCTCAAGTTCCCTGTGAAAAGTAAAATACCTGATGTCTGCGCCAGCGTATTCCGGATGCTTTTCCTTCCACACCTTGAAACCTGCAAGTATCTTGTCCCACATTGGTATTGCCATGTTTTCGAGCCCGAATTCTGCACCAAGAGCTTCAAAATGGTCTCCGGAGAAATATGTCCTCATTCCATCCAGCCAGCCCTTGGTTGTTCTGAGTTGCTGCCTTTTTACCATTGCAACCGGATCTATGTTCAGGCTTCTCAGGTATTGTCTGTACAGCAGCTCATGCCTCTTGTTGGGATCATCATCACCCAACTCTGAAACCAGTATAGTTGTGAGGTTCCTTGCATCATCCTCATCCGGTGTGTTTACCAGGAGGGTTGAAAGAATGCTCGGCCACTCCCGTGTAAAATGAAAGAACTCAATAGAAAATCTCTTGAACTCATCTTCTGAAATGTCCCCTTTTGCAAATCTGTTTATGAAATCGTTATTTGTTGCATTGTGTGCTTTCACAAAGTTATATGTCTTCTTATAAAAATCCCCATCTTCGTATGTTTTCTGTTCCATGCTATAGTATTACAAATCAGTTATAAATATTTGATCCAATTATGACTGCGAAAATATCAGAACAGCAAAATACAATAACAGACAGATAAAAACAAAAGTAATATTCCATGTGAGCCATGTTGAACGAATGAGATTGCAGGAGGGAGATTACTTTGATCTGGTTTACTATCTTTCCGGCATGTTTGCGGTGAAACGAATGAGAGATATCCCGATGGATATATTCCAGATCCATTACATTGGTTCGGAGATGATAACCCATCCGGGAAAAGATGAGACATATTACACTGAAGATTTCCCTGGAAAGGGGATGCAGGATCAGGTTAAATGTATCGATCTTGATGTGGAATGCCCATCCAGGAATGAAAGATTCCATGTTAAAATCAACTGGGACTATACAGATATAGAGCCAGACACAGTAACTGGAAAGGATTTTATGGATTTCCTGGACAGGTCAACATTTAGATATTTTTAGCCCATCCCTCAACATGAATATTTTCACTCTTGATTTTGGAAATGGCCAGGAGGTTTGCCTGGGAAAAGGGAAAACCATTTACCAGTTTGTTGACCGCGAAAAACGTCCTAAGGACGCCGTGGATCTGATAATGAATTACAGAAGTTATCTGGAACAGGATCTTGCAGAGATCCCACGAAAATACTCTTATTGCCCTCCGATAACTCCTCAGCAGATGTTCCTTCCTGCCAGGAACTTCAGGTCTCATTCTGAGGAGTCAGGAACCCAGCCTCCAGAGAACCCATACTTCTTCATGAAGACCCAGAACGCACTTGTTCCCCATCATGGAAATGCCATACTGCCTAGAGGCGTTACCAGGCTAGACTACGAAGGCGAAATAGGCATTATCATTGGAAAACGTGGAAAATACATCAAGCCGGAAGACGCTGGAGATTACATTTTCGGTTACACTGTGCTGGACGATATCAGCATCAGGGACTTTCAGACACAGAGCCAGAAAGGTTATGGAATGGACTGGGTACTAGGGAAGAATGGGGATGGCTGCATGCCCATAGGTCCCCATATTGTTCCCAAAGAAGATGCTGGTGATTTTAAATTCACAATTGAAACTTTTGTTGATGATAAGATGAAGCAGCATGGTTCAACGGAAGATATGATATTCTCTCCTGAGCAACTAATAGCGAGATTATCCCAGACAATTACACTCCGGGAAGGAGATCTCATCAGTACAGGGACTCCTGCTGGAGTGGCCGAATATTCATCAAAGGAGTACCTTAAGCCAGGAGACAATATTGAGATCAGCGTTAAAGGAATAGGCACTCTGAAGCATTCCATAGTTGCAGACTAGTAATTAGATGTACAGGCACACTCCGCATATAAGAAGCAACCCGGCCATATTCTTTACCCCTGGGAATAGGGAAATAGGCCTTACCAGAAGAGGAGAAAAAGTTTATGCTCCAGATACGGCACTGAATTCCCACATTCTCATTACCGGAGGCACTGGCATGGGAAAATCAAACATTATGAAACTGCTTGCAGCAGAGGCCTCGGAAAAGGATGACTCCGCAATTCTTGTAATAGATCCGCATGGGGATACAGCGATGAGCCTGATGTCGGCCTTTCCCCGCAGGATTATGTTTCTTCCTCTTGGAAAGTGGAATATAGGGGGTTCTGAACTAAGTATCTCCATGAATCCCATGCATCAGATTGGCCTAGATCCACACGTAACAGCTGGACTGATAAAGGATGCATTCTCAGGGAATGAAACACTTTCGCAGGGTACATGGGGGCCAAGGCTGGAGCTTGTCTTCTCATCTCTTCTCACTAAGCTTCTGGAAACAGACAGCAATGCAAGCCTTGCTGACCTTGCAGATGTTCTGACTAACCAGAATAAACTAAGGCTTATCCTGAAGAATACAGGCGATTCCGCTTTTGCGTCCTATATGAAGATGCAGATGTCAGACTGGAAGGGTTGGTTGTCTTTTGTATCCAGTACACTTAACAAGATTCTTCCTGTAACCTCAAACCCGCTGACTTCATCCCTAACTTCCGGAAGAGAAGATTCCTTCAGCCTGGAAGATGTTTTCAGGAACAGAATGATTGTTATCCCTGAGATCTGGAACAGCGTTCTTTCAGGTGATGCATCAACTGTTCTAAGTTCTCTTTTAATAGTAAAATTCTGGGGATTCCTGTTTTCCAGATATGGAAAGGAGGTAATGAGGCTGAGAGTGTTCATAGACGAAGCTCAGTTAATACCGGAGAGCATAATAGGAAAGATAATGACTGAGGGCCGTAAATTCGGTTTTTCTCTTACGCTTGCAACACAGCAGCTCCCTGCGAAATCCGACATTTGGTCCAGATCTGTTCTCGGAAACACCGGAAGTGTATTTCTTTTTGGAACTTCGGATAGAGACGCTGCACTGATCTCAGGTTCATTCTTCAGTGGAGGTATGGAGAAGACGGTGAAAGATGCCGCTAAAGGGCTTGTAAGAGGTGAGTGCCTTGCCTGGTCTAAATATGGGGATTCTATTTCAGGGCCCCTCTTCATCAAAGCCATGCCTTTTCCTGACAGCCCACTGGATCTTGAAACCTTCAGGTCTGAAGCTCTCGCAAAGTATGGCAGCCCTGGAAAGGAATTGATGGAGTCAGGAAATGTTGATCTGCATGAGGAGCTTATCGCGAAATTTTCCCTTTTCATGGAGAGGAAAGGAATTCACATGGATACGGGGGTTTCAGTTGGTGGCAAAATACCAGATGGAGTGTTTCAGACTGGCGGGAGCCAGATTTTACTTGAGGTGGAGGTTTCGGATCTTGCCAGTATAAGGAGAATCTGGGACAAGATTATTAATTATAAAGGATGGAAGAAAATACTTCTCACCCCAGCAGGTTTTGGTGAACCCCTCCTTGAAAGGATCGTTGACCGGATCATGAATGTTTCCCCAATGGATAAGGACCTGATTTCCCATTCATTGTCTTCTTTCCTTGATACAGCAGTTGCGGAATTTGATCAGAGATTCAGGCTCGTAATTCCTGGAGACAGGATGCTTCTGAATATTGATAATATGCAGTCAGGATCCATTTTAACAGGCGTGCGAAGGCACAAATACGGCGCCTTAATGGAAAAAGCACTCCGTCTCATGGTGAAGTCGGGTAGAAATCTGGCGGAAATCAGGGACATTTTTGATGGAAACCTTAACCCATCCTTGCAGGACATGCTTCCCAAGGATGTCTGCAAGAGCAGAGAGTTTATCACACTTAAGGAGGTTTATGAACTTTGCAGGAGATAGCTGATCTTAAAATCTCTGATCTGAATTCAGTAGACCTGAATTTTACCCCCTTCGTCCCTTCAGACCAGGAAAATTTCCATATCAGTTACAGGCCGGAAGGGAGCAAATGGGCTTCCATCCTGTTCATGGATATCTATAACGGACATAGACTGAGAATAAAGGAGTTCTTCATGGACTGGTTCTGTCCGGGGTATCCAAAAAGCCTTATGAAAAGCTTCGTAGACGCCTATTCAGGTCTTGAAGTAACGCAAATAAACAGTACAGTATATTTTTATGGAAAAAATTACAGAAACAGAGATTCTGTAACTTTCTATGCTTCAGGAACAACGGTTGAAATTGAGTCTGAAAGCTCATGCTCTTCAGAAGAACTTATGGAATATTCTGCAAGCCTCATTCCCGTAATGGGATTGAAACACAATATGGCAGGAAGCGACTTCTTTCAGAGAAGTTTCTTCTGCAGACACCAAGCAGGTGACTGGTTCGAGGATATCAGAGTATCCAGACTTTCGTGGACAGCCTTAAGTGAGGAGATATGTCTTGGAAATGCTGTTTTGAAGGGATCTGGTATTGGGAGATTACTCCAGAACAGAAATGAACATTTAATCTGTGTTTACGAAGATACCAAGCACAACAGGGCAATCTGGATCGAATACCTGAGAGATGGATCCTCACTGGAGCATGGGTCATACCAGTTGAGGGTTGGAAAATATCTCTACACAGATTTTAATCTTGACGGGCAGACGAAAAAATGGGCATTCAGGAAAAAGACAGGTCCATATACTTTTCATTTTCAGATTTTGAACGGCAGAGTTACAGCGATGTTTTCACCCGGATTTGTTCTGAGCCAGGATAATATGGAGAATATGAGCAACCTGGTGGAATCCAGTCTGGTTAATGTATTTGAAAAGTAATAGAAAACATCTCTTGTGTGACATTGATTCTATCTTGCTATGGAAAATCTGAAGGTTATCATGAAAAATGATTTTTATTACAATGCCATAATGGTAAGGTGTCACTGATGTATAATTGCGGAAAGATTCAACAAATCACTATACTTTATGCCTCCACCAGACCGGGTACCTATGCAGCGGAGGAGAGAGATGTCCTTGGGCCAGATGTGTCAAAGGCTCTCTGCGAGGAAGCAAACCGTCAACAGATATCAATAGAGGAACTTATCAAGCGGAGGACTTCACGCAAGGTAGAGTCTGTGGTTATCAATTTGCCTGTTGCTGAAATTAAACCACTTAAGAAAGCACATGAAGAGTGAATTATTTCAAATTTTTTTGCCAAAGTTTAAATGAACTGCCTGATTAAGAAATTATGACTGATGATCTCCCAGAGAGGAGAAATGGGCATCCGTATGTTATGTATGATATGCTGAAATCTTCAAAAGCAGGCATTCTTAAGACAATAGACATAATGGAGAAGACAGATTTTGACTTTCTTAAGCCTCCTTACTGTTTTACCGGAAATGGAACCGCCTTCCATGCAGCAGCCCTGGGCTCACTGATTATTCCCGGCAATTCCCATGATTTTAGAGTTATGCAATCATATGAACTGGAGAACTATTCAGATTTCACCGGGACAGTTATTGGATTCTCCCATACTGGAAAAACAAAATCCACTGTGGACTCGGTTAAGAAAGCAGGAAAAACTTGCACAACAATAGGAATTAGCCATTACAATAATTCCCCACTGATTGAAGAATCCTCCATGGGGATTGTGATTGGTAATTCGCCGGATATGTCCCTCTGCAACACCAAGGCATTCTTTGACAACTATTTTGCAGCTCTGGAAATTTCAAAAAGGATATCAGACGTGAACATAAACTCCAGAGCCCTTGCAGATCAGCTTCATTCTGTTATAAATGGAAAGGAAAACGAGGAAAAAGAGGCAGCAAAATTCATGGGCAACAGGCTCAGAAATATATTCGTCCTCGGCGCTGGTCCATCTTACTATGCAGCCAGAGAGACTGCCCAGAAATTGAAAGAGTCAACGCACATCCACGCTGAAGGGATCGAGCTGGAGGAGTTCAACCACGGTTGCACTTCTGTCATAGATGAAAGATCAGCAGTAATAATGATCAATTCCGGCAGGGATGAGAGAAGAGCCTCGGAGATAGCCAGAGCCTGCCGTGAGGTTGGAACACGCACACTTTCAATAAACGCTGAAGGAGATTTCAGGGTCAATATCCCGGAACCGGAAAGGATGGACTTGTTCCCTGTTCTTGCCGTAGGATTCCTGTATACTCTGTGCTATTATATGGCACTTGTAAATGATGTGAACCCAGATCTTTTGAGATTCGAAGATAAAAAGTACCTGGACTTTGACTCCATAGTTTTCCCTCCAGGTGCTCACTGATCCTTTTTCCCAAAAGCCTTTCTGAAGAGTTCCAGCTCTTCTTTGACTATCCTGCGTGCTTCTGAATAATCTTCATTGTATGAAGATATCTCAAGCATGACACTATAACCAGAGCCGGAGCCGGAAAGTGGGTGGCTTTTAATATAAAGGCGATCTTTTAATTTTTTCATTTCCTCTTTGATGAGGGGTGCCATTTCACCCTCCATAGTTCCGGGGAATTCAAGGGATTCTTCATAATAGTGGAGATCTGCGTTCTGAAATCTTTCCCTTACGGAGTTAAATATGGCTTCCATTTCATGAGGAACACCGGGAAGGCAAAGAATATGCCTTCCACCATGTGTGATCAGGACACCAGGGGCTGATCCCACAGGGTTGAAAATTGGCTCTGCCCCATGAGGAAGTATTGCCATCTTCATTCGCTCCTGAGTGAGCGGTATGTTCCTTGGCAACATACGCTTCCGGAGCATTTCCATAGCATCGTCGTTTTTTTCAAGAGTGAGATTAAGAGCCCTTGAAATTGAGTCAAGAGTCATATCGTCATAGGTCGGCCCCAATCCCCCGGTTGTGATTATCAGGTCTGAATGTGAGAGTGCATCTTTAAGGGCCCATGAAATCTCAGCTGGATCATCGGAAACCGTGTATCCCCGCCTGACATGATTGCCCATTAAAGTGGATTGCCTTGCAATAAAAGTGTAATTGGAATTTGATGTGTGGCCCTTAAGGACCTCATTGCCTATTGAAATAATGGAAATTTCCATGTGAGGTAATGATCTAGCGGTTCATTTTTCTTGCGTGTATGTCTATCTTGTCCTTAAGCTTCTTGAGATCAAATGCATCAAGGGGTTCCTTCTTTTTCTGTACCCACTTTTTCAGTTTTTCCCTGTACTGTTCATCCTTGCAGAGATCAAGTGCGTTATTCTCAAATTTTTCAAGCTCCCTTAATTTAGCCATTTTAAAACCTCCCTATGATTCAGGAATGAAAACCTCAATCTTTGGGCACATATAAATATTAATGCCGGTGCATTCAAATATTCACGTTAAGAAACGCTATCAGCAGTATAACCACTATGTTAAGAGCCGCAATCAGAAGAGCGATCAAGAACTGTTTTGTCCTTAGTTCCAACATTTGTATATGGTAAATATCGATTTATATTTATCCTCACTAAACTGATACTCCAAAAGATAAGGAGCATAGCAATTGATTTTTCTTAGAGGCTAAATTTGTGGATTATTCCATCTTAGGTTGTCAGGTAACAATTTATTATTGCATTTTCACCTGTCTCCCTATGAGAGAACCTGAGGTTATATTCCGATCAATGGACAATCTGGGAGAAGGTCCACTGTATGATGATAGACTTGATGATCTATACTGGATCGATATAAATAACAGGAAGTTTCACAGATACAACCTGGAGAGTGAAGACCTGATCACATTCTCCATGCCGGGTCAGATATCCAGCTTGGCTCTGGGAAAACAGGACCTGCTATATGCTACATTGGGGCATTCAATATTTTCCATCAGAAGAGACGGTGAAAATACAGAAGTAGCGAGACTCCCTCTTAAACCTGAAGAAAGATTCAACGACGGCAAGGCGGGCCCTATGGGTGTCTATGTTGCTGGGACCATGGACAAAAACGAAATATCCCCTATAGGTTCTCTGTACACTTACGACGGGAAAATATTCAAAAAAATACTCAGTGATCTTAAAATATCCAACGGTCTCGCATGGGATTTAAGGAGAGAGATTTTCTATCATATAGATTCGCCAGGAAAAGTGGTTAATGCTTATTCCTACACTGCAGAGATGGATCTAGAGCATCTGGGAGTATCAGCCGACCTTAGGGATGAAAATGGTGTACCTGATGGGATGTGCATCAGTGAGGATGGGCTTATCTTTGTGGCCCAATGGGGAGGAGGCAAATTATCAGTGTGGGACCCACAGGCACAGAAAAAACTGGAGGAGGTAATTTTCCCTGCTAAGAATATCACCTCCTGCTGCTTCGGGGGGAGTGATAACAGTAAGCTTTTCGTAACCTCCGCATCTGAAGGTCCTTATGATAACTACGGAGGATCTTTATTCAGTATCGATACAGACTTCAAGGGGGGAAAACAGTTCAGGCTCAAATTCTGAACTTATGTATCTATAATCTATAGAAAAAACAACAGTAAAATTATAAAATTCCATCCTATACAATTAATTATATTTCCCTTTCCTGAACTGTGTTTCGTCAAGAATCTTCTTTATCCTGTTCAACTCTTCATGCAATGTTTTCATAAAGTCGGACTTATTCATAAAAAAGCATGTCACAGGAAATATATAAATATTGTCAGACAAAAAAAATTTTGATTCATTTAATCCCGCGGCCCATTTTTCTTGTGTCTGCTTGAGAGACCTAAAATATACTGGATAGTTTGCTATATGGTATGTCGGACGCATAACTGAAAATAGAAATTACTAAGGGTTTATATAAGGCTAGAGCGTTATTACTTGTTACCTACAGGTGTACAAATGATTGAATCTACATACATTGACGAGAAAGAATTCATAAACAACCTGATTCTCAATATACTGCCGGAACAGAACAACTGGGAACTGAAGACAGATTATATAACCACCGGGAAAGGAGGGGCCATTCTGAACTTTGACTACATACTCATCTCCAGCGATGGGAGTGAAAAGATTCCCATTTTGTTGCTAAAAGGTGGAAAGAATGAGAGGCTGGATCAGATCGCAGGGCTCCATCTTAAGTCCAAAGCTATTAATGCAACAAGAAAAATAGCAATTTCCAGCACTTCCTGCACACCTTATGAAAACTTTCTGGCTGGAATATTTAACGTTAGTATCATAAGGGAGAGCTCAACTGAGCAATTATCTCTCGTGGAGTCTGAAAGAAAGACAAGAAACGACATTAGAACTGCCAAGAAAACTGAGAACACCATAAGAAATCAGACCGTTGTTAAGAAAAAGCGCGAGTATAATGCCAGCAGAAAACGCAGGGACCGAACGAAGATCGTTCATGATATTCTGGAACTAGCTGATTCCAATGGCACACTTGGCAT
>DAHWLW010000062.1:0-17515 GCA_027343465.1 Thermoplasmatales archaeon | reverse complement strand
AGTGGATACTCCGGCTACGTATATCATGGAAATACCCTGGTTTCTGGCGCATCCGTATCAGTATCTCTGGCATTTCATGCCTTAACATTCAGCAATACCGGTGCAGCTTCCGGATTTGGCTGGGAGGTAAGTGTGAAAAATGAAACAGGATATTCCAGGTCATATTATGGAAGCAATGATTCTGTTTCCTTCTACGTTGCAAACGGTAACTACAGTTATTCTGTGATGTCCGGGAACAGCACAATGTACAACATGTATGGAGTCGCATCGGGTTATAGAGTGGTGTCTGGTAGCAGCTCTACTGTTGATTTGAAGTTTTACAGGCTAAGCATATCGGAAACAGGATTGCCTGTTTCAAATACTGAATACACATGGTCTGCAAGAGTTGCTAACAGAACCGGTTTTAATGTTGAGCTGGGAATAGCAGGCAGCTCACTGAATCTCTTTGTGCTTGGAGGGAATTATACATATTCTGTTCAGTATATCGATGCTCAGATGCAAGAACTCGGGGCTAGTTCTTTCCAGGTGAAAACAGGCTACCTTAATACATCTATATCCACTGGAGTTTCTCTCGCTTTTGAAAAAGTTACCCTTAGTGAAAAGGGCATGCCTGCAGGTGCCAGATGGGCTGTTGATGCATTCAACGAATCCACTTCAGCTTCAGACGCTTTCGTAACAGGGCAGTCTGCTGGCAGTCTTTACCTACTGTCAGGAAACTATGAGTACATATCGTATATTGTCTCAGGGAATCAACCAACATACTCCAATGACACACCACTCCAAATTAATGTTAATCATTCTCCAATGAGTGGCCCCACTGTTGTTTTCAAGGGCGTATACAACGTTACCTTTACAGAAACTGGTCTTCCTGCCGGGACAGAATGGTCAATCCAGAATATATATCTTCCAACCACTGGTTACACCAGTTTCTCCACATCCAGAAGCACACTGTCTCTATACATTGCCAACGGATCCTATAGCTATCAGTTGACGAATCCAACGTTATCTATTTATAAATCATTAACCGTATCGGGCAGATCACAATCTCTCGCCGAAACATTTCATGAACTTGCATTCAGAGAAAGCGGTCTTCCGTATCAGTCTTCCTGGTCAGTTAACATATACAATGGCACAGCCTCTGGCTTTTACATGCAGCAGACTGCTCCAAACGATATTGTATACTATGTGCCGAATTTAACATTCACCTATTCATTTACAGCTTACCCTCCGAACTTACCATACAATTCTGGCGTGCTCCTTAACAAAACTACCCCGGGCAGTATATCCATCACCAATTCAGGAGCAACAGTAAATGTTCCTTTCGCTATTGCCCGCAATTATTATACTGTTACCTTCATGGAAAGCGGGCTTAATCGAGGCACCATATGGTATGCTTATCTTGATTATGGTCAGTCTTATCAATCCAGCAACGGAAACAATATCACATATGTTGTACAGAATGGCAGCTACAGCTATAACAATGACGGCGTAAGCAGTGGCACAGTATTTGTGAAAGGACATGATGTTGTTGTCAATATCAATCTGAGCTGGACAAAGTATGCCACAATTGATTTCAATGAGCGCGGGCTTCTTTCCAATGCCCTTTGGAGTGTGACGGTGGGAAATATATCTCATTCATCCAACACTTCCGAGGTTTACTTTACCGAGCCTCATGGAGAATATCTGTTCTCCATTTCAGCGCCATCCGGATACATCGCTTACCCATCATCAGGAGAGATTTCCCTTTCAGGAAATACGTTATTCTCAGTTCAGTTTCAGCCAAGAACCAATGAGAGTGTCGGATACGTCAGCAAAACAATCAGTCTCATAAGTGGGCGTGTGTCACCAGGCGACTACTATATGAATCAGCAGTATGAATCGAGCCCGGCAATGATGGCATACGATTCATCAAGTGGAATGATCTATATGGCCACTTCATACAGTGTTATCGTAATAAACTCCAGCAGGTCTGTAATTCCTCTTTACATGCAGACTGGCTTCAATGGGCCATATGGTGTAGCATATGATAACAGCAATGGACATGTCTATGTGGCAAATTCGGGTAGCAATACCATAGCAGTAGTCAACACTTCAACCAACAGGGTCACTCAGCAAATACCCATGCGACAAAATTCACAGCCACTTCTGCTGCTTTACAATGCTTATAACAAGTATCTATACGCCTATGACAGGGGCACGGGAAACGTTTCAGTTGTTAATGCAACCTCCAATGAAATCGTCAAAAACATAACAGTGGGGAATCTCATAAGCGATTCCATTCATGCTGATTCATCCCTAATGACATTCAGCACGGAAAACGGCAATGTCTTCATTCTGAACCAGAACTCAGGAAATATAACAGAGATAAATGGAAGCGACAACAGGGTCATTATGAATGTTACATTGCAATATGCAGGACTTCCAACAGCAATTGCATTTATTCCTTCCACAGATTCACTGTATGTAGCGGGATTCCAGAATCACAACATTACTGTTCTGAATGCTTCTAACTTATCATTCGAAAGGAACATAACCCTTCCTGGAGCCTATGTTACAAGCATGCTTTATGATTCTTCAAATGGATACGCGTATATTGGTGACCTGAATTCTGAGATATTCATTGTCAACGCTAAAAACAACAGTTATGTCACATCAATCCCGGTGGATTACGGGCCTTTTTCAATGGTTCTGGTGACTGGGGGCAACATGGTCTTCGATTACAACGATCTTTCTGGAAGTATATCTGAGATATCTCAGTTTGAACCTGCAAAACCTGTGACAAATATCCCCACGCTGGTGATCTACGCAACAGCAGCGATCGCTGTTGTAATAGCCGCCGGAGCTGGGAGCTATGTGTATCTGAGAAAGAAACACTGATTACCAATCTTTTTTATTCTCATGAAAAATTACATGAGGATACAATTATTATTAGCATTTTCTTAACTCTTTACCCCTCATTTTGTCTCAAGGATGAGTATCTGGCCATAAACTCAGAACATTTGTGATATTCAAGAATTTCATCGTCATGGTTCTCATGAAATGTTTTCCATTCACTCTCGTCTATTACACGATGAGCCGGAGAATAACTGTTTGAAGGAAATGTTTTATGCTTATTGGATGAATCAGATGAGGAAAGTATACAAAAATAATGATCCTTTATTGAAATATCTGCCCAAGGCGATAATAAGTGTCCGTTTTCAATAATAACAGAATAGTTGCTTAATGCATCTGCTTCCCATATATCATGAGTGGTGAAAATTACGATCTTGTCTCTTGATCTTGAAAATGACTTAATCAAATCACCTATTATATTTTTAGATTTGGGATCAAGCCCTACTGATGGTTCGTCAAGAATCAGGATTTCAGGGCTTCCAACCAGAGCATTGGCCAATAATGTTCTCCGAAGCATACCGCTTGAATAGCTTCGCATTTCTTCATTCATAAATGAACTTATTTGCATAGATTCCGAAACTTTAGCTATTTCTCCATTAATATCCTTGATGCCCTTTATTTCAGATGCAAGTTTAAGCAAATCTCTCCCTGTCATGGATGGCCTGAATACTGGAGAACCAAGTGCAACCCCCGCATATTTTAGAAATTCATGAACGTATACTTTTTTACCATTGCGAAACCTAATAACATTACCTGCAGACTGGTTAACAAGACCAGCAATTATCCTGAGCAATGTCGATTTTCCCGAGCCATTTGGTCCTAGGATTGAGTAAATTCCGGGGTTTTCAAATATCAAACTTACTTTATCCAATGCAGTATTTTTGTTATAGACCTTTGTGACTTCTTGTAAAGTAACGCCCATCATACAGCGTCGCCACCTGTATACCTGAAAAGAGCCAATATAAACGAAGCACTGGCATATAAACTCATCATGGATGCATCTCTTATTATGACAAAGGATGAGGCTCCTTGAATTTCACCAGCGTTACCAAAAGGTACCAGATTTATTTGCGAGAATACCTGAGTTACGGAACTCACCTCGTTGTTAAGTAGATAGAATGGAAGCGTTCCACCTGCAATAATGGAATAGATGTTAATGATGTTAAATATAACGAAATAAACGAGAAAAAAGAAAAATATGGTAAACAGAGAATTTCTTACGATGGATGAGCCAAGTGCAACAATAGATATAACAGCAAGCGTTGCTATTATAGAAAGAAGATACGACCAGATAAAGGGCAAAGGAACTGAAGTTTTGAAGTAAATTGACAGAGCAAGTAATTCACCCAGCTCGTATACAGATAATGATATGATCGAGAGAAGAAAAGATGCATAGAGCTTGGCGAGAAGAATCTGCACCCTTGATATTGGATAAGAGTAATAGACCTGCGATTCTCCACTTTCCAGATCATGGGAAAAAACAAAAGCAGATAGCACCGCTGGAGCAAAAATTAAGAGAACAGAATATGGCACCCCCCAGAGAAAATAGACAAGATCCATCTTCTCCAACCCCTGTATTCTTGCCAGAACATAGCTAAAGGAGACATATCCACTGAAATTTAGGGTCTGATATGATAAAAATATCATTATAAAAAGAACTGCAAAAATAAAGGAAAGCAACCCCAAAAACAATTTAGACCGCAGAAAATTGCGAAGATAGAACCCACAAAAAATAGCTGTTTGACCCATATTGAACACCAATTAACCCGACACTAGAGAAAGGTTTCCAATGGCAAAATTTACAAATTCTGCGAAATTCATCTTGAAGGTTATAAACGCCACATCTCCCGAATATGTTATGTTAACGGGTCCTAGTTTACCCGAGGATTCCAGGTATAGATACTCAAACTGGAATTCATACAAAGATTCTTTTGAGGTGAATGTAAGAGACACATTTGTTACATTGCCTGTTGAATTTATATTCATGTATTTAACTACGGACCCTTTTGTGAACTTGACAAACAAGGAATCATTTATATTTAGATTAATTTCATTGAGATAGCTCTCATTACTGGAGTTTGAAAAATATGATTCAAGTGATGCCTTAACAGCAGAAAGACCTCCAATTACCACATGTCCTGATATGGTGTCTGAGATATACATTTCAGAAATATTTACGTCAGTAAGATTAAGAAAAACAAAGAGTTGCCGTATAAATGAGTCTGATGAAGATTCTTTGCCTGCAATGTTGATTCCAGACAACTTGTAAATTGCAACACCGTGGAAGTATCCATATTCACTGAACAAAACACCCGATAAGTTGGTTTCCTGAAGAACCCTTCCCCGATCAAGGACAAGATTTGATAAAGCAACTGGTAATATTATTCCTGGTGAAGAACAGACAGTAAATGCATATACTCTCCCGATTGGTGTACTTATCATCGCGACACTTGTGTAATTTTTGGGGATCATTGTAGCAGGCTTTTCATTTAAATTAACATGTGATACTGTAAAATATGTCCCCACTGATGATGCAACTATTATAAAAATTAGTATAGAGGAGACTAAATAAAGATGCCCCCTCACCTTATATCCACCCTTACCTCTTTTTCCTTGTCTGAACCACCATTACCGCTGCGATTACCACCACAAGCGCAGCTACTGCAACAAGTCCGTAAAGGAGTTCAGGATTTAAGCCGTTAGGCTTTACCGTCTTCAGCGGGAGTGGCGATGTTACAACTTTTGCATAAGGTATGAAATACCACTGCAGAACGGGATCTCCATTGTAATTGAAAACCGAGAGTGTAACATTGTAGTTCGAGGATAATGTTATGCTGAAGTTGCTATAGCTTAAACCATTAATGTAAACCTTGCTTGATAGCAATTGGGACACTGTTAAATTTTTGTAATCAGCAGAAAGGGCTGAGTATGGTACTGTTATAACTAGAGTTGAGTTTGCTGTAGCGTTGAATGTAACTCCTACAAACCCCGCTGTATAATTGTTCTGGACATTTGTTATAGTGGCATTGAAAGCCTGAGCCAGTGTTGTATCATTTGCCTTCTGGGAAGTAACAGATGGTTCCTTAGTGAAAACCATGGATAGAGTCATATTCCCGGTTACGGTCACATCCTTTGATAAAGGATAATAACCTGCTTCGGTGGCAGATACTGAATATGTGCCGGCAGGAACATACGCTATGAAATATCCCGTAGAGTTTATAAATGCTACCGTGCCATTCAGTAGAACGGATGGGTCTCTTGATTGATTGTAGGGGGAAATGTATCCAACCACTTCGTAGGTTTTGACTACTTTGGTAAGATTTATGCTTATGTAGGTGGTTAATCCGGAAGTAATATTCACCGTCATCTCTGTAGAAGAATATCCGCTTGCAAATGCTGTAACATAGTAAGTACCGGATTCAAGAGAAACGTTGAATAAACCTCCAGCCACAGGGACAGAAATACCATTCGCCTGAACTATTGCGTCTGCTGGATTTACCGTTCCTTGCATGTAGCCATAATGAACCAGTGGCTTGAGAGTTACATTTACAGTAACATTTGAATGAAAGCCCACGTACACATAGTTTGAATATGATCTATAGCCTGTTTCTGAAGCCTCTATAAAGTAATTTCCGGACTCCAGCGACATTGTGGCTTTTCCGTTGATTGTTTGCACAATATTACCGTTGATATAAAGCCTGGCTCCTGAAGGATTCAGATTAACTGTCAGATTTGACAATCCACTGTCGGTGAATTTGACAAGGGAGATGGTCCCTGCTGCACCATTAGTAACATATATATTGTTTGAGCCTGCTGCCTGGGCACTGGTTGTTCCGAGGCCGGTTGAGACATAACCCTGGAATCCGGTCTGATTGATGAAGAGTATCCCGCCGGTAATGTAATGCTCACTGGATGATGTTGCTATTCCATTTACATATGGATATACAAAGGACGATACCATCAGCATGCCTGTGTATGGATCATAGTTGATCCCACTAACATCAATACTTTCTGTAGTAAAGGCTGATGTTTGAATTGGAACCTCCACAGGAATTAAACTTATGGCAGTATCATTTGGTTCTATGGTCATGATTGAATAATCTAATGGGTAGAGCAGCCCCCCTTGATTCTCATTGTGGAGAAGAACATAGGTTTCCTGGTTTGCTGGATAATATTCCGAATCTATAGCAACGTTTAATCTTGTAGCTCTTTGAGCCGGTGAAAGAAGAGGTGGAAATATGGCTCCTGTTAAATCACTTGTAAGAGTAGCATTATATGTGCCATTGGTAATAATTAATACGGGCTCTCTTTCAAATAAGGCATCAACATAAATCTGATTATTATAGGAATCATATGAAATACCAAGAATTGGCGCTGTTACAGTCGTATTTATATATGAAATGAGGCCGCTAGTGGTTGAGATTTCGGCTACATACTGGTAGTAATCATTATTGGAGTTGGAGCCAACTAAATAATTTGCTGTAGTTACGTAAAGTGTTGACGATAATGTATCCATTGTGATGGATACAGGAACGAGGAATTTCACAGATAACCCATTTGTTTTATTTGAAGTGAAATTCAAATAACCCACATTATACACCTTGGTAACGGTTGTTCCTGTAATCTGATCCACTGATACGTTTAGTAGATTTGTTACATAGACTGTATTTCCTGATTGATCATGGGCTATTCTGAATGGCATTCCTCCAGTGTTTATTTTTGCAACCAAATTTTCCCCGGTAGCATTATAAACCATTACCTGCCCCTGTGTCATATCTGTGACATAAAGATAATTGTAGTAAGGATCATAGTAAGAATCGCTCGGGGTGCTCATTGTTGCTATAACGTGACTGACTTTAGCGCCAATCATTTCAGTGATCTCTCCAGGTAGAACGGAATTAAGAAATGCCATTCCATTTTCAGGATTAAAAGCAATCCATGCTGGTCCGGTTTCCATTTGTATATTGTCATTCAACGTACCTGTTGAGTTGTAGATTAGAAGACCACCTTCTAGAACCTTGGCAGGAGTGGAGTTGAAATAATAGTTGGGTGCTGTGGAAAAATTGGAAGCGCGGCTAAGGAAACCAGACCAAAAATTCTGGTTACCTATGTAGGACACGTAAAGATTATTGTTATAAGGATTAGTAAATATGGAGAAAGAACCGTATTTGGAAGTAAGGTTCCTAATAATTCTATTATCATTTATTTCCACAATCTTATTGGCAAACATTTCGGTACCGAAAACATTCCCACCGGAATAAGCCAGAGAAAGAACGAAATTCCCCGGCATTATTGTTGCAACAACTTCAAGTGTCAATGGATTTATAATTTCTATTAATCCAACCTGAGAAACATTGGTTGGATTATCACTGTAACCTGGGATTGAAACATATAAATAACTATCTGAAACGTCATAAGCTATTCCATAAGGTGTTCCGTAATCTGCAGTAGAGATATAGCCAGTAATATCTGTGTTATGGATCACAATGACGGTGTCATTGGAAGATGTAGCATACACAGTTCCATTCGAAGTTACCGTCATATAATATATTGTGTCTCCGGAAAGACTAATATCAGCCTGAACCAAATTGGTTGTTGTATTTATGACGGCTATGGTGTCACTGCTTGTGGCTGCATAAAGATAACCATTTGTTCCATCATAATACAAAGACAGTGCTGATGGTTGTATGGGTATCACATGCATAAGTGATTGATTCGAGGCGCTATAAACCATCACTCCTGAAATATTCAATGAACTGTTTACTACTGTCGGAGTTACGTAAATTGACGCTGCATATATGTACCCATTGGTAGGATCATATGCAATTCCTGTGGGTAAAACTGAATTCTCACCACTGTACACACCCTGGAATATCTGATTGGAATTCATATCCAGCGTATTCTGAACGTATCCCATGGGTTCCAGAAAAGAACTGATCTGTTCAGAAGCAAAACCGCTGCTTAGGGAACTCCCAGAGGGCTGCAAATTCTGTGTCATCGAGTCTTCAGGGCTTACCTTGGAAAAGAGTTGAAGGGGTAACCCTTGAAGTTCATTTAGAATTGAAATACTGGAGGGCAAATTCTGAATTGCCTTAGTTTTTGGGGATGCTACCCCATAGACTCTACTCTGATGAGGGTTGTGTGATGAAGTCGCCAATGGTACCATATTTATTATCATTGCAATGGAAATGAGCACTACAACCACTACTAATAATCTTGATCGCATAATCCGTAGTAAATTATATTTATTTAAAAATGTTTTCATTATCGCTGGATTCCGATGGAGGGCGTATATCACGGTGAATGAGGTAAAGATAATTGAGAATGTTTCAGTTACGCCGGCGAATGTACATGGTTCATAAATTGGTATGAGCATTCTCAGGGACGTATGTTGCAAAGAAAAGAGCTATTTTGCATCAGAATCAATGGCACCGTGGAAGATCCGAGGGGGAAAGCCATTTTCAGTTAAGAATGTATGAAGGGAATTTCCCAATGTAGCGGATAAGATCAGTGGCGTACCATCCCTATGTATTCCTCGGAAGACCGTTTCGCCTTGGTTGTGTAATGGTACCGATGGTGCAGAGCGTCAGAGTGATGAAATATTTCTTTACTGTGCGCTACAATTCTGTAAGTAAATATTTCTTAAGCAGACAGATCAAGTTATGGCATTCATGGGATAAAGAAAGGAAAATTTTGGTGAAAACACCATGTTTCACCATTATCCAACTATAACTGGAAATTTCATCAGATATGTGAATGGTATAATGTTGAATGAAAGGTTTTAAGAAAATATAACTGGTCATCCAGTGTGATAAATATGGTGAGGACTGATTCTAAGTTTTTCTCCTCATGATTAAGACCAGCACCGATAGTATAACAACCACTGCCAATGCAATGCCCGCATACAGCACATATTTGGTTAGGGGATTGTTGCTGTGAAGAGGTTTCAGATCTATGTTGACATTCAGAGTCTTACCAGGGCTGATTGAAATATTTTCACTGAACGCGTGATAGCCTGGTAATGTTGCTGTTATTGTGTAGTTCCCGCCGGATAAACTTACATTGAATTTACCTAAGGTCAGCGATACCGTTTTGCCATCAATTTGAACAGTAGCATTGGAAGGAAGAACCGATCCGGAAATGTATGCCCAGTGGTAGAAGACCACATTAACAGTAAGATTTGCGCCGGTAACCTTAACATATACAGTGTGGTTTGTTGTGTAATACTGGGAAGTGTTGCTGATGAAGAAGGTGTAGGTTCCATTGGGAATGTTGAATCCCACTGCATTGGTTTCAGAACTGTTGGAGATGGATGATGCATTTACGTACCACAGTGTGCCGGATGGCATACCGGCCTCAACAAATGTCACCAGATATGTTTTGGTAGGGAAAGAAATCTTTACAAGGCTGTCAGCACCGAGTACACTGAAATTTCCTTGAGTTGTTTTATCACTACCCATCTGTGTCGAGGTGTACTGGTACGTTCCATTGGTAAGAAGCGTCTGGAAATAATCCCCAGAGACGGTGAATGAGTTTCCGTTTACAGTAAGTGTCCACTGTTTTGTGAATAAGTTTGAAACCTTGAAGAGTACTAGATATTGCTGAGGTACAAATTCCACATCTATTGTCAAGCCAGTTTTTGAAAGCTGGAAAGAACCACTGGACGAAAGTGGCTTCAGAGACGAGTCAGAACCTACAGCATATGAATAGAGCCCCTCAGGCAGTGAAAGATTGATGTCGTGTCCGTTGGAAACGTATTCCTTTCCGTCTATTGCAACTTCAAACCTGTGTCCCTGTATGTTCTGAGGCACAAATGATACTTTGTAGTATCTAATAAGGCTATAGGATATTTTCAGTTCAGATGAATGTCCACTCAGCTCAATAGTTCCCGATGGTGTTAAAGGTACATACCCTCCTGCTGCGTTTGTTGAGTAACTGTACGTTCCGACAGGTAATTCAAGAGACAGGAACGGCATCTCTGCACTTGGAGCAAATGTGAAATCCTCTCCTGCTATGAAGAGGGACACTGAAACGCCCTGTGGTATGCCCTGAGGCTGGAAGGTGAGGGAAACATAGTTAAGTGGAATGAATCTTACACTAATAGTGACTGACGAGGATCCAACAAGCAGATAGCCACTTTGAGGGGAGATATCGTAGCCGTTAACACCCAGCACCCGATAGTTTACTGTAGAACTTGAGGAAACTGAGGCAGATATTTCATTACCGGAAGAATAATAGGCCTTTCCATTAATGGTGGCCTTCCACTGGGATAAAGTGCTCCCGAAAGAGAGACCTGATTCCACAATATTTACAACCGGATCGGAGTTTTGGGCAAGCGCTCTAAGATTCATACTGAACTCATTTTTGGGTGAGGGATCTGTAAAGTTTACGTAGACTGTCACACCGGCCCCAGATATCACAATTGATCCGGCGCTGTTGTCCGGCAGATAATTTGTGAGTTCGGTACCGATGGAATAATTATAACTCCCATTAGGTTCAAAAAATGATATGGAGGACAGATTTGAACTCTTTTCAATTCCAGAGAGTTCCGCAAACCATGAACCTCCCGCAGGAAGACCACTTTCCTGGAATGTCACCTGATAAAGTGTCATGGGCGCATAAGTAATAGAAATGCTCTGGTCAGATCCATTTACTTCAATTTCGCCTGTAGTTATATCAGATACATACCCTGCTATATTCGGCACCTCATATGAGTACGTTCCATTGGAAAGATAAACATTGAGATATGATGCGTTAGTCTCAAAAGAGTTGGAGCCGAGGGTTACGATCCATGTTGACCCACTTGAAAGGCCTGTCTCGCGGAACTGGATCATATATAAGGAACTTATGAAATACACGTCTATGGTCACATTGCTATTGACAACAACAGTTCCCGAACTTACTGAACTCTGGTACGATGATACATTGCCTATACTGTAACTATAGGTTCCTTTCTGCACGTTGAAGACAATCTGCCCTGTGCTGGTTTTGGACGCGGCACCATTCAGATCTGCAGTCCATGTGGTTCCGGTTGAAAGTCCAGTTTCTTTTAGTGTAACGCTGTATGTCTGCACATTTGAAAAATTGACGTCAGTGATCAATGGAAGTCCTGAGTTATTAACGTTAAGGGTCCCCTGTGATGGCACAGGAACGTATCCGTTTAGAGACTGAATTGAAAAAGTGTATGTTCCAACTGGGAGGGTGGTGTTTATCCAGCTTGAATCGCTGCTGTAAATAAATCCATCTACAGTCAGGTTCCATTCTGTTTTTGAAGGGAGACCTGTCTCATGGAATTGAACCTTATAGGAAGGCAACTGGCTGAAATCTATGTTATAGCTTAATTTTTTGTACAGGGATGAGGAGGGTTGAATGCTTATGGTTGAAGGCAAGGATGAGTGATCTGCAGGAGACTTTACCGAAATACTCTGAGTCCCTCCCGGGACAAGAATATTGGTTTCTGAGCCGTTCAGAGAAACTGAAACATTATCAAAATTAATACCCCATACTGTTCCTGTCGGCAGACCGGATGGAGTCAAAGTTATATTGTACAGTTTAGCATAGTTTACAAGAATTGGAGAAAAGGACTGCATGTCTGTTCCAGAAATGGCATAACCGTTCTCCGAAGCCGCAATATCGGTTATCTGGCCGTACGACTCGAGTATGTTGTGAGCGCTTCTGTTCCTGATTACGCTTATTGATGTTCCATACACGCTCCTGTTGCCAACATAAACTGATCCGGAAATATTCTGGACAAAGTATGGGTTGCTGATTTCAATTAAATTCATTGCCGTAGTACTTCCCTGAGAGATGCTTGCAAGATAGGTTCCATTAAAGAAATAGAATGAACCGTTAACATAGGAGGAATACTGTGCAGATCCATCCACCCCGTCTGCCATGTAAGGACTCACATCAGTAACGCTACTGGTGCTGTTTCTAGATATGTTGTATATGGTGGCACCGTTATCAAAGAGCATCAAAAATGAGCCATCTCCATATGCAATTGAGGCAGGTCCACTAACCGCGCCGAACTGAGAAGTTAAATTCACAAATTTTCCTGAAGATATCATTCCAATCTGCAAACTTTGGCCGGAACCCGGTGAATCCGCAAGCATAACAACACCGTCACCTGCTGCCATGGCCACAAGTGAAGATCCGGATCCCTGGGTTGTCCATGAAGCAGGTAGCAATGGATTCAGGCTCTGAACGGAAGAATTATCGGTGTAATACTTGTAGACGTCAATGCCACCTGCAGGCATATACCAGTTTCCCCCTACGTAGAATGTGCTGCCTGACCCCTGAACAAAGGAATAATATCCATTATTTCCGTTAAGAATTGTGGTTATGGATGACCCTCCCTCTGGTACCGAGATAAAGCCGTTGCCGCCTGTCAGCAGAAGGTTGTTTCTTGCACTGATGATCTGACCATTCCAGAATATTCCCTGGCCTGATATTGCTCCCGAATAGTTGGTCAGCATTCCAGTACCAAGGCTTGACTCCTTAAAGAAATAAACTGCAACATTCAGATCGGACCCTGAAACAGAGAAGTTCCCATACCCAGGTGCTACACGATAACCTTGCAAACCGGATATGGTAAAAGAATATGTTCCATTTTTCAGATTTACAGCAATTCTGCCGGTTGTTGAGGAGTAGTGCTGGCCATCGACGGAAAGTCCCCAAAGAGATCCGGCGGATAAACCGTTGTCTGAGAAAGACACAGAATAAGCAGTCCTTATCCAGCCGATATATTCGGTTTGAGCTGTTCCGCTGTTCTGTATTAAAACTGATCCAGATGTAACATTTGAAGCAAAGTCCTCTTCGGTGCCAATGGTGAAATTATAAGTTCCATCAGGCAGGTAAAATGTTAGGCTGCTGCTGGTGGAACTCATCTGGGTACCGTCCATTGCGACAGACCACCCCTCTCCATCTGGAAGGCCGGTACTGATAAATGTTACTGAACTCACGGCTTTTGTCTCAACTTTAAGGACACCATAATTTGCATTTGGAAACGATCCGCCTGAGAGGAAAAGCTGGTTACCTGAGGCAGAAAGGCCGCCAATCTGCCCAAAATAACTGGGAAGGAACTTCGAAAGAGACTGTGTGTACATTCCGCTAAGATTCACAGCCAGCAGCTGTGGAATGCTTTCACCGGAGGATGCACTGAATCCACCCAGGTATAACGTTCCGTTTGCATAGGATATTGAAGATGTCTGAAATGTATAATTATCAACCAGATAATTGAGGTTTATTATGCCTTTACTGGAACTGTAAGACATCAGGGTAACACTGCTGTTAGATGGGTTATTGCCGGTCAAATACAGTGTGCCGTTTGCAACGGTCATGGCCTGAAAACCGCCATAATAGAAACTGTATGGAACAATGTATCCGTTCTGCAGTGAAGTTATGTAGTGATATCCTGTGGAGTTAAACGATGCCAGCTGAACGCCTATGCTGGATGATGTTAGCAAATAAGTTGCGTTGCCAGACTGCACCATATCAGCTCCATAAAGAGTTGCTGAGGTAAGATTTGACGGGAGACCTTTAGTAAGGTTTGTTGAGTGGCCATCCTTGATGTTGTAACTGTACAGTATGGGGTTGACAGTGCTGGTTTCATTGTCCACACCAAAAATGGTCAGGTAGCTCCCATTATTGACATCTTGAACAAATGACGCATTAGAAGAGTAAAGGGATGGGGGGAAATTACCACTGAGATTTGTAAGACTATTATCAGTGAGATTATACGCATAAAGAAACACGCCGTCATTAGGTGCATAACTCTGACCCACTGCATAGGCGATGTCTCCAATGATTGAAGAGTCCAGGAAGAAGCCCTTATACTGAGCAGAATCAGGTGATGTTATTGTGAGGTTGCTTTCAAGGGCAACACCATTTCCACCGGAAATCACAAATCCCTGCCGGCCAGCCTGCGGCATTCCGGACCAAAAGTAGGGATAAGAACTTCCAATTGGATCGTTGTAGAACTCGGCAAGAGAGGAACTGGGACTGGAGAGGTTAAACTGGACTAATTCATTTGTATTGTTCTGGTAAGACCATCCTATAAGGAAATCGTAACCGGGAAGTAGAACGTTAATGTTGTCGAAGAAGTTAGGAGCGAGGCTGGAAACATTTTTAACAGCTTTGCTCGTTGTGTTATAATCATATAAGCCCACATAATTTAGATTGTAATAATCAGTGGCATTGTAAGTGGCAAGCCAGACATTTCCAGCTGAGGTGAAGAGTTGTGTGACAGATGAAAGCCTAAATATTCCACTCATGTTCAATTGTTTGAACGATTTGCTGGATAAATTATAAACGGCAAAGTACATTGATGAATTATCATTGAGTGTGAAATTACTCCCTCCAACATAGATGTTATTGTTTAGTACCGCAAGGTTGTCACTAGCTATGTTGTAATATACATCTGGAAGAGAGGTGTTTGTTAGATTCACCACCTTATCATTCTGGGTATCAATATAACCCACGTATGGGGTAAATCCAGTTTCCGATCCAGTTTTGTACTGGATAGACCCCGTAAAGTAAATGTAGTTTCCATAATAATAAAATGCATCAAGGAAAAGATTCTTTGGTGTTTGTGAGCTAAAATTATAGGGGCTGTGGCTACTGATATTGTACAATACGGAATATGATGAACTTTGTGTTGACTCTGAGAATATCAGGTAATTACTGGTGGTAAAATTATACGTGTAGGCAAGTGACCATGAATCGCCGGGCAATATATTGGAGACATCGTAAAGTCCTGTATCATTGTAAAGATAGAGCACGGTATCTCCACTATTGTTCAATAATCCTATGTAAACTCCATTTGAAGCAGACATGACTGAATCTACAGTGCTAAAACTGGAGCCGTAGAATATATGGAGCAGTATTGGATTCAAAAGAGAAGAATCAGTCCTAACAAGTTCGGCATATCCATTTACTGAAGAGCCGAGAACATATAGGTAATTGTCATAAAAAGCTCCAGCCCATGGCTCTTTCAAAAACAGCTTTGATTCATTCATAATTGCTGCGTTAAGATATGTAAAGTTCCCGAAGTAACTGATACGCTGGTAAGAATGCCCTAGGGAAGCATCAGGAACGTCCTGGATGTTCTGCCGTTTATTCACTGTACTAGACTGATGGATTAGTGCAGAACCCGGAACAGTAAATACAAGCAAAACTACCAGCATAATAACGATAAAATTGATTGCTTTTTGTCGCACGGCATTGAAATGAATTGATTAATATAAATATTATGTTCATCATAAATCTATCGATAAATTATTTACAGAACTCGTTCAATAAATAACTCTCAAATTTTTTGCTACATCAAATTATAAGATTAAGTTACTCATTGACTCCCGAAATTGTGCAATCATGAATTGACCTGCACCATTACAGAACTGGAACACCATAATGTTAGTATCATAAGTAAGAATAGAAACATAAAGAGCATTCGAAAAGCGATTCTATAAATCATGGAACTTTCTTCATGAAGTCCGAGTATTCAGCGGGGGAGAAGTTCCAAATTCTGCTGGATCAGATCATTTTCATTTGAAATCAGATAAATTACATAATTTTCAGTTCGGCTATATACATCAAGCAAAGAAATCGCCCAAATCCCTTAGAACCCTCACTTTTCTTGTTTCCGGAATCTTTTCCACATAGCCCGATTTCACCAGTGTTCTGAAAATAGAAGCGCCGAGAGCTCCGCCCAGGTGATAACTTTTAACTGTCCAGTCCATGCATCCGTATGCAAATTTCCTCCTGCTGTTCTTCCTGATCGGAATATCAACATTTCTGGATAGCAGTTCAGTACGCCCTTTCTCCGTCAATAATATTTCATTATCCTCTGTGCTCTGGATCAGCCACCCTTCCAGCATACATCTCTGCAAGAAGTCAACTCCCATGATGCCAGCCAGATGGTCGTAGCAGGTACGTGCATAATGCACTTCCTCCATTGCTGTTGTAAGAACGCGCGTCGATTTGGTTGTCGCAGTTTCCTTTGAATTAAGTATGGAATCAAGCCATCCCACCACATCCTCGAGATATTCTGGGGAAAGCCTGTAGAATTTTTCTCTTCCTATCTTTATGGAATCCACTATTCCCGATGCCTGGAGAACTGATAGGCCAGATGAAACCCTTGGCTGAGCATAGTTGAGGCCTGCAACAATCTGATTAACTGAAGCAGGTCCTTTGGAAAGATATTCAATAATCCTTATTCTCATGGTACTTGACAGCGCAAGAAAGATCGATTCTTTTTTCAATTTCGATATAATCATCGCCCACCACTATAAAAATACACCGACATATCCCAATTCGCATATATATGGCAACTGACCTATACAGTCCCATAATACGCTGCTATGGCAATAGATAAGGAAAATGGGACATCATCCAATCAGGAAAATGCCGGCAGCAATTATGAGAGGCTTTCTGGGATAAGTTTCGTACATACGATAGAAAGAATCAATCCAAAAATACTGTATTTTGGTACACCGGTAGTACTGATCTCAACAGTGGACAGTGAAGGCAACGTCAATCTTTCTCCAATGTCATCGGCATGGGCACTTGGAAACTCCGTTGTGCTTGGGCTCTCAACGCTGGGAAAAACCCTTGAGAACCTCCG
>DAHWLW010000059.1:0-42726 GCA_027343465.1 Thermoplasmatales archaeon | reverse complement strand
AGGCTGTGTATCTGGGAAGGATGGCCCGTTCACTACTGGAACTGCATCTTGGAATCAGAAAAGAGGATGATAAGGATCATCTTGCAAATAAGAGGGTTAAGGAGGCAGGAGACCTTCTGGATGAACTGTTCAGGAGCGCTTTTCAGGCAGTGATGAAAGATCTTAAGTATCAGCTTGAGAGAACGTACAACAGAAAGAAGGGAATAAGGCTTAAACCGGCCGTCAGGCAGGATCTCCTAACCCAGAAAATACTTCATGCAATGGCAACTGGAAACTGGATAGGAGGAAGAACAGGAGTGTCCCAGCTACTTGACAGGGTCTCAAATGTTAGCACTCTGAGTCATCTGAGGAGAATTATCTCTCCACTTACAAGATCACAACCTCACTTCGAGGCAAGGGATCTCCATCCAACTCAGTGGGGAAGAATATGCCCAAACGAAACTCCGGAGGGACAGAACTGCGGCCTGGTGAAGAATGCCGCTCTTATTATAAATGTCACAGAAGGTATCGACTCCCAGACTGTTGTTGAAACACTGAAAGGAATGAACCTTATTGAGGTCCTCGGTGAGGAAGCTGAACTGGGAAGGGTGTACCTGAATGGAGATCTAATCGGCTACCATCAGGATCCTGCTGGCCTGACCGAAACCGTAAGGGAGTACAGAAGGAATGGAAAGCTGTCACATGAGGTCAATGTAAGGTATGATCCTGAGACAAGAGAAGTTATAATCAACTGCGACCGTGGCAGGATAAGGAGACCTTTGATTGTGGTAAGAAATGGAAACACTGTTATGAACAGAGAAACACTTGATGCACTTTCCAGGGCGGAGCTCAACGTTGAAGACCTCATCAGGAGGGGTGCACTTGAATACATAGACGCCGAAGAGGAAGAAAACCTATTCATAGCAGTCTATGCATATGACTTCCCAGAGAGGTGCCCAAGCTGCAACAATTACCTTTACAGGAGCAAACTTAAATGGGTGAACCCGGGTGATTCCAGACCAAATCCACCTGTTGTTTTACAGTGTGAAATTTGCGAAGGGACATTTGAGGCGCCAAAGATACTCACAGAGGAGCACACGCATCTTGAGATTGATCCTGCACTGATTCTGGGCGTTGTTGCATCAGTTACTCCGTATCCGGAGCACAACTCATCTCCAAGAATCACTATGGCATCTGCCATGACAAAGCAGTCAATTGGGCTCGCCTCAACAAACTTTAAGATTCGGACAGACACACGAGGACATATGCTTCACTATCCTCAGATTCCTCTTGTCAAAACAAAGATTATGGATTTCATAAAGTATGACAAAAGGCCTGCCGGCCAGAATTTTGTAGTGGCTATAATGTCGTATCAGGGTTACAACATTCAGGATGCCCTGGTCTTTAACAAATCATCCGTAGAAAGGGGCCTCGGAAGGAGTTCATTCTTCAGGACATACAGCGCAGAGGAGAGGAGATATCCTGGTGGGCAGGAGGACAAGTTTGAGATCCCAACCCATGATGTTCTGGGCGCCAGAGCAGAAGAATTTTACAGGAATCTGGATGAGAATGGAATAATCTTTCCTGAGTCATACGTGGAAGGCTCAGATGTTCTTGTAGGAAAGACATCACCTCCAAGGTTCCTAGAGGAGGGCGCTGATAAGCTGGGTCCTCAGAGACGCAGGGAATCATCCATAACCATGCGGCCCAACGAGAAAGGTTTCGTGGATAATGTTATTCTGACTGTATCAGAAAGCAACAGCAGAGTAGTAAAAATTAGGGTCAGAAGTGAACGAATCCCTGAACTTGGAGACAAGTTCGCCTCCAGGCATGGCCAGAAAGGGGTCATCGGTGCAGTAGTTCCTCAGGAGGACATGCCATTCACTGAGGAAGGCATAGTTCCAGATCTGATCATCAATCCGCATGCAATCCCATCAAGGATGACCGTAGGTCACATACTGGAAATGATAGGCGGAAAGGTTGCATCCATGAAAGGAGAGATCGTTGACGGGACAATATTCAGTGGTGAACCAGAAAAGAGTCTCAGGGAGGGCCTTTTGAAATATGGATTCAGGCACTCTTCGACAGAGATAATGTATGATGGCATAACTGGAAGGAAGCTGGAAGCAGACATATTCACCGGAGTGATCTATTACCAGAAACTTCACCATATGGTGGCAGGAAAATTCCATGCCAGGTCCAGAGGGCCAGTGCAGATTCTGACAAGACAGCCTACCGAGGGACGTTCAAGACAGGGTGGACTGAGATTTGGAGAAATGGAAAGGGATACACTGATAGCTCATGGTGCTGCAATGGTAATCAAGGACCGTCTTCTAGACCAGAGTGACGGAACTGTTCTGTATGTTTGCGGTAATCCGAAATGTGGGCACATTGCCATTCTGGACAGGAAGAGGGGCCTTCCCAGGTGCCCTGTATGTGGCAACACCGGCAATATTCACCCAATTGAGACAAGTTATGCTTTCAAACTTATGAGGGATGAACTTAGTTCTATGGGTGTAATGATGAGACTCGTGCTGGGTGATTTAAAATGACTGGTGGAATTTCAAAGAGAATTTACAGGGTTCAATTTGCTCTCCTCTCTCCAGAGGAGATAAGGAAGATGTCGCAGGTTAAGGTAATAACAGCCGACACATACGATGATGATGGCTATCCGATTGAAAGGGGTCTAATGGACCTTCACATGGGTGTCATAGAGCCTGGCCTTAAATGTGCCACATGCGGAGGCAAGGTGGACGAATGCCCTGGACATTTCGGGCACATTGAACTGGCCATGCCTGTTGTGCATGTCGGGTTCATTAAGGAGATAAAAACTCTGCTTGATGCAACCTGCAAATCCTGCGGGAGGATAAAGCTTACAGAGGACGAAATCAGAAGCTACAGAGAGAAAATGGAAAACATATCGCTTTCTACTTCCGACCCCGAGGTTATTGGCCTTATGTCCAAGAGGATAACGGAAGAGGCATCATCGAGAAGTGTTTGCCCCCACTGCGGTACTCAGCATAGCAAACTCATACTGGACAAGCCAACTACTTTCAGGGAAGAAGGCATAAAGGTCACCCCAAAGGAGATCCGTGAGAGGATGGAAAGAATAAGGGACGATGAACTTATTTTCTTCGGCCTGAATAAGGAGGTTGCAAGGCCCGAGTGGATGATTCTAACTGTTCTGCCTGTTCCTCCAATTAATCTCCGTCCATCAATAACGCTTGAGACTGGAGAAAGAAGTGAGGATGACCTTACACACAAACTTGTTGATATAATACGAATAAGCCAGAGGCTTAGAGAAAGCAGGGATAATGGGTCACCTCAGCTGATTATTGAGGACCTGTGGGATCTGCTTCAGTTCCATGTCACGACCTATTTCGATAACCAGACAGCAGGAATTCCACCTGCAAGGCACAGGTCAGGAAGAGCATTGAAGACACTGGTTCAGAGGCTGAAGGGAAAAGAGGGGAGATTCAGGTCAAACCTTTCAGGTAAGAGGGTTAATTTCTCTGCCAGGACTGTAATTTCACCTGAACCTTTCCTTTCGGTGAACGAAGTTGGGGTGCCTGAAAAGGCTGCACGAGAGCTGACAGTTCCTGTCTCTGTGAATACATTCAATGTTGAACAGGTTAGAGAAATCGTGGCAAGAGGACCGGAGGCAAGAGACGAATCAGATAGGTATCTTGCAGGTGTAAACTATATTATAAGGCCAGATGGCAGAAGGATTAAGGTAACAACACAGAATGCAGAAGAAAATGCTAAGAGGGTGGAACCAGGATGGACAGTTGAGAGGCAACTTACTGAAGGGGACATAGTGCTGTTCAACAGGCAGCCCTCGCTTCACAGAATGTCAATGATGGGGCACACTGTGAGGATTCTGGACAGCCAGACTTTCCGATTCAACCTGGCTGTATGCACTCCATACAATGCAGACTTTGACGGGGATGAGATGAACCTGCACATAATACAGAAAGAAGAGGCCAGGGCAGAGGCCAGGATAATAATGAAAGTGCAGGAGCAGATCATGTCTCCCAGATTTGGTGGCCCAATCATTGGTGGTATACATGACCACATAACTGCAATGTTTCTACTCACCCATGGAAACCCCATGATCCCAGAAAATGTTGGGGTACATATGCTCAGTTACCTCGATCTGGATGAGATGCCTCCGGTTGAGGTTCATAATGGGAAGAGATATTACAGAGGCAGAGACATATTCTCACTGATTCTTCCAAAAGGACTCAATCTTAGGTTTTCAAGCAAACTCTGCGCATCCGCCAGGGAAAAGTGCGAATATGAGGATGACCCTGATGACAAGTATGTGACAATAATTAACGGCCGCATGGTTCACGGAACTATTGATGAAGCTGCCATAGGTTCATTCTCAGGAGTGATTATTGACAGGATCTTCAGAAAGTATGGCCCTGAGGCAACTGCAAAGTTCATAGATTCCATGACAAGGCTTGGGGTAGGATTCCTGAGCATCAGAGGATTTTCCACAGGTATCAGTGATTACGACATCCCTGAAAGTGCGATTGCCAGGATTGAGGAGATAGCAAACGATGCGATTGATAGGACAGAAAAGCTGGTGGAGACATACAGGAAGGGAGAGCTTATGCCATCACCAGGAAGATCCGTTGAAGATACCCTAGAGATAGAGGTTCTATCTACCACAGGTATGGTCAGGGACGAGTCAGGTAAGATTGCGTCCAACTTCCTTGGCCTCAACAATCCGTCCGTTATCATGGCAAGGTCAGGTGCAAGGGCAAAGATGCTCAATATTTCTGAGGTTGCAGGAATGGTAGGCCAGCAGTCAGTAAGAGGAGGGCGGCTTAACAGGGGATACTATGGAAGAACTCTTCCTCATTTCAAGCAGGGAGATCTTGGTGCTACTGCTAGAGGATTTGTGAAATCCTCATACATGTCCGGTTTGAACCCGCTTGAATATTTCATGCACAGCATTGGAGGGAGAGAAGGTCTCGTGGATATTGCCGTACGTACGTCAAGAAGCGGATACATGCAGAGGCGTCTCATAAATGCATTTGAGGATCTTAAGGTGAACGAATCCCTCAGGGTAGAGGATACTGTTGGAGCTGTCATACAGTTCAAGTATGGAGAGGACGGCGTGGATCCAACCAAGAGTGATAAAGGAAAGACCATAGATGTCGACTACCATGCGTACGATATAGAGCATGAGGTGGCTTGATGAAATACCTCCTTTTCAAGGACACAAAGAAGAACATGGAAATGCTCAGGAAAGATCTTCCAGCAAGATATGCAGTGGAGGCAGACCTGAAAGACTGCCCTGCCGGTGCAGCTTATGTGACGAACGACAAGAAGAATTTCATTTACAGGATCAAGATAGAAAGCATCTCTCCATACAAAGATCAGGATGGGTTGTTCAAAAAGAGGCAGACTGGCCTTAAAAGCGTACTCGAATTGAGCCTGGTTGAGTCAGTAGAACCTGTTCCTCTGAGTGAATTCAAGGTTTCAGGTAAAAAGATAAAGGAGTTTGCAGACTTTACAGTCGCTGATCTGGAAAAGACAGAGTTCAAGGAAAAGAAGAGCTATTCGGATGATATCCCCAAAGAAATCTCGGAGATCATAAGCATTGCCTCAAAGAGGGGGGTATCCATCCCGGTAAGTGTAGCGGAAGATCTTGCAAAGTACAGGACTGAAATTGGGAAAGAGGGCTTTAACAAGTTACTGGAAAGGGTATATCAGGATCTTGAGACAAAACAGATAGATCCACATGAGGCTGTAGGCATTATTGCAGCACAGAGCATCGGAGAGCCAGGAACCCAGATGACCATGAGGACTTTCCACTTCGCAGGTGTCAGGGAAATGAACGTTACTCTGGGCCTACCAAGACTCATAGAGATTGTGGATGCCAGGAGGATACCAAGTACGCCATCTATGACAATTTTCATGAAGCCCGAGCTAGAAAAATCAGAAGAGGCTGTCCTTAACCTTGTGAAGGAACTTGAGAATACCACGATCATAGATGTAGCCGACATCGTTACGGATATAGAACAGATGACACTTTCAATTGTGCCCACTGCCAGGAAGATGAATGAAAGACTGGTGAAGCATTCTGACATAAGTGAGGCTCTGGGAAAGGTGAAAGGAATAACTGTGATGCACGATGAGGAAGGCAAGGAGATAATATTAAAGCCACAGCAGGAGTCCTTCAAGAGGCTTTACCAGCTGCAGGAACAGATTAAAGTTCTCACAATAAAAGGGATTCCCGGAATAAAAAGGGCCATAACAAGGAAGGACCCGTCAACGGAGGCTTTTATCATATATACGCAGGGTTCAAATCTAAAGGAGGTTCTGGAGGTGGATCAGGTCGATTCCACTCGAACATTCACCAACGACATCATAGAGATTGCCAATGTCCTGGGTATTGAAGCAGCAAGGAATGCTATCTTCAATGAATCGGAGAGGACGCTGAGCGAACAGGGTCTTGAGGTAGATCAGAGGCATCTGATGCTAGTTGCGGACATGATGACCTTCGGCGGCAACGTAAGGGCTGTTGGAAGACAGGGAATTTCAGGAAGGAAGAGCAGCGTTCTGGCAAGAGCAGCCTTTGAAATAACCACAAAACACCTTCTAAGGGCCGGCTTACTCGGGGAGATCGATCCTCTAACAGGAGTTGCGGAAAATATAATTGTAGGGCAGCCAATTACCTTGGGTACGGGTGCCGTTAATCTGGTTTACAAATTCAACAGGAAGTGAGGCATCCTATCAATGGAATGGTATTAAGGCGGTAATGCTCAGATGAAAGAGATCACCATAGACAACAAAATAATGGGTTACATAACCCTGTTTGAAAAGGTTTCCCACGTGGAAGTTAAGGAGTGCTCCGAAAACGAGGATATGATACTTTTCATCGTTGGAGAACACAAACTTCAGGATCTATTCAGAAGGAACGAGAATGCCCTGGCAATCATAAGGGAAAGAACAAACAAGCATGTTCTGGTAGCAGAGCAATCCAGAGATCTCATATCATTTGTAAGAAATATATTCCACAGGTTTGGTGTAAGGGAAATTATTGTCACATGGAGAGAGGGAAGTACTGATGTCCTTGTGGGTGTAAATCAGAATGATGTTGGAAAGGCCATAGGCAAGGAGGGCAGAAACATAAAGCTCTTCCGGGAGGCCATAGCCAGGGCATTCAATGTCAGAAGTGTCAATATAAAGCAATAGTTATATTTTAAACAATAAAATACATATTTTCTTAAAAAGTATGAGAATATTTATATACATAAACGTAGTAAAACCTTTCACTGATTGATAATGACAGACGCACATGTAAGTGGAACTGGGCAATCTTTGGAGACAAACAAACTGAAGCGTGGAATGCGCCTGCGGGACCTCTATTTTGCCGGTCTCACAGCAGTCATAGGCTCCGGATGGCTCTTCGGAAGTTATGAGACAGCCAGTGCAGCGGGGCCTGCCTCTATCCTTTCATGGATTATAGGGGGTATATTTATCCTGATAATAGCTCTGGCTTGGTCAGAAATATCGACATCAGTACCTATTGCAGGAGGTGCGGCAAGGTATGCCAATTTCACACATGGGGGTATTGCTGCATCCATTATTGCGTGGAGTACGATCCTCACATACATTGCAGTGCCTGCAGTTGAGGCGGTGGCTGTTGTCCAGATTCTGCAGGGAGCAATTGGGTTTTATGCACCTGCAAGTACATTGGTTCTTGTGAATTCGTCAGGAATACCATCCTATTATGGAGTTTTAGTTGCGGCAGCATTTTCAGTGGTATTCTTCTATGTGAACTTCATTGGGCTTAAGGGTTTAATCAAGACGAACTTTGGAATGACAATATGGAAGCTGATCATTCCCCCAATCGCTGTTATACTGCTTCTTATATTTGGGCTGCAGCATGGCTTCGGAGTTAACTTCACATCCGGTGGAAAGGGTTTTGCAGGTTTCGCACCATATGGCATTGATCCAATTTTCAGTGCTCTCCCTACCACTGGTGTTGTATTTGCATTCCTTGGATTCAGGCAACCTGTTGAAATGGCTGCTGAAGCCAAATCACCGGGCTCAGATATATGGAAGGCACTGGTGGCAGTGGTTTTGACTGGAATAGGCGTATACACCCTTCTGGAGGTTGCATTCATAGGGTCAATCAACTTTAACTCTTCCGCCTTCGGTACCAGTGGCCTGGCCGCATACACATGGTCTGGTTTATCCCCATCGCTCCCCATGTTCACTTTTCCATTCTTTTACGAAGGAGTGGGGCTCGGACTTGGTGCTCTGGGAGTGGTTCTGGTCATCGATGGAGTAGTAAGCCCAACCGGTACACTGAGCCAGTATATGGGTTCAACCTCACGTGTCCTGTACGGTACTGCAAAGGAGGGGTATCTTTCATCCGGGTTCTTTAAGGTCAGTCCCAAATCGAGAATACCTACTCTTGGACTGGTAACCACATTCATCGTGACAATAATACTGCTGGTTGCTGCTGCTGTGGGTTATCTTGTTTCGACCATTGGTGGAGCATGGTCCGCTTTAACCTCCATTGTTACAACAACTGGAGTTTTCTCATATATCATAGGGCCGGTTGCACTTGTAGCTTTCAGAAAGTCTCATCCTAATCTGAAGAGGCCATTCCTTCTGAGAGGACACAGTGTGATCGGTATACTTGCATTCATAATATCCGGACTTCTGATATACTGGGGAGCAGGCGGTTTGGACTCCTCTACTGATCCATATGGCGGGTATATCCTGATCGTTATAATCCTCATAGGGTTCATACTATACGGCTATGCAAAGGACAGAAACTTTGCAAAGGATCTGAGATCAGGACTGTGGGTTATAGTTCTCCTGCTGTTCAACCTTGTTCTGTTGACATTCGGTGAATTTACACCATTCCACAGCCTTGCAAATTCCCTTGTTATCCCGGGCCACGCAGCCATACCCGTTGACTGGTTCATTGATATCATAGCCTCCATAGTATTCTATATCTGGGCTGTTAAATCAGCATTCCCGGATGATGAGATCAGGAAAGCAATAGACAACAGTATCTCCCTGACAGAGGGAACAGATTAAACACCACCATATTTTTACAATTTTTTTTACTTTTTTTTAAATTCTGTCACCATATTTATTAACGTTTATCCCATAACATCGGGCTAAATGGAAGATGACGTAGATTTTAATGATACTCCGCCAGAGGAGGGGGGTTACGGAGAGGGTGTAAGAGTCATACTGCCGAACAAGAGGAGAGGCGAGATGTTCGGAATTGTTGAAAAGCTTGCAGGTGCATCCCATCTGAACGTAATGTGTGAGGACGGATTCACAAGAAACTCCCGTATACCAGGAAAAATGAAAAAAAGGATGTGGATTAGAGAGGGTGATCTGGTGATTGTGAAACCATGGCAGTTTCAGGGTGAGAAGGCTGATGTGGTCTACAGATATACAAAAACCCAGGCATCATATCTCAGCAGAAGCAAACTTCTGCCAGAGGTCATAAATATATTCAAATAAGTGGAATTCCCAATCATTATTTAGAGGTCTGTTATAATAAAGGTATAGATGGAAGATCTTTCTGCTCTTGAAAAGCTTCTCAAATCCGGAGAATTTCTCCAGAGTCTCCAGATGGAAAGGAAGACTGCTGATCTTGTCTTTGACAGCAGGACCCTAAAGGCAATATATGAACTTGTGAGCAGATACCGGGTTGACTATATAGATTATCCAATTTCAAGCGGCAAAGAATCGATTGTATTCAAGGCATATCTTGATGGCAAAGCAGTTGCAATAAAGATATACAAGATGTCCACACTGAGATTCTCCAATATCTGGAAATACATAGATGGTGATTACAGGTTTTCAAAGGAGCACCTTACAAGGTCATCCCTCGTGTATCTGTGGGCTAGAAAAGAATTCACAAATCTCAGCGAATGCCGCAGGTACCGGATTAATGCGCCTCTCCCAATAGCATTCCATAAGAATCTTTTGATGATGTCTTACCTTGGAACAAATACAAGGGGGGCACCAATGTTAAAAGACACAGATGTAGACTTTCAGAAAACATTTGATCAGATACTGTATTCCGTCAAAGAGCTTTATGGAAAGGCCAAGCTTGTTCACGCAGATCTAAGTGAATATAATATTCTCATATACAGGGCGAAGCCGTACCTGCTGGATATGGCCCAATCAGTATCTAGAGAGCATCCTGCTGCCGACTATTTTCTGGAGCGGGACATCAAAAATATATGCATTTTTTTCAGGAAAAAGGGAATAGATTGTACCATTGAGGAATCTCTAAGATATGTGAAGTCATCTATAAAATCTGGAAAGGCTTAATAATGATGGATAATAAGAGGATAGACATGTCAGAAGAACTCCCTGAACAGATACCAGCAGAAGTGAGGATACCTGAGGAACGGGTTGCTGTTCTCATAGGGAAAAAAGGAAGCACCAAAAAACTAATCGAGCGAATGGGTGAATGCAATCTTCTCATAGATTCAGAGACTGGAATAGTAGAAGTGCAGGGAAGGGGAGATCCTCTTAAGTCTGTAATCACAAACAGTGTGATACAGGCAATAGGCAGAGGGTTCAACCCGGATAAGGCGACATTGCTGTATCAGGAGAACTTCCAGTTAGCCATTATTTCGCTGAGAGATTTTGCTAACCCAGGCTCAAAAAGAATATCTCAGATAAAGGCCAGACTCATTGGCACTGGTGGCCGTACCCGTCAGATTGTGGAGGAACTCACAACAACTGCAATTTCAATTTATGGTGACACAGTTTCAATAATTGGAGACTATGTTTCCATGGAGTTTGCGAAAGAAGCAGTAACAATGCTGATCAACGGAAGCAAGCAGAGAACAGTTTACACATATCTGGAAAGGAATGCCCGTGACATGAGAATCCGGAAGATCGAAGAGTCCTTCGGATAAAAGAGATGCAAAACCTATTATTTTACGCAGGTATAACCTTGGGAAGCGGGGTGGGGTAGTTAGGAGATCCCGACGGGCTCATAACCCGTAGATCAATGGTTCAAATCCATTCCCCGCTATTTTTTTAATTACCGCTTGAGATTTTTCTGCATATTTCCATAACAAGAGATTCAAGATCTGATTTTCCTAAGGGTTCTGAAGGTATAATTCCAATCTTCTCCATTGTAGAGGCAGTTGTTTCTCCTATTGCATACAGAGGTTTCAGAGTTGCCTGTGGCCCAGCAATTTTTTTAAATAATTCGGCTTCTTGGGAAGATGTGATTATAACGGCAGCAACATCCTTTCTTGAAAGATATTCAGTAAGGTTGCTCCTCGAGACCGGATTTGCATCATAAAGGTCGCACTGAATGTATCTGTAATTGTTCTCTGAAAGAAAGTTCTGTATTATTCTATTGCTTTTGGCGCTTGTAAAAACCGCTATCTTTCTTCCGGAGTAATCCCCTGATTTCAATAAATCGACTATGCCATCAGAATTCCGTCTGGCAGGAATAGTTATATTGCTGAATCTGGAGGAAAGTTCTCTGGCTGTAGCACTTCCTATGGCTATAATGTCCACTTTATCTTTTACAATCCCATTCTTACTGTCAATAAAAATCCGTGCACCAACTGTACTGGTGAAGATAAGGACCTGTGGTTCAAAGTCCCTGACAAGGCCCCAGTCAACTGAAACAGGAGTGATTTCCGTGAGTGGTGTGTTGATGATCCTGAATCCTTCCGGAACCTTTATTGGTTTGAATTTACCGGAGGGCCTCGTGGTTACAATTATCTGATCTGATTCCCTCATTATCTATCCCCAAGCCCGTAGTCAGGTGGAACCAATTTCTTCATCTTATCCAGGAGTTCAACCAGATCCATTTCTCCATGAACGGTTCCGGTGATCTCTGTGTGCCTTTTTCCGTCTCTGGAATAGAATGCCGATATAACATCGAACCCATTGAAACTGTATCTGGCAAAAATGCCTGCCGGCGCCGAGCATCCCAGAGCCATTGAGGCAGTTAAACTCCTCTCAATTTTCATCTGCTCCATTGTAACTGGATCCGATATGGAGGAAATTACACCATAGTTCTGGTGATTATTTCTGCAAACAACTGCTATTATTCCCTGGCATGGTGCCGGAACAAAGTCAGTTTCAGGAAGGAGTTGCCGTTTTACTGAAAAATCAAGGCGGCTTAGACCAGCTTCTGCAAGAATTATAGCATCATACTCCCCATTTTCAAGCTTTCTGAGCCTGGTATCCACATTGCCCCTTATATCCTTAACAAGAAGATCCGGCCTGATTCTTTTCAACATAAATGTTCTCCTGGGGCTGGAACTGCCTATTTCTGCACCAGAGGGTAATTTCTCTAGTGAAGTGTCGGAGACTAGAGCATCATTGTGCGGTCCTCTCTCCAGGACAGCACTAATTGAAAGCCCTTCAGGCAACTGAGATGGCAGATCTTTAGCACTGTGGACAGCAATGTCTATGCTGCCATCGAGAAGTGCATCGTTAAGGCTAGAGACGAACACCCCCATTCCTTTGAACCCTGAAAGGGTGGTATGATGATCTTTGTCACCATTGGATTCAATCTTAACAATATCACACTCAATACCAATTCTGGAAAAAGCGTCCCTTACAAGTTCAGCCTGCCTGACTGCAAGCTGGCTAGGCCTTGTCCCAACCCTGAGCCTCATTTGGGTGATATTGGTTTTAAACATTTATCTTCTTCCAATTTCCTGCATAATTTGATAGTTCCAGGGAAATGGAATTTTTATTAATGCTCTTCAGGCTATCCTTGATTCGGAACATGAAAGAAAGGCCAATGATAGCTATCCGGAAAGAAGTGGCAAATGAGCTCATATCCAGACTTCTAAAGAGAGATATTATTGACAAGAGGTACCACATACGAAGATCGGGAGACACCATCCTGATCCCTGTTAAGGATAAAGTGTCGGTGGATGGCTTTGTAATTGGAATGGATAACTTCAGGATCAGAGAATTAGGAGATTCTCCGCATAATTCCCTTGAGAAAGTTAAATTGAAGTCTACCTCTCGGTACTTTGTTCCAAGAAAGTGGATAAGGTTGGGAGACTCTATAGTTATCAAGTCAAAAAATGGCAAAATACCATCGAAGAAGGCATTGAAAATACTCCTGAGCTTTACAGGCGCAAAGGCAGTTTATCTGGACATCTCCAGAATAAGGGGAATAGAGAGGACGCCCGGACTTAAATTAATTCATGGGGAATCGCATGAAGTGGTGCATCGCGAAAATGGCATCCTGTATATGTTTGATCCACAGAAAGTAATGTTTTCGCCGGGGAATGTTAATGTAAGGGGAATTCTCCGGAACAGGAATCTGGAAGGCATGACAGTTCTGGATATGTTTGCAGGGATAGGGTACTTTGCATTACCCTGTGCAAAATATTCCGGAGCTAAATCTGTCTATGTCAGCGAAATAAACCCTGTCTCCTACAGATATCTTCTTCAGAATATCTCTATAAACGGGCTGGAGTCCAGGGTCCTGGCTGAAAATACAGACTGCCGCAATTCATGGGGCTCACTGAAGGCTGACCTCATAATTATGGGCCATTTTTTGTCCCTGAATTTTCTTTCTAGCGCACTTATAAGATCTCATGAGGGTACTGAAATAGTAATGCACGTGCTTGCCCCGACAGGTGAAATCAACCAGGTTCAAAGAGAAATAATAGCAAAGGCACTGAACTTGGGCTATATCCTGGATGTTTTAGATTCCAGAGTGGTAAAATCGTACTCGCCGCATAACTGGCACTATCAGGTCACTTTGAAGGTTTTCAGCTGTCCAAAGGGAAAAGCATAAAGAACCAAGAAAGCATAGTAATCAAATTTCATGGTGAATAAGGCAAACAAATCCAGCAGGTTCAGCAGGTTTAATAGAGCTGAAAGATACAATCACCCTGAGCCCAGCGGAAAGAAAATAAGAAAACTTGACATGAGAAAATCGGAAGAGTTCAACTTTATGCTTGGGAAAGCAGTAGAGGATCTCCCGGATAGTGTAAGGGGGGCGGTAATGGGAAGTATCTACTCTATTGCCTCCAAAAGAGGAATCAAGGAAGCAAGGGATTACATTCTCAAGAAAGAGGAAGAGGGAGCTTTTGACCAGGAGACCAAAAGAAAACTTCTGGACTTAATTGCCAATTACAGCAGATCAAGGTAATGATTTAACAAATATTGACTGAACATTCACTGATCCGGTGCAGCTTAATGCTTCAGTTCTCCCTCCATCTTGTTAAATAACGTGCCATTGAGAAATATATTATTGTCTCAATGACGAATATGTAAAGATCATTGATCATCGGTGGTGAAAGGCCAAAGGCCCACTGAGCCAGTACTGCAGCAGGCGTTACAGGTGTTGCAGAAAGAGCATAGAGTGCCCATTTTGGAATATATTCATACGGATAGAACGTAGGGGGGAGCACAGTCATTATCACTGACATGATGCCTGCTATTCCCCATACATTTCTCACGTGCTTTATACTGCTGGACACAATAAAAGAGATAGAAGAGGTTCCAACAACCAGGAAACACATGATTCCTATAAGTGCCAGAACAGCTCCAAAAGTGAAGATATGGAAAATAGCTCCTAGTATTGCATACAGTATAATTCCTGGCAGCGAGAATATTACATAACTCAGGGTTAGCCCTATCATATAATCAGACGGGGAGACCTTTGAAGCAACATAAAGGTCTTGAAATCTCAATTGTAGTCTCATGAAAGCTGCATCTCCAGAACTGGAAAGTGCAACAGATGCGATTAGGCCAAGGAATCCGCCTACCAGAGCAAATTTAATGAGTGTTCCATGTGAGAGTATGGAAACTATAAAAAGTAAGGTGAGCGGGGCGCTCATTGATGATATGATGTATGATGGGCCCCTGAATATTACCCTGAAACCATATGACCATGCCAGAGACACTATGAACCTAAGATTCAACTTCAACCCCTCTTGAGATGAACACATCATCCAGGCTTATGGGTTTGATTGTACAGCCCTTCCCAAGATATTCTGAAGTTTCATCAGCAGTAACGTACGAAATCCACATGGCTCCTATCTTAATTGCATCCCTAATTTCCGTGTGCGATTCTACACGGACCTTTCCAGAAAAAGGTTTCAGAAGGTCCTTCACGGTTCCACTTGCTGCGATGTTTCCATGTTCAAGAAGGAACACATGCTCAGAAAGATCCTGAGCCTCTTCCATGTAATGTGTTGTCAGGAAGATTTCTGACTCAATCTCCCTTATTGCGGACCAGACCTCTATTCTGGATATAGGATCGAGTCCTGTTGTCGGTTCATCCAGGAAAACTGTATCTGCCCTTGATGCGATGGCCATTGCTACAAAGATCTTTCTCTTCATTCCTCCGGAAAGCTTGTCAGCAGGCAGATTCCTGAAATCACCTAATCCAAGGGATTCAAGTGCAATTCTTGACTCCTCTTTCGCGGATCTGAAAGAATGCCCCCTTCCGATCAGGAACATCCCCACCTGTTCCTGAGCAGTCAGTATTCCAAGGGGTGAAGCCTCCTGTGGTATGCTGACAATAGTTCTCCTTATCTCGTCCACGTCCCTGGTTATATCCATACCGTTGATGGACGCAGTGCCTGAAGTAGGCATAAGCTGGGTGGAAAGGATTCTGGTAAGCGTTGTTTTTCCTGCTCCGTTTTGGCCTATTAACGTGTTTATCCTGCCCGTCGTTTCAAAAGAAACAGAATTGAGAGCAGTGAATCCATCACTGTATTTTTTGGTAAGGTTTTCGCAGTGTATCATATGGAGATCACCAGATGAGCTGAGCCGGTTAATTTCTCAAGAGATAAAGCAAATACTGTGGAGCCTAATAAATAATGGCAGATTATACCACAACATGGAAGATCTGAAAGAGAGGGTTTTGAGATATATGTCAATAGAGGAGGAAGCTCTTGGGAAGCTTACAATTTCACCACACACTGACTCTTTCCTTTACAGGTTTGCTGAAGACTCTCTAAATCTTGTAAAGAGCTATTATGAGGATTCTAAATATTTCATGGAGAAAGGGGACCTCCTGAATGCTTTCGCCGCTATCAACTACTCATATGGATGGATTGATGCACTGGTCAGACTCGGTGTACTGGATGGAAAGGGTGATCACAGGCTCTTTACGAACTTTATCTAAATAACCCGATAATTGATGAAAAAATTAAGTTCAATGCGATACAGATCATCCTAATTCATAAAAAATGCAATCGATAATGTTTAGGGGCAGGCTCAATCTGTTCATCGGATGCTTTTTTTGAGTATTTCGGCCGGGATAGAAATCTAAGATGTTTTTAAGAACTAATATGGTATTTTTAGGACAATAGGCACAATCAATCCCATACATATACCTGAGGGCTCAATTTATATATCCTTAAGGAATACTCTTAGACGCTCCAACGTAAAGGACAATAATATATGTGTCAGTGCGATTGGGGATAATATTCAAAGGATGGTTCAATGGCATCTAAGCAGGATAACAAGCAGGATAATAAAAAACAGGAGCCTAAGAAGCAGGATGCAAAAAAGGAGAATTTCCAGTATATTGTAAGAATTGCGGGAAAGGATCTGGATGGTGAAAGATCCGTTGAGCTGGCATTATCTGATCTAAAGGGGATTGGACCAAGGCTGGCACAGATTATCACCAGAAAACTCAACATCAATGGTAAAGCAAAGATTGGGGAGCTGGCTGAAGAAGAGACAGACCGGATAAGGGATTATGTGGAGTCAAAGGAATATGAGGGAGTTCCAGTATGGGCCAAGAATCACAGAAAAGATGCAGTGAACGGTGAGGATCTTAATCTTGTTTCCAATGATCTTGACATAATAATTCAGGACGACATAAACCTCATGAAGAAGATGAAGTCATATCGTGGCATAAGACATGAACTGGGTAAAAAAGTAAGGGGCCAGAGAACAAGATCCAACGGAAGAAGAGGTCTTACGGTAGGAGTACAGAGGAAGAAGGAGTGATGAATAATGGGAGATCCTAAATTTCCGCACAAGACATATTCAACACCAAGACACCCTTGGGAAAAAGACAGAATTGATTCTGAGAGAGTTATCGTTGAAAAATACGGACTGAAGAATAAGAGAGAACTCTGGAAGGGGCAGTCATTCCTTGACAATTTCAGAAGCCAGGCTAGAGATCTTCAGGCCAAACTTAGGAATAATGATCCAAATGCCCAGAAGCAGTATGATGCCCTCATAGCAAGGCTTAACAGATACAAGCTTCTTGGTGGCAATGCAACCTTGGACGATGTCCTCTCGCTTGATATTGAAGCAATCCTTGCAAGACGACTTCAGACTATAGTCTACAGGAGGAACCTTGCAAGAACTCTTAAACAGGCGAGGCAGTTGATTACGCACGGCCATGTTACCATGAATGGAAGAAGAGTTACCATCCCCGGCATAATGGTCGAGGCTTCACTGGAAGACAGCATTGAATACGTTGAAAACTCCCCATTTAAAGATGATCTTCATCCAATGAGGCAGGTAATCATGAGCAATGTCCTTCCAAATGGGGAAAAAGAGCAGAAGGAGGAAGCTCCTCCTGAGCGCAACCGTGGCAGGAATGACAGGCAGGGAAGGAGAGGTCGAGGAAGATGAATAAAACAGGTATAGCGCATATTTTTGCCTCAGCTAACAATACTATAATTCTTGTAACTGATCCAACAGGGGTTGAAACCCTTGCAAAGGCAACTGGCGGCATGGTAGTGAAGAATGACAGAGATGAGTCAAGCCCATATGCAGCAATGAAGGCGGCTGATCTGGTCGCAGAAAAACTGAGAGAGAAGGAGATATCGGATCTAATAATCAAGGTAAGGGCTCCAGGCGGAAACAAATCAAAGATTCCTGGTCCAGGAGCTCAGAGCGCAATTAGGGCTCTTTCCAGAGCTGGCTTCAAGATTCTTAGGATTGAAGAGGTAACCCCAATTCCCCATGATGGAACAAAAAAGAAGGGCGGCAAGAGAGGCAGGAGAGTATAAACAGATGTCCCTGACAATAAATACAATGTCTGATGATTTTATCCGTTTCACCGTGGATGGGCTCTCACCATCAACAGCGAATGCCTTGAGAAGAACTCTGATGGACGACATCCCTAAGCTAGCCATAGACAAAGTTATATTTCATCATGGCCAGATAAGAGACAGTGAAGGCAATGTATACGACTCATCACTCCCACTTTTCGATGAAATAGTGGCACATCGGCTTTCTCTGGTACCTATTGTTTCAGATCTTTCAATGAACTTCAGGGAAAATTGCTCTTGCAAAGGTGAGGGATGCCCCCTATGCACAATGACATTTTCAATAAACAAGATAGGCTCAGGAGTAGTGAATTCAGGCGATCTGCAGCCTGTAGGAAAGTCAGATCTTGTTCCTGCAGATAAAGAGATTCCAATTGTAAAGCTTGGACCGAGGCAGGCAATCCTCGTTACAGCCGAAGCCATACTGGGCACGGGGAAAAAGCATACTAAGTGGCAGGTAACCTCAGGTGTCTCTTACAAGTATCATCGGGAGTTTCTGGTTGAGAAGAAGAAGGTTAAGGACTGGGAAAACTTCAAGAATCACTGCCCTGATTCAGTTGTATCCGAGAATTCCGAAAAGATAGTGTTCAGCGATGACAACAGATGTACTTTTCTTTCACAGTTGCTTGATAACCCGGACGTAAAGGTAATAGAGGATGATACCAAATACGTGTTCCAGTTTGAGACAGACGGCTCACTGAAGGCATTGGATGTGCTGGATTATGCTCTCAAGAGGCTTTCACAGAGATTGAACCTTCTGCTGGACAGTGTTGTCGGAGACTGATTTTCTAATTTTTTCCCAGAAAGGTTATCTTGAGTGTTATAATATTGACACTGTGTCAGATCTCGAAAAAGAACTTATTGACCTTGGAAATTCTTTAAGGGAAGTTGTTTCCGCACAATCAGGTTCGGGGAACAGAAACATCATAATCGGGATGGGTGCAGACGGCACCGCAACCCATAATCTTGACAGAATTTGTGATGACCATATCCTGAATTTTATACACGAAAGGGACCTGCCGCTGAACCTCATAAGCGAAGAGAGCGGATTTACTGATTTCGGCTATGATGAATCTTTAATGGTCGATCCGCTGGACGGAACATACAATGCGGAAAACGGAATCCCTTTCTATTCATTTTCAGGTGCAGTTGTAAGGGAGGACCTGTCTTCAGCGAGGATTGCTATAGTTGCGGATCTGGCCAGGAATACCAATTATCATGCTGTAAAGGGAAAAGGAGCATTTGCAAACGGGAAGCGGATACATGTCTCCGTGGATCCCCTGGGATGTGCTCTGGGAGGTCTTGGAAGAGCTGGACATGATCACGTTTCCCCGATACTCAGGGGTGCTTGGAGAATTCGCTCTCTTGGATGTGCTTCACTTGAGCTCTGTCTTGTGGCAAATGGATCAGCGGATATTATGGCATATGTCGGTGATTACAACTCACTTAGAAATATAGATGTGGCAGGAGGTGTACTTATCCTCAGGGAAGCCGGAGGAGTAGTATTAGACGGTGAATTCAATGATTTTAACATGGGACTGGATGTCAGGGAGAGGAAAGCTATAATCGGCGCAAGCAGCAGAGAATTTGCGGAGGCCCTGAAATGAAGATAGGTTTCATCGTAAGAAAGGACTGCACGAGATGCGCAAACATTGTCAGAAGAATCGTAGAGATACTTCCCGATGACTGGGACGTTATATATGACAGGGAAGCAGCCCGGATGCTCAACAGAAAGGGAAACAGCATAGAATCAATGGAGGCTGACATTCTTATAACAGTAGGCGGGGACGGTTCTGTTCTCAGATCTTTGCAATTAGCGAAGGGGCCAGTCCTTGGAATAAACATGGGAAGTTTAGGATTCCTGTCAGAGGTCGAGATTGGAGAGGTTGAGTCATCAGTTTACAAATTGATAAAGGGTAACTACAAGGTGGAAGAGACTATGAAGCTCAGACTGACCATAAATGGAACTCAGATAATAGACTCAACAAATGAGGTTGTCTTGCATTCCAGCAAGATAGCCAAGATTAGGAAGTTCAGGCTTTTTGTGGATGGGGTATTTTTTGACAGTACAACCTCAGACGGTGTAATAGTGGCAACACCAATAGGTTCGACATCATACTCATTCAGTGCTGGAGGGCCAATCCTTTACCCGACGCTTGATGCCATGGTCGTAACTTATCTGGCTCCGTTCAGGTCAAGAAGCAGGCCTCTTGTAATACCAAGCTCCCAAGAGATAAACCTCAGGATATTCGGAAAGAAGCAATCCTGTGACCTGATTGTTGATGGTCAGGAGCAGTTTGCTGTGGACGAGAACGACGACATAAGGATCACTGTATCACCGGAAAGGGCAAGATTCGTGACATTCAGAAACTCATTCTATGAGAGAATAAGGGAGAAGCTGATAAGAAATGTGGTCAATTAGGCTCCGTACACTGAAAATGATAATGGAAGCCTCCAAAGACAGTTATCCAATGGAATTTGGAGCTTTCCTGAAGGCAGAGCATGAGATAATCTATGAGATCCTTATGCTTCCTGGAACAGTTCAGGGGGATCACCATACGTTATTCAATTTATACCATAAGGGGATTGATTTTTCAGTTGTGGGGAGTGTACACTCACATCCATCAGGGGTGGCATTGCCTTCAGATGCTGATATTTCAATGTTCTCCAATACAGGCCAGATTCACATAATCGTTGCCAGTCCTTACAGAATTTCGGATTACCAGGCTTTCAACAGAAAATCTGAAAAAATAGACCTGAAGATTCTCTGATGTCAGAGAACCCTGTCCTTCGGACCTACATATTCCGAAGAAGGCCTTATTAGCTTGTTATCCCTCAGCTGTTCTTCGTAGTGCGCCCACCAGCCGAAAACTCTGGCTGCCGCAAATATGGCAGTATAGAGATCCTGTGGAATCCCCAGCTGATCCATAAGTATTGCAGCATAGAAATCAAGATTTGCAGGAAGATGCTTTTTCTCCCAGACTCTTGCCTCAATTGCTTCAGCGATTCTCAGTTCCTTAGAGTTTGGATTCAGCTCTTTCATAAGCTGCTTCACGAGCTGGGCACGGGGGTCTTTCTGCTTGTAAACTCTGTGGCCAAATCCCATTACCTTCTTTCCGGATTCCAGCTGTGTATCAACAAATTTTACGGCCTCATCTTCATTCCTGAAGCTTTTGAAGAAATCAAGTATCTCAGCATTTGCCCCGCCATGGAGTGGCCCCTTGAGGGTTCCAAGAGCGCTTGTGAATGCTGAAGCAGGGTCAGTAAGTGTTGATGCAGCAACCCTTAAAACAAAAGTGGAAGCGTTGAACTCATGCTCCATGTAGAGAATCATTAGTTTTGAAAGGAACTGAGATTTTCTGGCATCTGTGTTTCCTGTGATCATCTGGTAGAATCTTCCGCTGTAAGTTTGGGCTTCAGATCTGCCGACAGCTTTACCGGTTTCCGCTGCATATGAATGGGCGATTATCCCCGGGACCTTAGAAATTATTTCCGGAAGCATATGAGCAGAATCCTGAGCCCTGTATGGGTAAAGTGATATAATTGACCGGAGGTTCTTCATCAAGTCCTTCTCCTTAAGCAGGTCAATAATCTTCAGGACCTTTGAGTCGATGTCTCCGTTTTTCACCAGCATTTCATTGAAGTCCTTAAGCTGGTCACTATCGGGGAGATCACCATGCACAACAAGGTATGCAACCTCTTCGAAAGTCTTTTTATTAACCAGATCTACAGTTTTATAACCTCTGTAGACAAGATTTCCTTCAGCATCGGTAGTACATATTGCTGTTTTGTCCACTATAACTCCAACCAGCCCCTTAGGAACACTTATTTCAGTCATCTTTTTCACCTTTTATATTGAATATGTCTCTGTCGTCCTTTTCATATTCATCATAGCCAATGACCTCATAAAATTGCCTCCTTGTCATCAGGTCATCTATGAAGTTTCTCTGTGTTTCATCTTTAAGAAGAGCCTCATAAGTTTTTTGCAGCGATTTGAGAGCTACCCTGAATCCTGTAAGCGGGAATATGACCGCTCTGTATCCCAGGTCCTTCAGCTCTGAGACTGAGAGAAGCGGGCTCTTTCCGAATTCTGTCATATTTGCAAGCAGCGGTGATCTGACTTTTGATGAAAATTCCTTGAATTCCCCGGCTGATTCCAGTGCTTCTGTGAAAATCATATCGGCACCGCACTTCACGTAGTAAAGTGCCCTTTCAATAGCATCGTCCAGGCCATTAACGGATCTGGCATCAGTCCTTGCTATGATCATAAAATCAGGATTATGTCTGGAGGCTATTGCCGTCATAATTTTCTTTCCCATATCCTCCATCTCGACCACTTTCTTTCCGTTGAGGTGGCCGCATCGTTTTGGGAGAACCTGATCCTCAAGGTGCAACGCCGCAGCTCCTGCATCTTCAAGGACTCTCACAGTCCTCATCACATTTATGGTTTCTCCAAAGCCTGTATCAGCATCCACTATTAGCGGGGCCTCGGACACCGATGTTATTTTGCGGACCTCGTCAGCAACTTCCGATAGGGTTGTCATGGAGAGGTCCGGTAGACCCATTGCCCCTGCAACACCTGAACCGGAAAGATATAGCGCCCTGAATCCTGCCTGCTGTGCTAGAAGGGCACTGATGCCATTGAAAACTCCAGCCGCCTCAACAAAGCCTTCCGAGAGGTGTCTTTTCAAGCCTGAAGGCCCTGAATTATAATTATCCCTTAAAGTGGACATCAGATATCACCTCCATGAAATCTCTTATCTGTATCTTTTCAAAACGTCTTGCCACATCAATAAGGATTTTTGAATTATCTTCACCCATTACTTTCCTTCCTTTTTCAAGCAAGTCATCCCAAGTATATGGTTTCCTGTGATGGCCCTTGGGTACATCCATCTCCCTTTCATACTTGCCCGATGATGTTTCAACTAAAATTTTGACCGGCAGATATTCCGGGTACATCTTGTTGAACCTATCTGTAACAACATATTTCGAATGGTCAATAACATTGAGTATTTTGCTCTCTTTCAGGTATTTCTGCTCATATGATCCCGGGCCGGGCGATCCATATATCAGGGAATAGGCAACAATATAAGGCATGCTGTGGTCGGCTGTTTCCCTGGTTCTGGGTCTCAGTTTCTCAGGGTCCTTTATTATTATGTCATTTGCAACTTTGAATGTTTCAACACTAACAGATTTGATCTCGCCTTTTAGTTCCTCATGTATCGAACTAGCAGCTTCAGCAGCACTCATTGCATGATATTCAACTGGATAATTCTTGATCATTGTTCTGAGAACAGCATCTTTTTTTGGATTTATATTCATTGGGCCAGATACCTGTTTGAAAAATCCCATCTCTCCAGAAAATTCCGGTGAAGGGCCCGTGAAACCCTCCGCTGCAAGCAACGTGCCGAAAACACTGTTCCTGCAGGCATTTGCAGTCGTGGCTCCCTTCCACATACTCAGTTCTCCAGCTCTGGTCTGCCGCATGCTTATGTTGTTGTTTAATGAGAGGCTGATTGCGTGTTCAAATCTATTTTTGTCCAGATGGAGCAGCATTGAAAGTCCAGCTGCTGAAGATATTGATATGTATGTGACATGATCCCACCCCCTGTCTCGTATGGATGCTTCATCAGAAAGGTTTGCAGCGACATCATATGATAGGTTGGCTGCCCTGATAACATCCTCGCCATTGAGGTCCAGGCTATGGGCAAGTGAAATAAGAGGGGGGATATTGTCGGAGGGGTGCATTGCCTCTTTTGAGAGATAGGTATCGTTATAATCAAGATATCTTGTCATGGTGCCGTTAATAAATGCGGCTACATCCACCGGTGCTTCATCTCTGCTGAAATATATCCTTCCGTTCCTTTTTCCCTTTGATGGCAACAGTGCTGACCTGGCAATACGAACAGGTTCGGCGTTCATTGCCCCATATGCAGTAATTATAGAATCCGCGATTCTTTTCTTCATTTCATCTCTGCTTTTTTCGCTGACTCCATTTTCACTGAGGGCTTTCAAATGATTATACATTGCTTCTAAAGAAGGTTCCATACCAGTGGTATTACTTTTGAATATTTAATTCGGCAGTACCTGATACAAGTCGTGCGATTGAGTAGCAGGCTAAAAAATGTATCAAAGATTCACTTTTTGTTAAATTCAGTTTTTTAGCCATTTTTAGATAGCGAAATTGCCTGGTCAAATAGAAAAAATTTAAATACATTTTACACAATCAATGGGATACTTTACCACAGTGTAAACTAATAGTATACACTATGAAAAGTGTAGACATGGACAACAATGTGGTAGTGTCTGACGCTTTCACGAGAGGTGAATAATTGATAGTATTGGGAGTAGACTTGGGATATGGTGACACGAAAGTTGTGGGCCCGGATTCTGGAAGGTCCAAATTTCCATCCAGATGGGCAGCTACAGAGGCGAAGAACTGGGGAATAGGAGGATCTTCTACAATCCTGACAATTAATGACAGTGATCCGTTCTTCTTCGGCGATGATGCAACAGGTGCAGGTGTAAGAGAACCGCAGGGAGACGGAAGGCTTTCCGATCCAGATTCCCTGCCTCTTCTTGCAGGTGCCCTTTGGATGAGCGGCGCAGGGAAGGATGGTAACAAGGCCGAAATAGTTCTGGGAAGCGGGACTCCTCTTGGTACATTTGAACATGAACTGAACGCAGCAAAGGAGTATCTTCAGGGAAAGGAGTTCACTATTAAATCGGTCGCTGGCGAAACAAGGACATTCAACATAACTAAACTGATAATGAGGCCTCAGGGAGTAGGAGCAGCCCTGTACCTCCTTGACAAGGGCATGCTAAAGGCACAGTACGGATATGGTGTTGTCGTGGATATAGGTTCAAGGACAACTGATGTTCTGACTGTAAATCTGAAGAACATGGAGCCTGTTGTTGAAATGTCATTCAGTATTCAGGCAGGAGTAGGGGACCTTGTATCTGGAATTTCAAAGGCAATAGCAAAGGAAACTGGTTTCATTGTGCCTAACGATGTGGCAAGGGAAGCAATCAGCCAGACAGTTCTCTTCAAACAGCGTGAAGTGGGGGGCCCAAAAGTTTCAGAGCCTATAATGGCTAACCTCGCTAACAGGATCCTTGACAAACTTAGGGAGAACCTCAGGGAGGAGCTGGACAGAATAACCGCTCTGATACCAGTAGGAGGAGGGTCATCCCTTATTGGTGACAGGTTAGAGAAACTTGCTCCAGGTGCTATGGTGAAGATACCACAGGAGGATATCCAGTTCGCCAATGCCTTGGGATACAGGGATGCTGCAGCCAGGTCCTCAAACTGACCTGGTTAGCATATATTTTTTTATATGTCTCCTGTATGCATTCTGGTCGTCATAGATTAGGATGAACCAAAATGCCCGAAGATGAAATACCTGATGAGGATCAGGAAGAAAATGGTCAGGAGACTTACTCTCTTGAGCTTACAAAATCAGAATTTTTAGCCATAAGCCTATTGCAGAGAGATGGAGAAAGTCTTAAGGACACTATAATGCGGATTATACAGGAGAACATGGAATATGGCGCTATGAAGGACATACTTCAGACAATAGATGGCAGAATTTCAGACCTTTCAAAGAAATACAAACTTTCCCAATCATCCATAATCAATTTCAAATATGATGTACAGGAAGGTCTCAGGATCCCTGAGGAATTGAGGTCATCCGATGAAAAGGCTAAGAAGCCGGAGGCACTCAAGCTTCAGCTGGAGAAAAAATGGGCGGAGCTTGAGAAAGGCAGGAAATGATCACACAGCCAATTCCGTAGTCTACTGCAGCAATGATTCTTGAAAAGATTATATATCCATGTGAAATGTCAGCAAACTGTTGTTTCATCTTGAAATGGCGGGTATTTACAGGTGAGAAGTGAATTTATGAGATACAAGGAAAACTGTTCATCGTGCGGTGTTGGTCTAGTTGATCCTGGATATTCAATATTCGAATGCCCTCAATGCGGGGAAGAACTGATTGGCAGATGCAAGAACTGCAGGGAACATTCTACCAGATATACTTGCAATAAGTGCTCCTTTGTTGGACCTTAGGTGAATAGAGTGGGAGACGTAGCTGTAGTAATGCGCATTCTTCCAGAGGATGCGGACAGAGATATAAATACAATCATGAGTGCTGCCAAGGAAAAATTGAAGGGAAAGTGTACACTCAATAAAGTAGAGGTTCAGGATGTCGCTTTCGGACTCAAGGCCGTGAGGCTCGAGATAATCATCCCCGATGAAGAGGGAAAAATTGACAGTGTAGAGGCTGCCCTCAGTGGGATAGATGGGGTCGGGCAGGTTGATACAGAGGATATGACACTTGTTTAGACATGTCCCCTCTTATTCACGATTTTCTGCTTTACTTTTTTATTCCTCTTAACATTCTCATCTTCGCAGGTCTTCTATACATATCTTTGGTTCGCGGCCAGAGCGAGAACTATGGGAATGACACAGAAACTTCCGTTCTTGTTATACTTCCATGCAGGGGCATCGATCATGAGATGGAGAATAACATCCTCGCATTGAAAAACCAGAAACATGGGGATTTCAGGCTTCTCGCAGTCGTGGATTCAGAGGATGATCCTGCCCTTAGTTTTCTCAATGAGGCTGGAATTGAACACATCATATCACAATCCGGAAAAGGGAGTGGAAAAGTGAATGCAATCGTTTCCGCTATCAAAGCGGATCATGCCTCACATAATGTTACTGTAATAGTGGATTCCGATACGGTTGTCAGTGATCGATGGCTTTCATCATTGATAGCACCTCTCAGGGATAACACAGTTGGAATCTCCACAACATTCCCATTCTTCGATCCTGTCGGAGGGTTCTGGTCTAAAGTAAAGATGGTCTGGGGTTATGTGGGATTGGGGATGATGCAATCTAACCTGACGAGATTTGGATGGGGAGGCTCACTGGCATTCAGATCCGAATTGCTTGCTGGCAGGGATCTGGATTTTTTCAGTTCCTATGTTTCGGACGACATTGCAATTACTAAGATATGCCGAAAATACGGACTCAGAATAGCATATGTCCCGGATGCAGCCCCCATTGTCAGGTCTCCGGATGATTTTAACACCTTCGTTGAATGGGCAAACAGACAGACTGCACTGTCCATATATGCAACCAGGAAAGTCCTTAGTTATGGCCTTCTCTTTTATGGTGCAACAATATTTGAGTTCCTGTCAGCAATTGTTCTTTCAGTTGTTTTCTGGCCGTTTTATCCTGTGCTTCTGCTGTTTCTTCCTGCAGTTATAAATGCAGTTAGATCCTCAAAAAGGTCAGGAAGGCACTGGAAAAGCGGATTTCTCATACAGTTCATGATACCATTTGTGTACTTCTACAACCTCGTAAAGGGTGGAGGAATGAAATCTATAGTATGGAGAGGGCGACAGTACACACTGGATAGAACAGAGGATCCATGATATAAAGGGTTCCGGACAAAAGCATCCAATAGTCCCACTATAATGATAAATACGGGGCTACTATTATAAAAACTATGCAAAGAGAAAGAAAGCTGTTTGGCACAAATGGGATACGGGGCACTCCGAACAGAGATCTTACGTCTGATTTTGCCCTGAACGTTGGCAGGGCTTCTGCCTCTATTTTTGGCTCAAAGACCGTTGCAATGGGCAGAGATACAAGAGACACCGGTGAAATGCTCTTCTCTGCCGTCATGTCAGGGGTTTTGTCAACAGGAGTTAATGTTATTGACCTTGGCATACTCCCAACTCCCGCAGTCCAGTATTATTGCAAGATTCATGGGCTATATGGAATTGTGATAACTGCATCCCACAATCCTCCGGAATTCAATGGTATCAAATGCATAGATAAGGATGGCACTGAACTGCGCCAGGAAGATGAGATAAGAATAGAGGACGCATTGTCCGAGGGGAAATGGGAACTATGCCAGTGGGGTGACGTTGGTCGTGTTACCAGTGATCCTGGAGGTGGAGACCTGTACATTAATTCTGTGATAGCAAAGGTTGATGCAGCCAAAATACGTAAAAGCAATTTCAGGGTTGCTGTGGACTGCGGAAATGGGGCAGCATACTACACCACTCCTAAACTTCTCAGAGACCTGGGATGCAGCGTGGTGGAGCTGAATTCCTACCCTGATGGGCACTTCACATCCAGGCAATCTGAACCTAAACCAGAAAACCTGGCGGATCTGATATCTGTCATGAAATCCGGCAATTTCTCACTGGGAATAGCCCATGATGGCGATGCAGACAGGGCTGTTTTCATAGACGAAAAAGGGAATTTCATTGACGGTGATCAGTCACTTTCCCTTCTTATTTCCAGTATTGCAGGAAAAGGTGATATAGTAGTAACGCCAGTGAGCAGCTCAGACAACCTGGAGCATATATCCAAAGAAAAGGGTTTCAATCTAGTAAGAACGAAGGTGGGCGCACCAATAGTCTCACGCACAATAATAGCGAAGAATGCAAAAATTGGAGGAGAGGAGAACGGTGGCGTCATTTTTGGAGAACACCAGTACTGCCGGGACGGTGCCATGACTGTTGCCCTTATGCTCAACCTTATTGCCGAGAGAGGGAAAACTTTATCACAGATTGTCTCAGAGCTTCCAGGATTCAGGCTCTACAGAACAATCATTAAGGTAGCTGGGAAGGACCCTCAGAAGATCCTCAATGATCTGGATAAAAAGAAACTTTCAGAAAAGGTTGACAGGACAGACGGGCTTAAAATTTACATGGATGGGGGATGGGCACTTGTCAGGGCATCAGGCACTGAACCCATAATGCGCATTTACGGACATGGAAGGAGCATGGAAGAGGCAGAGAAAATTAACAAAAAGGTTACAGAAGTGATCAATTCTCTTATCTAATTACTCTTCAGTGATGAATAACTGTCTCGGAATCTCAGCAATGCTGTCACATTTCCAGCTATGGCAAACCAGAGAAGGAGAATATCTGTGGGAGTCAGATTGAAAAGCGGCATGTGAATGGAGAAGGGTACCAGCAGCTGAATCAGGATAAATATCATCATGAACGCCAGCCTGTCAGCCCTGCCAAGTATACCTGAGTAATTTCTCTTCAGGCCAAGTGCCTGGGATTGAGTACCCATATACGAGGTCATAAGAACACCGATCAGGGCAATTATACCTAGAAACTCAGATCCGGGGGAACTGAATATGAAGCCGATCATTATAAGAATGTCAGAGTATCTGTCCAGCACGTGGTCAACCAGATCTCCCAGTGGAGAGGAGAGGTTTCTGGTCCTGGCCACTTTTCCGTCGACTGCATCAAAGAGTGCCGATAGGATAAGGAAAATGAAAGCAAGGCTAAGATAAATTCCTCCAATCCAGATGGTTAATCCGGAAAGCCCAGCAAGAACCAAAGAAAGAAAGGAGATTGTGTTTGGATTAATGCCCATGAATGGCCTGCTCAGGGAGGAGATCAACCCGTCTGCTCTTCCTCTGAGGCTATCCAGGACCATGAACTTGGATCGTGATTGTTGATATAATATGTATTGTGCCTTAAGATGTGGAGATTTTTCCTGAGAATATGTTTTGTGCAATCTTCATAATGGCTTCTGCAGTCTCCGACTGTTTGCCCTCCTGATTCATTATGCGGTAAATCCGTGTGGAAGGGTTCAGATCAAGTGACTCCTGATAAATAATATCCGAATACATGGAGTCCATATTTTCAAAAACCTTCTCAGTACTGTATCCTCTAGCCACAAGTGCCTTTTCCACTGTAACTGGGTCTCGCTCAAGTATGATTACGTAATCCGCACCTAGAAGATGTGAATAATGAGAAGCAATAATTACATTCTTTTCATCTCTTCCAGCCCAGAGAGATGAAAGGCAATCAATGTCAACCGTATCACCTTCCACACAATTATTGGAACCGCATATCTCAATGGCCTCATAACAGTTTATATTCATTTTCCTTAGTATGCTGCATATGGTGCTTTTTCCAGTTCCTGGTATGCCTGTCAACGCCACCAGGGTCATTTTGCGCCACCTATATCAAACGGCCTTGAAATATGCCTTCTGGCTATAACTGGAACATCATATCTGCCGGGTGCAATTGTCCTCTCCACGATCCTGTAGTGGGGAGTCGTGTAAACAGAGCCGCATTTCCTGCACCTGTAATCATTTCTGCCACGGTTATCAGTCCTGGAGTGGCATTTATCACAGATTGGATTTTCCCTCAAATATGCCAGGGAAAGTGTAACCGCCTCCATCTTCTCTATATTCAGAACTCCCTGGCTGAAGGAACCAAAAATTGTTATTCTGTCACCCGGCAAAAGAGCTCTGAAAATCTTCCGGAATTCTTTTGTAGGTTCGAAGGCAGCCGCTTTCAATGACTTACCAGCATAGTCTACTTCGACAAAATAGTGTGATCCTCTTATGCTGTATGGATACCCTCTTACAGTGCATGGAATGCTGTAGGAATGAGTCTCTTCCAGAGTGGAGGGGTTTGACTCAATATGCTCGTCCGTTCCCTGATTTGTCTCGAAGACCATAGCTCTATCATAAGATATTCCATTTTTGTCCGCAATTTCAAGAGAAGATGCGAGGAGATCACAGTCATCAGTACTCCTTATCCCCATAACTACTGGTGTTCTCTCTCTTGGAAATATGGCTGGATACTGATTGTGCATATCAATATCATTGAACGAACCTTTTACATTCAATGCCATCATTGCAGCATTCATCTTTGTCTGGAAAGAAATAGGCTCCGGATGTGGATATCTGTAGATGAGTGCCTCATAAGTCCTCATTAAGGGCCTCCAGGAAAGTGCAGCTGCTGCACCGATAATGCCGCGCCCTTCCTTAATTCCGAGGTAGGAATGTCCTGATTTTTTCAGACTCTCAGTTACATTTTCTATGCTTTCGATCCCCCTTACACTGTTCCAGTATATATCGGGAGATGTTGGAGTATCGCCAACCACAATTCCCGGATTTGTACCTTCATCGAGAAGCTCTGCCAGATCGTATATTGTTCTGGCAGAAATTTCAATCAATTCTTCACGGCTTAAGGTCTCCTCAGATGATTCAAAAGCATAAACTGTCTGTCCGTCAAACTGTCCGCATGCCTTTTTCTCTCTTTTTCCCCTCCCTAGCCTGGCACAGAGAGCTCCATTTCCCCTTGTTTTCCATGGAACTGAAGGATTAAGCCTTACAAGTCTGGGGTATCCTATCAGATCGAGGCCGCTACGCCTTATGATCTCTGTCATAACATATGTGGAACAACCCCTTTCCCTGGAATCAGTATCATCTATGCCGATATACATTCATGCACCGAATCTTCTCTTCCTGTTCTGATAATCTCTTATGGCCCTGAAGAAATCTGATTTCTTAAGTTCAGGGAAGTTCACATCTGAAAAATAAAGCTCGGAATATGCGGACTGCCAGAGCAGAAAGTTGGAAATTCTTTCCTCCCCGCTTGTACGGAAAATAAGATCCGGATCAGGGATAGAAGAGTCGTATAGATAGCTCCGGAAGAGGCTCTCATTCACATCATTAATGCCAATTTTTCCAGAATTGATATCTCCATAAAGCCTCTTAATGGCATTTATTATCTCCTCTCTGCCTCCATAGCCAATTGCCAAGTTGAATCTGAATTTCTTGAATCCCTTTGTTGTGGATTCCACCTTTTCTATAGTTTCCCTGAGGTATTCAGGAAGCACATGAGTTTCTCCAATAACCTTGACCCTGATGTTGTTCTCGTATACTCTTTTGTCTTTCAGTAGATCAAGGAAAGCATCATTTATAAGCCTGAAAAGAAAATCCACTTCTTTCTTGCTTCTTTTGAAGTTCTCCGTTGAAAACCCGTAGACAGTTAGGATCTCAACACCGACCTCCATGCACCATTCAAGGACCTCCTCAAGTTTCTCCTTTCCCTTCAGGTGGCCTTCATCTGTGGAAAGGCCATTGGACCTTGCATATCTTCTGTTACCGTCTGTTATTATGCCGACATGCCTAGGGACAGGGCTATTCTTTATTTCCTCCAGCAAAATCTTCTCGTAAACTTCAGTGGTGAGGTTACCAAGTCTATCAGCAATTTTTCCCCTTATACCTTCCAGATAACTTTCACCTCCATTGCGTTCACTTGGAAATCATTTAGATCTGATGATCGGAATCCTTTACATCAATTAGAATCTTCATTAAAAACACTTGGCTTGAATCCACTTCTGATGGAGAGCTCCAGTGAGTGCATATAAACTCCGGGCGCGTAGCCGTGAACTATTCTCTTCCTGGTAATTACCATGCCCAAATCTCTGATCTGTTCCATTCTCTTTTCAAGCTCAAAAGAATTGGATATCTCGTAGTAATTTATCACTCCACCAGGGTTCAGGTGTTTCATTGCCAAAGAAAGGAATTCTCCCGCACTATGCGGCAGGTTCATTATAATTCTGTCAAATTTCCCCTCACTTTCAATCAGGGTCGCTGAATCTCCAGCCTCCATTGAAATTTTTTCAGTGACTCCATTCAGGGAACTGTTCTTCCTAAGCCAGTATATGCATCTCTCGTTAAGGTCAAAACACCTAACATTCGATCCGGCAAGCTTTGCGATCGTTATTGCAAATGGGCCTATTCCAGAGAACATGTCCAGCACTTTTTCGCTTTCAGCACATCTCTTGGATAGAAGAAGGCGTTCGGTTGCAAGCCTTGGGGAAAAGTATACCTCTCTGAGGTCAAACATGAACCTGAGTCCATTCTCCCGGTGGGTAACAAGATAATTCTGATCTCCTGCTAGGAGAGTAAGGTCCCTGATCCTTTCCCTTCCTGTAATTCCTCTGTCAAGATAGACGCTTTTGATGCTCGCATTTGTGTGGAGAATAGACTGTGCTACCTCCACTGCCCGATTAATGTCCCGGATCTTCAATATTGCCACTGATCCAAGATGGTCAAAGGAGGCTCTTGCTGACACAGGTTTATTCTTTATCTCTCTCTTCTTTCCAGCCAGATCCTGAATTTCAATTTCGAAAGGGGGGATCCCCAGACTACTGGTCTTGAGTGGTATCAGAACTTTTGAACCTGTATTCTGGATCCTGAAACTGTCGTCAATAAGTTTGTTTGCCCTGAGCCATTCTATGGCAGACTGTGCTATAGTCTTAGAAACAGACGCATGAATAGTCATCTTATATCCCTTAAGTGGGCGGCATGTGAGATTGTCTCGGCAGAGAGCCTGTCAGAAAATCCTGCAATCCTTTTCAACGATTCGACATTTGCTGATGCCAGCTGTTCAACGCTTCTGATTCCAGCATTGTATAACCTTCTGGCCCTGACCCTACCTATGTTGGGCACAGTCGTCAGCTCCATTATGTCTGACTTAATCCCCTCCCTCAATCTAAGGCTCAGCATCTGGAAATATGAGGATTTCTGTGGAAGAAGCATGTGGGCCATTCTCCCAAGTGCAAAAGCCATCCACTCTGCAGTGCTTATCCTTGACTGTATGTCTCCGGGCCCTATTCCGTATTTTTCACAAATTACATCTATTCCAACCTCATTTATCCAGTCCAGCAGGATCATAGCAGTCTTTATCCTTGACTCATAGTCATCCAGGTCAAAGTATGGGAGTTCCCGGGAAATCAGGAACTCCTCGACCAATTCCTGTTCGCTACTCCTCATATTTATGGGTTGCAGATCCTGGGACATTGATATTATTGTGACAGCGGATTCATCCTCATAGTTTCCATTGCTAAGATAGTCCCTGAATAGAATGGCTGTCTGCGGGTCAATATAGAGGTCGCTAACAAGTTTTCCTATCTGGGAAATGGAAAGCCTTTCTCCTAATGCCTTTGCCAGGCCATTCTCTATTAGGTACTGTATGGAAGAGTCAAGTGCAGGTTCCATTCCCTTCAGATCTTTCTGAACTGCCATCAGTGATTTCTGAAAGAATTTGAGTATGTTCTCTTTTGTAGATCCAAGTCCTGTGGATATAAGTGCAAGTGTGTTGAACCTGATCATTCTTCCATTTCCAAGATTTGAATTTACAGGTTCCGGTTCTCCATTGAAATATTCTTTTATCCTTTCTATGGAGGATGGATTCGCAGAGTATATGACGCCATACCCTACTGTGTCAAATTTTGGTCTTCCCGCTCTTCCAAGCATCTGGTTCGCCTCAGTATTTGAGATGTATCCCACCGCGCCATCGGAGAAACGTGTTATATCTCTGATTATTACTGCCCTAGCTGGCAGATTAACTCCTGCTGCAAGTGTCGGCGTAGCAACAATGACCTTCAGGTCCCCAGATTTAAATTTATCCTCCACCATTTTTCTATCAGAGCCAGAAAGTCCTGCATGGTGGAATGCAACCCCTCTTGGAATTATGGTGGCCAGGATCCTGGCAAACCTGTCAGTCTTTTCCTCTGGCTCAGTTAAACTCTCATCAGATGAAAGCCCAAGTGATAGCGAAAGTTTGATGGCCGTGTCCTCAGATCTTTTTCTGGAATTTACAAAAACAAGAACCTGCCCTCCCTGGTTAATGAAATAAGATACTGCATCCTGCAGTTCCATTTTCCGCCTGAGTTTAGTCTTCTCACCGTCTTCAAATATCATTGTGGAGTCAGAGATCAGACCTTTTCTAAGCTCCACTGGCCTGAAATCACTCTTGATAAGGTCGCACTGTAGCCAGTCGGAAAGTTCAGTGGTATTGCTTATAGTGGCAGAAAGTCCAAGAATAGAGATGTCCGGATTCATGTACTTTGCTGCAGTAAGGAACATCTCTAGCCTGGGCCCTCTGCCGGGATCGCCTACAAGATGTAGCTCGTCTGCCACAATGAGTGATACATCAAACATCATAGCAGGATCATGATGAAACAGTGAGTCCGCCTTTTCTGATGTACAGACAAGAACATCAAATTTTTTAAGTATTTCAGGTGATTCTTCAAAGTCACCCACAGAAATGCCCACCCTCATCCCAAATTGCCTGAGTTCCCTTAGCTCCTCAAACTTCTCCGAGGCCAGGGCCTTAAGAGGCACGATATATATGCATCTTCCGTGCCTGAGATATTCCTTGAAGATGGCAACATAGGCAACAAGTGTCTTCCCTGATGCCGTGGGCACTGAGAGGATAAGGCTTTTCCTTTCGTTTATGCGGGAGATTGCATCTTTCTGGTGGGGATAAAGTATATAATCGTGTCCGCCAAAGAGGTTAAGGAAGTTATCTGCAAGTCCAATGTCGCTGATCCTCATTCGTTCAATGAAATGCAGGTGATGCATATACATGTTTTGAAAATTGCAAAAAGAATGCAGGATCAGTTTTAATTTAAATTAGCGTTACTTGAATTGTGGCTCATAACACAATAGTCACGGTCAATGTTGCACTCAGCCTCAATGGAATGATGGCAGGAAGGAACGGAAGAAGAGTCAGAATATCCGGAAATGAGGACATGGATCGTGTCCACAGACTTCGGAGCGAGTCAGACGCAATTCTGGTTGGAGCCAGAACGATCATCAACGACAATCCGTATCTGGGCATTAATGACAGATTCCTGAAAAATGATCGGAGACCAACCAGGATAATTCTGGATGAACAGCTCAGGATACCAGAGAATTCCAATGTACTGAATGATCAGCAGGAAACCATAATTTTCTCCTCTTCCCGCAGAGAAAGGCTAGGAAATGCTCGAATTGTAAGAAAGGAAAAGGAAGGATTATACATGGAAAATATCCTTGATGATCTTGGCAGCATGGGGTTCAGAAAGATTTTAGTGGAAGGCGGGAGGGATGTCATTAATCAGCTGATTCAGAGCAGAAGGATAGATTATTTTTATATTTATCTTGGAAACATAATAATTGAGGGTGATGGCATGCCGCTCTTCAGTTCCAGCCTTGAGATGAAACTGAAGTTCCTTCAGGTTTCCAGGATGGGCGAGGGTGTAATTATAAATCTTGATCCGCAATCACTGTATATATGACTGAAAATCTTGAAAAGGGGGACCTCAGGTTCCAGTGGGCTTATGAGAGAATGGACGCTCTTTCGGCCATCAGAAAGAGGTTCAGGAAGGAACTTCCATTCAAGGGTGTTCGCATAGCAATGGCCCTTCACGTGGAAGCGAAGACAGGAGTATTTGCATATCTTCTCAAAGAAGGGGGTGCACAGGTGAGAATGGCTTCATGCAACCCACTCAGTTCAGATGACAGCGTCGTTGAATCCCTGAAAGTCACAAGAGGCATGGAAGTATACGCCAGGAAAGGCGAGACAGAGTCTGAATACTATGAGTATCTGAACAAAACTCTTGATCTGAAACCAAACATCATTATTGATGACGGAGGCGATCTTACAAAAATAGTCCATCAGGAAAGGCAGGATCTTCAGAAGGACATTTTCGGCGGGAACGAGGAGACAACCACAGGAGTTGTGAGGCTCAGAGCAATGGACAGGCAGAAAATACTGAGATTCCCAATGTTTGATGTGAACGATGCTCAGATGAAGCATTTTTTCGATAACAGATATGGTACAGGCCAGAGCACACTCGATGGTATAATGAATGCAACCAACACACTCATAGCAGGCAAGAGCGTTGTGGTGGCAGGATATGGGTGGTGTGGAAAAGGCATAGCAATGAGAATGAAAGGGATGGGAGCCCTTGTTACTGTTACTGAGGTGGATCAGGTTAAGGCAGTTGAAGCTGCAATGGATGGATTTACCGTCAGGAAAATGAGGGATGCTCTCAAGACTGCCGATCTGGTGGTCACAGCCACTGGAATGAGGGATATAATTACATATGAGGATCTGCTTACCGCCAAGCATAATCTGATTCTTGCAAACTCAGGCCATTTCAATAATGAGATCCCGTTCAGCGAACTGGAATCCAGATCTATTGAGAAGAAGCAGGTAAGAGACTTTGTACGCAAGTACAGGCTTGAAAATGGCAACGAAATAAATCTAATAGCAGAGGGAAGGCTTGTGAACCTCGCAGCCGGGCAGGGCCACCCTGTTGAGATCATGGATATGAGTTTTGCTGTCCAGGCCCTTACAGCTGAATACCTGTTGAAGAATCATGAAAGCCTCAAGCCAGGAGTATTTCCAGTCCCAAGAGAGATTGACTACGAAATCGCAGAAATAAAACTGGATTCCATGGGAATCAAAATTGACACCCTCAGCGATGAACAGATGAAATATTCCGATAGCTGGGAAGAGGGCACGTGATCGAATTGGGAATACCAATGCTTCTCATTGTTATGGATGGCCTTGGTGACAGGCCCTGTCGTGATCTTGGAGGCCTTACGCCACTTCAGGCCGCATATCGCCCCAATCTGAATTCCCTCATAAGGAGAGGATTGGGTGGCCTTATGTATTCCGTTAGTCCTGGAATGACTACAGGCTCCGACACATCTCACCTGTCTCTTCTTGGTTATGATCCTGTACGTTTCTACTCAGGAAGAGGCCCATTCGAGGCTATGGGGCTGGGTCTTAGATTATCCGGAGGTGACCTGGCTTTCAGAGCCAATTTTGCAACTGCAGACTCGGAAGGCACAGTCTTGGATAGAAGGGCCGGGAGGTTGGATGAAAATGCCTCTGAACTTGCAGATGCTCTGTGCATGGAAATGGATGGCCTCTCATTTCAGGTCAAAGCAGGAGTTGAACACAGGGCAGCATTGGTGGTAAAAGGTGATGGTCTAAGTGACAGGATTACAGATACAGATCCGCACTCATCCGGGGCAAAAGTTAAGGAAGTTCGGGCATTAGACAGGGACGCGCTTTTCACTGCAGAGGTCCTGAATAAATATCTGGCAGAGGCCAGATCAATCTTGGGCAAACACCCATTTAATTTCAGGCGAAAGGAGAATGGAAAGATGCCTGCTAATGAACTTCTGCTGAGAGGTGCTGGACTAACTCCCAAACTGCAGCCTTTCAGAGAAAAATACGGGTTCAATGGTACATGTATTGCCGGCATACCAATGGTAAAGGGCATTGGTTCTCTGCTGGGAATGAAAGTTCTGGAAGTCGAGGGAGCCACAGGAACCGTAAATTCAAATTTCAGGAACAAGATAGAAGCTGCTGTTGAGGAGATGAGGAATTCTACCTTTGTTATTGTGAACATCAAAGGTACAGATGCTGCCGGCCATGATGGTGACGCTATCCTGAAGAAAAGAGTCATAGAGAGGTTTGACAAAGCATTGGAACCGATAATGGATATTGATGTTACGGTATGCATTACAGGCGACCATTCCACACCATGTGATTTCAAAGAGCATTCAGGGGATCCTCTCCCACTTCTTATGTCATCCCCGGGAACAAGAAGAGACGGGGCAAGGTTATTTGATGAGATCTCCTGCATGAATGGCTCCCTGAGCCTGGGAAGTGGTGATGTGCTGCAATACATGAGGCAATTGTCTGGAAATGACGAAAAATATGGGGCCTGAGATTAATTCGGGCACTTTCAAAATACTTAAATACTTTGTACAATATGTCTGTCTGACAAAGAGATGACACCACCCTACAGTTTGTTTGAGAGGTTCAAGAACAGGATATTTGGTCTTGAACTTGAGAAGATTTCGAGGCAGAACAGAAAAAGCTACGATGTCTCAGTTTATTCTCAGGGTAAGGGGATTTTCTATTCGCTTATTTTCTCCATGATGCTCTGGTGGGTTCCAGTGGCCGGCCCAGCAATTGCAGGCTACCTCGGTGGAAGAAAATCAGGAACAATAGGTAAGGCACTTGTTTCGAGCTTTGTTTCTACTGCGGTTATAATAATGATTACACTTGCGCTGTCTCCTTTCAAAACTGGAGTTCTGGGCTCTACAGGTACGTATTTTTCGACAGGGGTTCTGCAGTTTTCACAGTCCAATCTGATAGCGTACACAGGGGTTCTTAATGACCTATATACAACTTATGGAATAATTAAGACATTGGCAATTATAATGCCAGGATCTATCCTTCTTCTGAACATATTCTCCTTCACTGGAGGATTCTACTCAAATATGAAAATGCAGGAGGAAAATCTATCGCACAGTTTCATGCAAAAGGATGTTGAAAGCAGGCTTTCATCTATAAAGAAAGTTCCATCAGTTAAGCTGGAGTCAAGAACAATAAAAGAATTCAATGATGGCTCAGATGACGACTCTGAATACGGTGGTTCTTGGTCCTATCTCTGAACAGTTTTAAGCTGAAGACACCTCAAAGATCAGGGAGGTACTCCCCCTCCCGGATTTTTTATTTACAGATTCTAAAGAGATTTACCTGTCTCAGCCATTCTCCATATCACTTCATTTAAAATCTCCACCCTGTAAAAATATTCAGCCTGCGCAGTCAATTCTAGTTTCTTACTGTAGAAGAGTAACTCAATTACCAGTCTGTCCTTGGGTAAAGACATAAATGAACCACTTCGGATTCTAACATATCATTCTTGAAATCCTTTTTAATCCTCTTGATATAACAGCAGGATGATAGATATCCATCTCCTGAGGGAGAACCCAGAATTGTTCAGGGAAGCCTTCAAGGCAAGGGGATTCGATGATTCCGCCCTTGATGAATTCTTCAGCCTGGACAGTCAGTGGAGGGCAAAACTGAAAGATCTCAATAGTTTGAGGCATGAGAAAAACGAGATAACAACCACCATATCCTCCCTTATCAAGGAAGGAAAAGACCCGGAGGGCTCAAAGGCAAAAGTAAAGTCCATAAATGACAGAATTAGCGCTCTTGAATCTGAGATGACAGATATTGAGAATTCAAGATCTAAGATCCTGAACACCATGCCAAACCTGTTGCATGAATCTGTACCTGTTTGCAAGGGTGATGAGAATAATCAGTTTCATAGTTTCTGGGGCAATGCAAAGGTTTACTCCGGAGACCTGGACGAATTCAATGGAGCGACAGAAGGACATGGAAAATATATGTTGACAGAAAGTAAACCTATCAGCCATGTTGATCTTCTTGCGTCCATGGATCTTGCTGACCTGGACCGTGCTTCTAAGGTTTCAGGCGCAAGGTTCTACTACCTTAAAAACAGACTGGTGAAACTTGAGCTAGCCCTTGTCAATTACGCTGTGGATTTTCTCTCAGAGCGGGGCTTTAATGTTGTAGAGCCCCCATATATGCTGAATCTCTCAGCTATGAGTGGTGCCACCGACATGGAGACTTTCAAGGACACTCTTTACAAAATGGAGGGTGAGGATCTTTATCTTATTTCCACATCAGAGCACCCAATCGCATCTATGTACATGGGAGAGACACTGGAGCCATCTTCTCTTCCTCTGAGAATCGCAGGAGTATCACCATGTTTCCGAAGAGAGGCAGGTGCGCATGGGAAGGATACAAAAGGGATATTCAGGGTCCATCAATTCACTAAGATAGAGCAGTTCATTTTCTGCCATCCGGATGAATCATGGGATTTTCTCGAGGAACTCCTGCGTAATTCCGAGGATATTTTCAGAAACCTTGAGATTCCATATCGTGTGGTCAATGTATGTTCTGGAGAGCTTGGAAATCTGGCGGCAAAGAAGTATGATATAGAGGCATGGTTCCCTGCTCAGGGTAAATTCCGCGAGGTTGTGTCGGCTTCAAACGATACAGACTACCAGGCCCGATCACTTGGAATTAAATTCAGGGGCAAATATGGAAACCAGTTTGTTCACACTTTGAATTCAACTGCAGTTGCAACAACAAGGACAATAGTTGCAATTATTGAGAACTACCAATCCGAGGATGGGAAAAAAATAAAAATCCCGGAAGTACTGGTTCCCTATACCGGATTCGACACGATCAGTTAGAACGGTTATCTGCTCATGAAGGCTATCTTTGCGCTTGATGAGGAGTATTTTTTCCATCTATCCAGTATGGGGAGATGGTCTTCATCAACCATATCCATTACATTCAGATATTGAAGAATTCCCTGAACTGCGCTGTCTGCATCTCTGACTGCACTTATGAGATCACGGTTCAGGTTTGTAGAGTCTCCTCCTGTGAATAGCCCTTTGATTGACGTCATGTTGAATTCATTTGTAATTGGCTGCCCATGTGGCGTAAGGCGGAGCCGCCTTGCGTATTCTTCGCTAAGGAATGAGTAATCTGTTTCCTGTCCGGTTGCCTCAATGACATAATCTACCGGCATCTCCAGCACTCGGTCTTTTTTAGGAATAGGTTTTGCACGCCCCCCTTTGTCTGGAACCATCTCATTCTGCCAGTACCTCAGCGTTACGACTCTGTCGCCTTCTTTTACATATTCGAATGGAGTTACCTCCCACATGTAATCTACATGTTCCTCAACCGCTTCCTCCATCTCCTCCTCTGCATTCATAGACGGATACCCGGGCCTGTCGATGTCCCTTCTCCTGTACATTATATGCACATTCTTGGCTCCAAGCCTGAGCGATGTTCTGGATGAATCATTAGCAGTGAATCCACCGCCAATTATTGCCACATTCTGCCCGACATCTATATGCTCTCCGAAGCTTGTTCTTCTAAGAAATTCGGTCGCATGAATCACATTCTTTGCATCGCTTCCAGGAGTTCCAGTCATTCTTGGTTTCTGGTTGCCCACTGATATATAGACCGCATCATAGTTTTCCATGATCTCTTTGAATGATATGTCTTTGCCAACCTCTGTACTTAATTTAACATCTACTCCCTGATCTATGATGAACCCTATCTCTTTATCCAGAACTTCCTGAGGCAGTCTGTACCTAGGTATTCCTGTCTTCATGAATCCTCCCAGTGCAGGAAGTTTCTCGAATATTGTGACTTTGATTCCCTGAACTGAAAGATAAAATGCCGCGGTAAGGCCAGATGGCCCTCCCCCAATTACTGCAACCTTTTTTCCAATAAATCTTTTCCTTGGAATGTTGAGAACCTGTGAATAATCATCAAACTTATCAGCTGCGTATCTCTTCATATGCCTGATTGCTATTGGGCCGCCAGTGTCATATAAAACGCAAATATCCTCACATAAATGAGTACATACCCTCCCTATGATGGCCGGAAAAGGAAGATTTTCGAAGACTATCCGTACAGTCTGGGCCGGGTCTCCAACGGCACTGCTTCTTATGTATCCTCCTATATCGAGACTGGCAGGGCATGACTGCGTGCATATGTTGCAACCAAGACATCTGCTAGCCTCTGCAACAGCTTCAGAATCTGTATATCCTCTGACTGGCTCAAGCTTAAAACTTCCAATTCTCTTTTCAGGGTCTTCGTGTTCTATCTTTACTCTTTCGAAGTTAAGCATCTGAGGAACCTAATCTATCATTTCTACATCGGTAATAAACATTTTTTAGACTTATTCCTGAAAAATGGGAAAATAGAACTCATGTGTGTATCAATGATGGTATGGCAAGCATTGCAAAAAACAGATTAAAGAGAACAATTAAGCTCATCGCAATATACAGGCGGTTACCTGAAGTAACAAAAGTAACCATGGAGGTGAACACAACAGTTATTGGTGTAAAAATCAGAACCCACAGCCCCAGTGTTATAAAATAGAGGGGATCAACTGCAATTAATCCCTGAATTATATGGGTAGGATTCAGGTATGATGAGTTAAAAGACGAATGGAATGAGGCAATCTGGGAGATAGAAACACCATCAGCTTTCCCATCTATGAAAAGAAGAATAACACCTACAATAATTAGCGAAAGGCTGCTCAATACTCCTACACGCAAAATAAGGCTCGTTATACTGTCTATGTCACGCTGCTTTGGCGGCATTTTCACCCCTCTTTGATTTTAAGAAAAGACCAGATATCATAGCTATTGCCACGACAATAGATATAATTTCC
>DAHWLW010000051.1:0-2193 GCA_027343465.1 Thermoplasmatales archaeon | reverse complement strand
GCATAGTTACCTACGTTGTTGGCCGGGAAACAAATTATTCAACGTATGGCGAATTTGGAAACGTAATTCTCTACAAAAATCCTTCTGGAACAACAATTATTCATAGAGCAATGTTTTACCTCACTTGGAACAACTCATACCCAGTTATCCAGGGATATCATAACCAGAGCTGGATCAGTCTCACCAGGAGCTATGTGGTAATTTATGACGTTGGCTTTTCTCACAGAAATCTCGTAGTGTATCTTTCTGGTATGGTAAATGAATCAGGATTTATCACTGTTGGTGATTTTAATCTCGCCTACAGAGGAATTTATAATTCCACACTGAATGCATACGAAGCTGCTGACCAGAATGTGGGGATTACAAATGCCCCCGTGAGTTCAGTAAACATTGTTGGAGTTGCATTCTGGGACATACCGTGGTTTGGTCTTATTAAGTTGAATATACTGAAAGCTTACGGGCAATGGCCGTATTCAAATGAGGTTGCAAAGAACTCTTATTATTACTTGTATACCAGCATTGCAGTCATACTTCTGTTGGCATTTTTCCCTTACGGAAAAATTTCAAGAAGAAAAAGAAGCAAGAAAAGGGTGATTTGATATCATAGAAGAGTAAAGCCTATTTTACCACACCTACTAATTATTTTCTCAAGTGTCTCCTTCCCATAAATATGCCCTACAGATTTCTCTAACAGTTATCTGAACAAGAACACTGCTAGGGTTGCCAGCTGTATTAAATGCGGTAGCACCATGCGAACATATAAAATGGCACAATGATAAGTATATGAGAATATTCAGAAGCGCTTTTGATAAGCAATACTGAATTGAAATGTGGAGGAAATGTATGATCTTCAAATTGGATGATGATGGCGTTGTGAGAGAGATACAAAATCTCCACCACTTTGCATTGTATGGACATCTTTTGATCTAAGGATGCTCATTAACCTGAAAGGCTATGCAATTTAGCTCCATGATCATCGTAGAATATTCATCATAAAAAAACTAGTTATCAGTCAGTGAGTATTCATTAAACTTTATAGGAATCACTTATTTTGGTTATAATCTTGAAGATATCTTGCCACCTTGAAAAACAACGCTCAAGTGTGCAACCTCTATTGCAATGTTTTGAATGTTGGTCCTGAGGAATAAGCGGACACAGTATATCATTTGCCAATAGGGGATGAAGAGTTTTTATAAGTACCTCAAATGGAACTGCTTTTACAGAAAGTAGTTTTAATTATGATTGTGGTAAATGCATCACAACTCAAATGTCATGCTGAAGGTGAAATTAAGGTACTGGCCAACAGAATTGTTTATATCTGGAGGTTCTGTATAATAGAAGCCTATGTAATAGGAAACCGCGGGAAGGTGATACAGTGGAAAAGGTCCAGTCAGAGTGTCGTTTTCTATCAGTGTCCCCAGATCAGAGCTTGATTGGTAACTGTGCTTCATATACACAGAAAGTGCGGAGGTCTCTTGACTCCCGAGCTCCTCGTTTGCCTGCTTTGCAGTATGTATAAGAGTCAGATTAAAAGAACCTGTCAGGTTTCCAATGTCATAAATCCTGAGGATGTTCAAGAAGTAGTTTGTATTCGCAACATCCCAGTTTACATGAATTCTCAATAAGCCGGAGAAATTATAGGTATTCCCCTGCAGTGTTCCATTGCCAAGATACCAAGCAAAAGTTGCACCTTTATATTCCGTTGCATTTGGAGTCAGATTAACAGTAAGTGGCGCCGAAATTTCATTTACGTTGACATTAGAGGTGCCAGTAACCTGAACTGTTGCAAACGCAGTTTGAGAAAATACAGTAAGAATCATGAAGACAGCTAAAGCGACTGCTATAACTGTTCCTATATCACTCTTGTATTTCCTCACACATATTCATGTTTATACGGTATTTAAATATAGCTAATAGACAAGTGTGTTGCACAATTCAATAGGCATATGTCATCTCTCTTAGAACATTGTAATACTGCACCTTCAGTGCAATCTCCTGAACTATGTAATCAGGCCTATTGGCCTTTATCACCTCTCCCATGGTTCTCTTGAGTCCTGAGAAATATATCTCCACATTCCATCTCTTTCCATAATCAACAGATTCCTTCCATTCCTTTTCCGATGTCCTCCGGATCTGTCTGACTATTCTTGCCCTGGCAGGTGATCCCCTGCTCCTTGTGGATGCATTCTTCCT
>DAHWLW010000042.1:0-3982 GCA_027343465.1 Thermoplasmatales archaeon | reverse complement strand
TATGACGTTCCATTTCGGTTCTATAAAATCAGGGTAATCCCTGTCAGATTCTGAAACAGCCTGGTAAACAAGATACTCGTTCATCAGTTTCATTGTCTCCTCGTAGTCCTGGTCGAGGAGCTCAAGTAAGTGCTGGCAGTCATCGAACCATCTATTTTCCCTGTGCTCTCTTTGAGAATCCTCAAAAAGTTTCTTTATCTGATCTGGATTGAGATGGAATTTTGCAACCTCTTCATCTGTTAACTCGTGAAATCTGTCAGATTCTGAGTATTCTCTTATCTTCCCTAGATCCAGGTTGTAAGTCATTAAATAATTCGGGCGCTCCATTCCCCAACCCAGATGCATTTCCCTTGCCAAATAATCGTTGACGAAATCCTGAATGAAGCTGCTCTGGTTTTGTATGGATTCCCTGACAAATTCCTGCTTCTTGAGATTCATGGAAAATGCCTCCTCATAGATCTATTTTTGTTTTCGATGTATTTCTCCCTCTCGATCTCTTTAGCGGGATCTGGAAGAACATGGATAAGATCCACGACTGCGTGCCCTTCAATCATCAAAAATTCACATCTGGGCATCAGCCTGTTCCGCTGCTTATCAAAATACTTACCTTTTCTCTCCGAATAGATCCTCAGAGCTTCTATGGCTGCATCTTCATCGTGGGAATATATCTCAAGAATATACGGATCATCTGATCTGAGCTCCTTCATCGAATACATAGCTGCGAGTATGTCGATTGATCTCTGCAGCTGCAGGTCATAGTTCATGCTCATTCTAGTACCTCCAGAAGTTCACCTAAGTTCATGGCCTTAGTTTCTTTGTATATACAGTCAGCATGTGAATATTCAAAACCCATCTTGAGGAGTTGGGTTATCAACAATGGTTTGTGAGAAATGAACGGAGATGTAAATCCCAGTGTCCCCATCTCAGACGAATACCCTGACGTTTCTCTATTTTTGCTTTCTAAACCGCACATATTACTGCCTCCTCAATTTCGGGAAAAAAACGGGGTTCCCGCTCCCCTGCGTAAAGGTTATATATCTCCACCTGAACGTCCTGCGTCAGTAAGTGAGTGTATTCCTGCGTGCTGGAGATATCCTTATGGCCCATGTGGACCTGTATTTTTCTGATATCGATTCCAGCCCGTAAAAGCCTCGTTGCACAGTAATGCCTCATTGCATGTGGGTGCAAATACCCTAATCCGGATACTTTTCCTGATTCCTTTACATACTGCCTGACTACAGCCCTGGTAATCCTTCCATAGTCACCTGTAAGGAATGCCTTTGGGTCCGAAGGTTTTCTCCAGGAGGTGATATATTCCTTCACCATGCTCAGTGTTTGTGGACTGAGTGCTACAAATCTGTTTTTTTCTCTTTTTGAAGATCTTATGAATACCCCCTTATCTGAAAAATCCTCGATGTTGATTCTCACAAGCTCGGATACCCTCATTCCTCCGTCTCCAAGCACCCTCAGGATCAGCTCTATTCGGTACCATTTATTCTCGTGTTCCTCCTGTTTCAGATAATCCCTTATCTTTTCCTGCCTCTTTCTTCTGCAGGCAAGCATGAGTCCCTGGTACTCTTCATCGGATGGGAACTTAGGATCAGGAGATGGCTCTTTCTTAAACTTTGGGAGATCTATTTTCTGGTTTGTGAATGATGCCCACAATGCCAGGTCATTCATCTCCACCCTGAGGCTCTTTGCTAATTTTCCGTGCTCTCTCTCCCTCTCGCAGTACGAGTAAATCCATTCTGCATCGAGGTCGTAAAGATCAAGGCCGAGTCTGTCGAACCTTTCCAGCCTTCTTACACTCCTATCCAGTGTTTCTCTGGAGTAGCCTGTCATTTTCCTCTTTAATGCTGCTAAGTCAAATTTTAAATTATTCATTTTTAACTTCCTCCGGCTTCTTTTCGAAGACAGGAAAATACTCATACCTGTCAACCGTGTCCACTATTCTGATCTTGCCTTCATCACGCAACTTTCTTGTGTATGTTCCGATACAAATGAGGAAGCTGCTTATCCTCTGTTGATCTAGATGATTGCTTACCATAAGGCCAAGATATGGCATGATATTTCTGCCTGAGATGCCTGGGTGCATCTTTATCACCTGGTAGATGTCCTCCTTGGTAAAGGGAATCTTTTCGATTTCGCTTATGGACTGCAGAAAGTGCGGTCTCACTGCCTGTTCGATCATTGTGTCTCCCTCCTTACAGGCCAGAACCTTAGGGATCTATAATCATTCCTCCCCTCAATCTCTATTTTTCCTTCCTGTCCAAGCTTTTTAAGAATATGAAGGACCCGCTGGGACGAGGCTACTCGCTCCTTGTGTGAGCCCTTCTCTGCGAATAGGATATAATCTATTTTTGAGCAGATGGTCTTCGTTGTCGCACCAGGGGCCACTTGTACGGCCCTAAGGACTATATCACTTGTGATTGGGGATGCGATCTTTTCCATTTTAGTGCACCTCCTTCCTGAAACCGTGCACTGTCTTGTCATACACAAAGCCAAGTTCCTTTAAATTTGAATTGCAGGATTGGAACTCCTGGTTATTCAAAAAACCATCCTTCGCGGTATTAATTTTGAGAATTTCTCCATCGCCTATTAATTTGTATTTTCTCTTGACAGCTTCCAGCCTGTTTTTAGCTTCTTCAGAATTAACCGGCGCTGCATTCTTTGCTGTGTCGTTGCCCTTCCAAAGGCCGTAGGGCTCAATACTTCGATCAAGCAGCAGTTCCATTACCTTGGGACTGACACCCTTGGAGACGCACTGTTTTTCAACAGTTTTAGCTCTGTTAATCATTTCCTCTAACCAGGAGTCGAAGCTCATTTCAGAACACCTCCAACTGCATCTGTTTCCCTTCGTGCTTTTCTTCTGTTTTCTCGGATGGGGCTCTCTGGAGAAAAACGTGTAGGAAACCCAAATCTTCTCCAAAAGCATCCTCAATCCTTTTTCTCAATTCATCAGGAGTATCTCCTGTTTCGACGAGCATCATCCTTGGATGTCTTTCGCTCTTCAATCTAAATTCTAGTACGTACCAGACACTCGATTGTTTCTTTATTAGGTCATTTACTACTTCCTTATCACTAAGTATTTCACCGCACATGGTGCAGTAAACAATATTTAGTTCCTGGTCTCTGAACTTAAATGTTCTTTCCCCTGATGGTGAGTGCTCACAGTGTGTCATAGGGACCTTACCTCCTTTGCTTCCGTGTTTCCATCACTTGCCTTTCTTTCCTCTCCGGTATTGCACCAGAAATCTTTATTTACTCTTTGTATATCCATACTTACCAATCCGCCCTTACGGGCAACTGGATCAGGCTGGAACGAACCATCCTGGTCCCCTTTGTTTTTGCAGTTCCTGCATAATGCTCTTCCAAAATTCAAACGATCATTTTTAAGGAATACTGGAACAAAAGCATACTCTCCTTTTTTTACTTCATTTCCGCATGGGCACTTTATCAGCCCGATTGATTTTGTTCTTCTGTATTCCATCTTACTCTGCCTCCATTATAAGATCTTCAAATCTTCCGGACTGAGAATTTGCAGCTCCACATTCAGGGCATTTGAAAGTCAATCGAGATCCATTCCAGAACGTAACCCCTGGACTTACCTTTTGTTTGCACGAATCACACATTACCGTTTGATCCATTCAAATCACCTCCTCCGCTATTTCGAAGATCTCGTTATCTGTTATCTCAAATCCACAGGAGCTCCATGCTCTTTTGATTTCTTCCAGGAGATCTTCCATGATCGCTTTCATGCTAGAACCTCACCCCATACTGAACTGGATCATCTTCACCGCATCCTGGACATTCATACACACTGCATGCTCCAAGGCAACAGTCACATTCACATGATTCTGGACATTGGCTGCACATTATTGTACCTCCTCGACTTCTTCTTCATCTGCACTTTCTACAGTTGAATATCCATGCTCTGGATAATTCTGGTATGGCTTATCCTTTATCCCATCATCGTGCCACT
>DAHWLW010000073.1:0-2633 GCA_027343465.1 Thermoplasmatales archaeon | reverse complement strand
CCCGGATCTGTCTCATAGCGGTATACTGCCTGTATCCTGCGATCCTTTCTGAGGTCATGGCAGTACTCCTTCAGTATTGTGTATCCGCCATGGTATCCCATCTTCCTGATCTCCTCAAGTATCCTGACAGCTGAAAGGTTGTGTTCATCTATGAGTGCACGTATCCTGTCTCTGTACGGATCAAGCTTTGATCCCCTCTTCCTTTGCCTGTGGTTCGCCAGTCTGGTTGTCCTCAGCAGTTTACTGACTTTGTTCCTTGATATGCCGAGGTCCCTTGCGATCTCCCTGTTGCTCATTCCCCTATCCTTCATGTTCCTGATCATTCTCCACACCTCCAAACGGTACAATTCAGACCCTCTTCCAAATGAGGAAATGGATCAGAATTAAACCGGCGATCTGGATCACTTTTATTCCGGCGAAAATGCACAAAAATCAACCGGCGATTACAAAGGACAGCCCTTCTTGCTCTGTGATTTGATCAATCTGTCCAGAAGCTCGGAAACTCTCGTTATCCTTTATGAATGCTTTTAATTCATCGTACACTGACTTTTTGATGATGATGGTTTTTGGCAAACATATGTTTTTGTTTAAACATCATATAACTTTTCACAAAACCAACAGCAAGATTGCTTCGTTATTCTGCCTATTCAATGCGTTCATTTAAAACCTCAGTCAAATCCCGACAGGCCCATTTGTGTAAATGGCAGGTGAATTCTGTCCAGTTACGTTTTCTCATCTTTTGGCGCAGAAACTTACAGGTGAAGAGACATAATACATCTGACCTTTAAAACAGGAAGTTTCAATAAACTTCTTAGAGATTGCTTTTGCTCTTAGCTGTTCATCAACTTTTACTGGTGATACGGCTACCTCTGTCCTCAATTTACTCCCACTCGTTTACACTATATTAATATGGAGTTATTCTATTGAAATGAAGTGCTTAAACCCGGAATCTATGAACAAGTAATCAACCATCTAATACATGATGAAATCGAATCACAGAGTGCAAAAATCATAAATAAAGCAAAAATAGAAGGAGAAGAGGCCTCGAGAATGCTGGCCTCCTATGTGGCTGAAACCATTGAAAAATATCTTGAGGTCCTGAGAGAAAAAGGCGCGGGCATCAGCGACCTTGTTTCTGTGCTGAACAGATCACTCGAATCCATGAATCTCCAGAAGAATGGGCTTAAAATGGATGAGTTCCTGATTCATGAGCTAGGAGAGAAATTACTGTCCGTTACAGAAAGGATCTCTGAGGCCGACGGAACACCAGAGAATCATGCAATTGTAAGGCCAGAATCGTCCATCTCCAGGAGTTCCATTTTCACGGGATCTCTTGGTGAGCCCAGCCTTTATTCAGAGCTGAAAAGGGAGATACGGTCCTGCGATTCCGTGGATATGCTTGTTTCCTTTATAAGGTGGAGCGGTCTGCGGCTTATTATTGATGACCTCAGAGATTTCACAACCCGGGGAGGAAAGTTGAGGGTAATAACAACCTCATACATGGGTGCAACAGACATAAAGGCCGTGGAAGAGATCAGCAGACTCCCAAATACAGAGATTAGAATTTCCTATGACACCCAGAGAACAAGGCTGCATGCCAAAACTTATATATTTAAAAGAGAAAATGGCTTTTCAACAGCCTACGTGGGATCATCAAATCTTTCCAATGCCGCGGTGTCCAGTGGGCTGGAGTGGAACGTTAAGGTTACTGAGAAGGACATGGCCAGCACCATGCAGAAGGTCAATGCGACATTTGAAACCTATTGGAACTCAAAGGATTTTGAACCGTACGGTCCTGAAGACCGATCAAGATTCATCAGGGCAATAGACGCGGAAAAGGGCAGAGAATCAGGAACTGCTGCTCCATTCCTTTTTGAAATACATCCATACACATATCAGATGGAGATCCTGGAGAAACTGGAAGCTGAGAGGCTGGTGCACAACAATTACAGGAATCTCGTGGTTGCTGCAACCGGCACAGGAAAAACGGTCATATCCGCATTTGATTATAGAAAATTCCGCAGTGAAGTGAAAAATGGGAGGCACCGGCTCCTTTTTGTGGCACACCGTGAGGAGATTCTCAGACAGAGCATTGATTGTTTCCGTGGAATTCTCAGGGATTATAATTTCGGAGAACTGATGGTGGGGAATTTCAAACCATCCAGCCTGGAACATCTTTTCGTAAGTATCCAGTCATTCAATTCACAGGAGCTGTTCCGCCAGACAGACCCCTACTATTATGATTATATGGTGATAGACGAATTTCACCATGCGGCTTCATCAAGCTACCAGAAGCTCCTGGAATATTATCATCCGAAAATCCTCATGGGACTTACAGCAACGCCGGAACGTATGGACGGCAGAAATATACTTGGCTATTTCGGGAACCGCATCTCTGCGGAAATCAGACTGCCGGAAGCCATTGACAGAAAGCTGCTGAGCCCTTTCCAGTATTTTGCCATAACTGATCCTGTGAGCCTCCAGGAACTGCGCTGGACAAGAGGGGGCTATGACACCTCTGAGATTGAAAAGCTCTACACGGATGAAAATGGGTGGGGGATTACACGCGCAACACTCATAATTGATTCTGTGATGAAATACATCTCAGATATAAGGACCGTCAGGGGTCTTGG
>DAHWLW010000008.1:0-5142 GCA_027343465.1 Thermoplasmatales archaeon | reverse complement strand
TTCAAATGGAATATTCAGGTAATGCTCATACTGCGTTGTGGTGGTGTGCCCCTGGCTCAGTGCTATCTGCAATGCCTTGTCCGGATAGTAAAACACAAGCCATGATTCCCAGGTCTTCCTAAAAGACTTGTTGTTTATGGGGGCTCCATCGAGGATTCCTTTTGAGAGTCTTCTCAATTTCATGTCCAGGGCAGGGAGCTCGGGTAGCGGATGTGGCACCTGAAAGAGATCCGGGATCAGAGTCTTTCCCATATCCGACAGCCGGATTGCCCTTTCCCTCTGTTTTGCCTTTACCTTAAGCATGGATCCTCGGGGTAGATAGATGAACTTTGCATCAAGCCAGTCAGGGTTCTCTCTGAATCTTTGTAGCTCTGCATACCTCATCCCTGTCAGCAGAAGAGATGTGCATATCCTCTTAGTGTTTGGATCCATGGCATCCCTTAGCGTTTCGAACTCAACAGGCCTGAGGATCCTAACCTGAAACATCTCCGAAGATCTTACTATGGGTCTCAATAATGCTGTTAAGATACTGATAAAACTTAACACTTTGCATTGTTTTAGGCTATGATGGGACCACCCATTGTACCTTTGAATATGTAAAGGACGTTAAGTTTTAAGAGAAAGTTAACATGTTACTGCCTAGTCTGGCCATATTTTACTAAATTCATACTCTAAAATCTCATATATTTGCCACGCTTTTCTAACAGAATCTACATCAATTTTCATTTTTCTATAATAGTCAGCGTGCTCCCTCATTATTTCCAAGGTTTTTAGTTGATCTTTCAATGGAAAATCTAACCCATTTTTTACCACTTGTCTTTGGGCATCGTTTCTAAGCTTATTGTGACCTATTTTATCTTCTTTATCTGAAGGATATAATTTGAGCTTCAAATATGCGAAAACACCGTAATAGATCCTGCCAACTATCGTCCGCTCATTGGAATGCTTTAATTTAGGATCAAACTCCAGACCTGAAAGCTTTTTGGCAAGGTTGATATAACCAATAGGGTCATCCGATAGTCCCATATCTACCAATCCAGTTGTATGAATGTTATGTCTGATAATTTATTGAAATATTCACGAAATTTTTTTTGTTGCTGCTTCTTGCTCTCGATTACCCTATTGAATGAGTTTCGGAGTTCACTCCAAACCTTAGGGATATCGTTCTTCCGCAAATTTGGTACGAATACCGTATATATCGCATCAAATTTCTTCTCTTCTAAATTTTTTTGAAATTCAAGTTTTATGTCTATATCAAAAGCATATTCTGAAGTTTTTAACCTCCAAACTTTTGGAATCTCATCATTTATTGATTTCAATACTGTTTTCATTGCTTTATTATTTAGCTTCCCAGGGATATGCCAGTCAAACTCTACACCACGCTCTTTAGGTTCAACTTTCGGATTTTTTGAGTTATTGAAACTAATGATCGGAGCAAATGTATTGTTTGCGGTCAACGTTTCTAGTATTGGACTGACTCTTTTGCTTCTTAATGCCATAACTTGGTCATACCGCACTATATCGTCATAGCCAACAGATATATTCACACTTTGCTTTGGTACCTCAACCTTGGAGTCAACTGCAATATGGGGCAGGCCATAAGATTCTTCTGGTAGATTAAGACTCATTTGTTCCACCTTCCTTACCACGCTCTTCTTGCTTTTCAGAATTTCTCGGAATAGTAAGAGTTTGCAAATTGTAAAATAGATTCAATAAATTTCTCCAATCAATTAGAATTTCTGGTAGAATTGCCAACCTTATTTTAAGTTCACTCTCGCTCAGGTTGGTCATACTTGTAGATTCAGATTCCTTGAAAAGACCGGTGATTGATTTTATAAACTGAATGATTTGATTAACTGATCGTCTAAATATATCAGGAAAATGACCGGCGCTATTACAATTATTTACAATCTTTGAAATTCCATATTGTACTGTCTCAGAATACCATTCAAGTGATTCTACAAGCATTTGAATAATAATACTAATCTGAGATAGCTTTTCGACGTAACTCATACGCTTTAATTCTTGGCTTATTCCTTTGATGGGTGAACCATATATTATTACTTCGTCATCTATTCTTCGTAACTCTTTAATTGCCCACTCAAAAATTGGTTTGTTTAATTCACCTTCTCGGGTGTATTCAGAGAGGTCATTGGAATTTATCTCAGACGCATAATAATCTAAATACTTAACATAATTATTGAAAAACGTTAAAACTAGTGAACCTTTATCGCTGGTATCCAAAATATTAGCACTCAAGAGTTCTATTGCTACACTTCTAATTTTTGCACTATCTTTCTGAAAATTTGCCAAAAGTTGGAGGTCAATTCCAATTCTTCTTGAAATAAATCCTCCAAGAGCCATTAATAATATATCATCCTGACTAAGGGCTTCTCTTAAAATGGCCAAATCTGAAAGGATTCTATTGCCCTGAATTGTAACCAAGTCGTACCTTTTTTTTGTAATTGCATTTCTGGCATTGGAAATGTTCTCAGAAAATATTCCAAACATTATACCTCTACTTACTTACATGATTATTAAAGGTATTATTAAAATTTATCAAGAAAGTCTAGGCGAAACTTCGTTAATCAGCCATCTTGCATTATTCATCACTCTGTCCAGGTTCTCCTTTCCAAGGCCCTTTCCATTCTTCTTTGCATCATCAAGCCATCCCTTGATATAAGCTGCTGAGTCCTCCCTGAAGTCAAACCCGAAATGAGCACCAACAAGGTACGTGGATAACTCCGCCTCAGTCTCAGCAAGGCCTCTGGGAAGCTCCTTCCTGTAGAGGTGCTCAAGCCTCGCATGGGACATCTCATGTATCAGGGTGTGCAGCACATTCACATCTTCACCCGGGATCTTCATAACCACTATCTTCTGGCCTTCTCCTGAATGTGCTGTGTATCCCCTGGCACCACTATTGATTTGGGATTCCTCCACTTCGTAATGATCCTTTGCAATCTGTTTCAGAGTGTTATACAGGGATGTGGCCTTAACATCCTCCTCAACAGGTTTGGCCTTTCCGGGAATTGGTGTTGTCTGCGATATGTCATAGACTTTGCCAGTACTGAATACCTTTGTGAAACCTCCACCGGCAGTGTTAAACTTATCCCTGACAAGTTCCTCTATTGCCTCATCGCTGAGCCCCTCTTCCCGCTTCTTCTCAATGAAGTCCTTCACCTTTCCAGGGACGTCCTTACGTGCAATGTCAAAGGGATAGAAGATACTTATTGCAAATTCATTGTCGAGTCCCTCTATTCCAGAATATTCCTATATTTTTATGACTTGGCTATCAGGCTTTCTGGTCATTTACCGTTCTTTGTTTTCAGGTAATAACTATCTCCTTGAGCCCCATTCTCTACTGATTTATTCATGGAAACCACTGATGATCTGATCTCTCCGGAAACATGATAATGTGTGATCATTCACCATTCCCACTGCCTGCATATATGAGTAGCAAATGGTAGTACCAACATAGCTGAATCCAATTTTCTTCAGAGAAAGGCTCATTCTGTCCGATATTTCAGAGGAGGTAGGGATCTCCTTTGAATCCTGGAATGAGTGAACTATAGGTTTTCCACCGACGAAATCCCAGATAAAATTAGAAAAAGAGCCATGTTCCAGCTGAACACCAATGAAACATCTTGCATTTGCAATTGAAGCATTGATCTTAGATCTGTTTCTAATTATTCCACCATTCTGAATAATTCTCTCCACATCCTGATCTGTAAGGGAGGCAACAAAACTTGGATCGAAGTTTCCAAACACCTCCCTGAAATTTTCTCTCTTCCTCAGGACGGTAAGCCAGCTTAATCCCACCTGGAAACTCTCAAGCACAAGAAACTCAAAGAGCTTATTGTCCTCCTTCTGTGGAACACCCCATTCTGCGTCGTGGTATTCCACATACATTTTATTATCGTCTGGAACCCAGTCGCATCGTCCATTTTTATTGTTTTCGTAAATAGATTACACCTCGAATTCTGAAAATGAAACTCCTTTCGGGCAATATGATCACCTCGATGCTGATATATCATTTCTGCGTTTTTGCAGGTGTTCTGCAGTAAAGGTGTAGAGGAGAGAGGCAAACATTACCACAACCGCGAATATCATAAGTTTGCCTATGAATATCACTATTATCACCGATATCACAAGAGAAATCCAGGGTATCATCCTTCTCCATCCCCTCAGTTTAAGAAGCCTGATGCCGGCGGCTGAACCTACAATGTAAGTCACCACACCAATGCCACTTACAACCAGGAATGCATATTCTATAGAAACCTTGAATATCCAGAACACCAGCAGGAAAACCGACGCCAACACAAGAATTAGAATGATCGCATTCCCTGGCGAACCATTTATTTCATTTTCTCCAGAAAATATTCTTGGAAGCCCCCCATTCCTTGAAACTGTCTGTATAACTCTGCCCACTCCAGCTGTGTATGCGTTCATGGCGCTGAATATTGCAACAATTGCTATGATTCCAGCAGCGAATTTCCCATAAATCCCGAATACGCCATCAAGAATGACGGCAAATGGGACAAGGCCATTACCGGATCTGTAAGCCCCTGTTCCGACCGTTACAATTGAAAGTGATGTATACAGTATTCCGATTATGATGACGCTGTAGGCCATACTTCTGCTCATGTCCCTCTGCAGGTTCGAGAAATCGCCGGCCATGTTTGGAACGTTCTCGTATCCAAAATAGGCCCACACAACAAGGGCAATTGCCGTTCCTATGCCTCCCAGCCCTGATCCTTTGAAAAATGGCTCAAATTCAGAGATTGAGATTCTAGATCCTGCTGTTATTATGGAAATTCCGAGGAGAGAAAGCAGCATTACAATAATTATCAACTGGAAATTTGCGCTGAACCTTATCCCCATGTAATTAATGACAGAAGCTGCCAGAATCATCAGAAACGCGACTATGTAGACACCTGTGCCGCTAATCGGAATCGCATATGACAGGTAGGTACCAGCTGCTACTGCAACTGCAGGAGCTCCGATCACAACCCAGGCCAGGAACAGCCAGCCGACACCGTTGCCCAGCCTTCTGCCAAATGCCTCAAGTGAGAAGGAGTATATCCCCCCGGATTCTTTTGATCTCAATGCAAGCCTTGAAAAGGTATAGGCAAGCGGATAGCT